>JACRUD010000126.1:0-4362 GCA_014304875.1 Vulcanimicrobiota bacterium
GACTGACGCCGAGATCGCCCGTGACAATTGTCGGACCTGAGTTGGTAACCGTAGAGGCAGCGAGCACCGCGAACGTGGCGGCCGACCCAAGGGGCACTCCTTGGCCCGTGATCGCGTTCTGCGCGCATGACAATGCGACGGGGGGCGGCGTTGCGCCCGGGGGCGGTGGCGTCGCACCAGGGATTGGCCGGGGAGCGCCGGCGTGAAAGGCAGGAACGTTGCAATTGCTGCACCCGCTCAGAAGCACTATGGCAATAAGAGCGGCAAGCCGCCGTACTTCTAACAACTGCGGAATTTTAAGCATCTCTTGGTCCTCCGACCGCTTAGAGCTTCACGCCGAGGCCGATATACGGACCGTCATGCGTCTGACCGATCGGTGCGTTCTGCTTCGCGGTATATCGATCGCCGCTGAAACCACCGTAGAGATACACCGGGGAGCGCTCCCAGACAAGCGAGAAGCCGACGTCGTACTTCACGATGCGGTATTGTTGCCGATAGGAGTTTCCGAAATTCAAGCTTGTCGGATCGCTAACCGTATAGTTGCCGCTTGCCGTCGGATAGTAGAACGCCGAGCCGAAGAAACCGACTCCCGGCTGCAGGTCAGCGAGCTTTTCGATTCCGACTCCGACGGCGTTCAGATGCGGATACCCGTAATTGGTGGACGTGTGTAGGTATCCCACTCCGAGGTAGATCCGCGGAGCCGCAATCTGATACTCCAAGCGGCCATCCAAGCTGCTCTGCCTTGCGAGAAACACGGGAGTAAGCGCGCTTCCTCCGTCGATCGTCGCGAAGTACGTATAGTGGTTGTTGAACGAGTCGGCGAAATTATCGCTCGTCACATAGGAGCCTTGACGGTAGTCGACTTTGACTGCAAGCGGCGAATCATTGAACGCATAGGCGGCCGCAGCGTTGAACCCGGGGCAACATTGACCGGCCGAGAATTCATTGTAATTCTTAGGCCACGCGATTGCCGCTTGGATGAACCCGGGATACGGCTGCGGCACAGGCAGTGCGGTCGGCGCACTGGTGGGAACAGGCGTCGCCGCAGCAGTCGGCTCGGCGGCCGGCGCCGGTGTGGCGGGTATGTAGCGCACAACGGCGACGCGTTTGCTTGGAACCCACTCGACATAGGCGCCGAGTGCCTCGGAGATCACCCGCACAGGCACCAGCACGATGCCCTTGTAGAGCATAGGCGGCACGTCCAAGGGGCGAGACTCCCCGTTGATGACGACCTCGTCTTTGCCTAAGGTCACCGACGCGCTTGCGCTGCTCTTGGCGGCCGTGATAGTCTTGCCGTCAAGCGAGACTGAGACAGTTGCACCCATCTGCTCGAACATGGAACGGAGCGGCACGTACAGGCGCCCGCTCTTGACTAGAGCTGCCAGCACACGAGAGCGCTTGAGGACATCCGGCCTGGTATAGACGGTATGATCGTTGAAGAGAATGGGGATCTCGCCGGATGGGGGACTGCCTAAGTCCGCGCCGGCTACACCGAGCGACACCTGTAAGGGTTTTGCAGCGGCGTGCCCGCCGCTCGCCCATCCCCACAGGAAAAGGACCAGAAGCGGTACAGCGATCGATCTCGGCCCGAATGCCGTGCTTGCCCGTTTGGGTCCCCTGAGCGATATCTGCATACGCTTTACATCGGCGGAGCAATTAACGAATTTAAGCAGTTCCGAATCGCGTATGCACAAGGAAATCAATCACAACGCGTATGGTGCGCGTCGAACTCGATTTAGGCCCGAGACACCTGTGCAGGTCGAGAAATGGTTATTTAAGCGGTTGACAGATACCGTCTGGCGGCTGCGGCAAAACGATCGTAGGCGTGGGCGAGGTTCTCGACACATGGGGATTCGATGATCGCCGGTCGGTCGCGCAACCCACCTTCGAGTTGTTGAATGAGCTCATACATCTCGCCTGCGCCAACGGTGGCACTCAATCCCTTCAGTTCGTGGACTGTGCTAGTCCATGTTTCGAGCTTGCCCTCGTTGCTCGCACTCTTCATCTCGTCCACAAGATCTCGCATAGATGTAATGGCTTCATCTAGCACTTCGCGCACGGCCGCAGCGTCACAGGCGAATATCTCCATAAGCCTAGATGGATCGAAGACGTTTGGCGATGCCGACTCGTACCCGGCCACGTCTCTTAACCTATAGCGAAACAAAGAGAGTTTACTTCCGAACATATGTGCTTGCCGGTGCATGGCCAAGCTTTCTACGCTGCAGCATGCCTAAAAAGTGTGAACCCCGTCACGACAGCGCGCCTGGTCGGCGGGGATGTCGATAACTCAACGGAGGCTGGTAGGTTGGACACAAAGTTGAATCGAGCATCAGATGGATATTCTCGTCGTAGACGACAGTAAGGTCCAACTTAAGATTCTCACGAGCCTGGTGAAGAAAAACGCGTTCGGTAATGCGCATTGTTTCATCGCGTCGAAAGAAGCCCTAAAGTGGGCCGAAACGCACGAGGTCGATCTGGCGATAGTTGACTACAACATGCCGGCTCCTAATGGCCTCGAGTTCATTCGTCTCTTGCGCAAAATGGCCGGCAAAGAACTGGTTCCTATCCTTATGGTGACCTTAGCCAGCGCTAAGGAGATTCGCTATGCGGCGCTGGAATGTGGAGCCAATGACTTCCTGACAAAACCGCTTGATATCGCAGAGTTCTCAGCCCGAGTCAAAAACATGTCCGCCCTAAGCCAGCTGCAGAACCAGTTGGCTGAAACGGCCAACTGGTTCGCGGAGCAACTGAAGGCGGCCACCAGCGACATCGCCAACCGGGAACGCGAAACGATTTTGAAGCTTTCCGTGGTCGCAGAGCGCAGGAACCCGGAAACCAGCGGGCATCTTTCCCGAATGTCTCATTACTGTCGATGTATTGCCGGGGCCCACGGTTCGTCGCAAGCAGACCAGGATCTGCTTTTCACCGCCTCGCCACTGCACGACATCGGCAAGGTCGCCATTCCCGACAGTATTCAGCTCAAAGCGGGCCCGCTGACCCGCGAAGAATTCGTGATCATGAAACAACACACGACCGCAGGCTTCGATATCCTCAATGGCAGCGGCTCCAATCTCCTCCAACTGGCCGCTATAATCGCGTTGACGCACCACGAAAAGTACGACGGAACCGGCTACCCCAACGGCTTAAAACGCCATGACATTCCGCTGGTCGGCCGCATTTGCGCGCTGAGCGACGTTTTTGACGCGCTCACCTCTGCCCGTCCGTATAAAAATGCATGGACGATCGAGGATGCGGTTGCCGAGATAAACCGATGCAGCGGCACGCATTTTGATCCGCGGCTGGTCGACGTCTTCAATAGCGTCCTTCCCAGGCTCCTGGAGATCAAGAATCTTTACCGGGCAAAAGAACCCATGCCTGCACTCAATTGAGTTCACAATGCCGCCTAACATCGGCAGTAAAGGAGCCAAAGAAAAAGCCACGATTAGAGCGCACAAACTCGCGGCCGACCGGATTCCCGAGATAATCCTCTCCGTTCGCCGTGCGGGCCACCGCATTTTGGAAGAGTCGAATCGTCGCTTCCGCCTATCTTTGGAGGAGCGAAACCGCTTCTTTGATCTCTCACGCGATATGATGGCCGTGGCAAACTTCGAAGGTTATTTCTTGCGCCTCAACAGTACCTGGGAATCGACGCTCGGATTTACGTCCCATAACCTTTTGCGGCTGCCATTTATGGATTTAGTGCACCCGCAGGACCGCGAGAAAACTACCGAGGTTATGAGCGTGCTGGCGTCTGGGCAGGGCATCGCGGACTTCGAGAACCGTTACCGTTGCAAAGATGACTCGTACAAGTGGTTATCGTGGAGCGCCACTCCTTTCCTTAAAGAAGGCATTATCTACGCTATCGCCCGCGATGTAAGCGAGCGCAAAGCCGTGGAAGAAGCCCTGGCCCTCTCCAACGATCAGGCCGTAGACGTCTCGCGCGTGAAAGCCGAAGCGTTAGCCTACGCTAACGACCAAGCGATAGACGTCTCGCGTGTGAAAGCCGAAGCGCTGGCCTGGGCTAACGATGAAGCAGTAGACGTCTCGCGTGTGAAAGCCGAAGCGTTGGCTTCGGCTAACGACCAAGCGACGGACGCGGCACGCGTTAAAGCCGAAGCGTTGGCCTACGCTAACGAGCAAGCGACGGAGGCTGCCCGCCTTAAAGCCGAAGCGCTGGCCTTTGCCAACGATCAAGCGACTAACGCCGCGCGCGTCAAAGCGGAGGCGTTGGCCTGGGCTAATGACCAGGCGACGGACGCGGCACGCGTTAAAGCCGAAGCGTTGGCCTACGCTAACGAGCAAGCGACGGAGGCTGCCCGCCTTAAAGCCGAAGCGCTGGCCTTTGCCAACGATCAAGCGACT
>JACRUD010000126.1:4372-7153 GCA_014304875.1 Vulcanimicrobiota bacterium
GGAGGCTGCCCGCCTTAAAGCCGAAGCGCTGGCCTTTGCCAACGATCAAGCGACTGACGCCGCGAGGGTCAAAGCGGAGGCGCTAGTCTTTGCAAACGACCAAGCGACGGATGCGGCCCGGGTCAAAGCTGAGGCGCTCGCTTACGCCCGCGATCAAGCGACGAACGCCTCCCGTTTGAAGTCAGAGTTTCTAGCGAACATGAGCCACGAAATCCGTACGCCGATGAACGGCGTTATGGGGATGGTCGATCTATTGTTGGCCACTGAGTTGAGCGGCGAGCAGAAAGAATATGCGCTCACCGTGCGCGAGTCGGCCGTGTTATTGCTGACCATCATCAATGAAATCCTAGATTTCTCAAAATTGGAAGCCGGCAAGATGGAGTTGGACGTCGTTAATTGCTCGCCCAGGGCGGTTAGCGAAAGCGTCGCCGATCTGCTGGCGTCTCAGGCCCGGTTGAAGCAGCTCGCACTGCAGACGTTCGTCGCGCTCGATGTGCCGAACGTGCTACGCGGCGACTCCGGGCGTCTGCGCCAAATCCTCATCAATCTGGTGGGCAACGCCATCAAGTTCACGCAGCGTGGTCACGTGACGCTGGGCGTGACAATGGCCGCATCAAAGGAGGATGGCACCCTACTGAGGTTCGCTGTCACCGACTCCGGAGTGGGCCTCTCCGACGCAGCGGCGCGACGGCTGTTCCAGCCTTTCGTTCAAGCCGACGGGTCGATCACGAGACAATTCGGGGGCACTGGGCTGGGCCTTTCTATTTCAAAGAGGCTCGTTCAGCTCATGGGCGGCGAGATCGGTGTGGAAAGCGAAGAAGGAAAGGGCTCAACTTTTTGGTTCACCGCGTGGTTCCGAAATTGTTTAGAGACTCTGTCCGACGATGCGCCAAAGTCTTTGATAGGTCGGCGAGCGTTGGTCGTTGATGACGACGAGCGAGCCCGTGACATACTTTTCCAATACATGAACTCATGGCAAATGCGTGTAGACCTGGCTTCCAACGGGGCCGAAGCGCTCAAAATGCTTCGCCGCGAGGCAGAGATCGGCGACGCCTTTGCGATTGCGGTCGTTGATTTCTCGATGCCTTACTTGGACGGTCTAGAGCTGTCGCGAGCCGTACGCATCGATCCGACACTGGCGGCGATGAAACTCATTCTCGTGACGGCGTTCGACACGAAGGAACGGGGCTCACAAGCCCGCGCTGCCGGATTCGATTTTTACTTACCGAAGCCCATAAAACTCGACCAATTCCTCAGCTCCGTCGTTTCGGTAATCGAAGGATCCGCAAGCGACGCAATGGTGTATGCCAAACCCGCCCATGTGTCGGCAAAACCGGGCAGCGGAGAGAAAGCGCTACCGTGGGCCGGCACTCGAGTCTTAGTGGCTGAAGACAACGCTATCAATCGGAGAGTGGCTTTGGCTCAGCTCCGCAGCCTTGGCATCGAACCGGACTTCGCCAAAGACGGCGGGCAAGCGGTCGAAGCATTGATGACAAACGAGCCCTACGCTATGGTCTTTATGGACTGTCAGATGCCGCTTACCGATGGTCTTGAAGCCACACGGCGCATACGAAATATCGAGTGCCGCACTGGAAGGCATGTCATCATCGTGGCCATGACGGCGAATGCGATGCAAGGGGACCGTGAGGCTTGCATCGCCGCGGGGATGGACGACTACATCTCCAAACCGGTCGACTTTGTGAGATTGAACGAGATGATGGAGCGGTGGTTGGGTGATAACGACGAACGCTTCCCGGTCGGAGAGCTAGCTGAAGCTAAGCGGGTACCGATTGCAACGTAGTGCTAGTCCAGGTGACATAAATGAATGTTATTTTTGTTGACGACAACGAAATAAATCTGTCCATCTATAGGGGCATTGCTGGTCAACTGCCCGGCTGTAAGGCCGTCTGCTACACGTCATCCGCAGAAGCGCTGGAGTGGTGCCGAAAGAACGAACCGGAAATCGTCGTCGTGGATTACAATATGCCTGCGCCCGATGGCCTTGAGTTTATCCGTATTTTTCGGTCGATGCCCGACAGGCAAGGTATCCCATTGATCATGATAACGTCTGCGGCCGACGAAGAGCTGCGTAATAAAGCTCTGGCCTTGGGCGCAAACGATTTTTTTACCAAGCCGGTTAACATCGTCGAATGCTTGGCGCGTTTGCGCAGTCTGCTTAGACTGCGCGAGGCCGCAAACGGCTAGGCGATCGACCGGAACGCCGTGTGTACAGCGCCGGTGAAACCCGGTGTCGGGCGTTGACTATCAGGAAACGGTCCATAAGCTTTCCAGATAGGCGGCGCGGACGATCTGAGCGTTAGGGCTACTCGGCCCCGCGAGGGCCAACACAAGGAAGCCGACGACCGCTCCGAGCCACCCGACCGATGAAACGACGTGCGCGGTGAGTGTCACCTTGCGCAGCGCGGGCGCCCTGCTCATCTCATGCGAGTCGGCGGAGGCGCGCTAAGCGAACTTATTGGTCGGTTTACACCGAACCGGCGTGCCCCTCTAGTGCAGGTGGGCTGTAAGGGGTACCGGCTCCGGAACAGGTGGGCGCGCTCGCCAAAGCTAGCAATGCCAAAACCGCTAGGGTTTGAAATCGAAATTGCACGCCATACCTCTGTCTACCGCTGGGGGACGTGTGACAGTTCTCTTGCGCCTACCTCGGATACTCATGCGACCATTTCAGGGCCGTCCATCGTGACATGCACAGCCAAAGGTGAAGCTGAAGCTGTACCGCTTTCGTAGACGGTTGGTGATTGGACATTACGCGATCTGAGT
>JACRUD010000111.1 GCA_014304875.1 Vulcanimicrobiota bacterium
CGGCCTCGCGTTGCGTCACGGCATCACTTGTCTGAACGCCCCCGGCACCATCGACTCCGACTACCGCGGTCCGGTGTGCGTGCTGTTAGTCAATCTCAGCCTCGCTTCGTATACGATCAAGCGCGGCGACCGCATCGCGCAACTGATCGTCGCAGCGGTTGAGCGAGCGCGTTTTCACGCGGTCGAAGCGCTGGATGAAACGACCCGCGCGTCCGGCGGCTTCGGGTCGACGGGTCTGGACGCCGTCCAGCCGTAGCGTGCGCGCTCTCATCGTCGGGGCGGGGGCGGTCGGCCGCTATCTTGCCGCGCGGATCGCGCTTGCCGGCCACGAAGTCGTGCTGCTCGCGCGTCCGGATACCGCACCGCATTTCAACGAACGCGGCATAACGCTACGCGTCGGCGCCACGAGTCGGACGGTTCCGATCATGGCGATCGCGTCGGCTCAAGACTACGGCGGCCCAGCCTTCGAGCTCGTCGTCGTGGCCGTCAAATCGTATGCGACGCTGGCCGTCGCACGGCTGCTCGCGGGCATGGCGGCGTCTGCCCGTTCCTCGGTGCTCAGCGTCCAAAACGGGTTGGGAAACGAAGAGACGTTGGCTGCCGCGCTGGGCGCGGATCGAATCGTCGCCGGAGCGTTGACGGTTGCCGCCCGAAGCTTGGCTGAAACCGAGACGATCGCATCGAAATCCGGGGGCCTCTGTCTAGCGCCGATCGGCGGCGCGCCTCACAATTGGATCATCGCCGCGCTGGCGGACAGCGGATTGCGGCTGCGGGCGGTGGGAGATTGGCGTTCGCTGAAGTGGTCGAAGCTGTGCATCAACCTACTGGCCAACGGCGTATGCGCGGCGCTGGACTGGACGCCGTCGCAAGTCTACGCCGACGGCACCGCGTTTGCCATCGACCGGCGCTGTTTTCTGGAGGCCGCCGCGGTCATGAAGCGGAGCGGAATAGCCGCCACCGCATTGATCGACTTCCCAGTTCCCGCGCTGATGCGCTTGATGGAATCGGCGCCCGCCGGTCTGTTGCGACGGGTCCTACGCGCGAGAGTCGGTCGCGCGCGGGGCGGCAAGCTCCCTTCTCTGCTGCTGGATGTCCGCGCCGGTCGACGGCACCTGGAGATCGACAGCTTGAACGGCGCCGTCGCAGCTCGAGCGGTCGATCAAGGACGACGAGCCCCCGCAAACGCCGCCGTCGCGCGCGTCGTGCAAGACATCGCGGGGCGCTCTGTTTCGTGGTCGAAGTATCGCGGCCGCCCTCAAGCGCTCTTAGCCGCCGTCGAAGAGGCCGCCGGCCGGGGCGGCGCCGCTTCGAGCTGAGCCGCCGGGCAGCGCTCAGCGAGCGGGCATCGAAGGCACAACGGTCGCGTTCGGCACGGCCCGATCGTGGAAAACAATACGAACGAGGCCTCAAGCGCGTACGGGTCGCGTCCTCCGGCGCCTGCGATCGCTCCGATGAACTGTTGAGCGGCCGGCGCTGGGGCCTGCGGCGCCATGAGCCCGAGACGCTCGAGGCAACGCTTCCCGCCGGGATGCGACAAGGCCGTGAAAAAGCCCCATCGTTTGAGAACTTGACGAGCCGTCATCTCGGCCACCCGCACGAAGTCGGATCGAAGGAGCTCGACCAAAGCCGGCCAGCCCACGGCTGCATCATCTTGCGCGGCGCAGCGGGCGACTCGACCGAGATACGTGCCTTCATCGGCGGCACATGCCAGCCAGCGTCGTGCATTTTCCACGCAAGCAGCGACCTTCGCTCGATCGCAGATGATCGGCTGTCGCAAGATGGCGTCGATTCGCGCGTCGTCGTAACGAGCGACTCGCGTCGGATCGAACAGATCGAAAGCTGCGTCTAATGCCTCGCGATGGTTGCGTACCGCATTGAACCCGATGCCATTCGCGAAGATAGCGGCGCACAGCCGCGCAAATGCAGCGCGGTCGTCGGCCGGAGGATCGTGGTCCATCGTGTAACGCCGCGCGTAGGAGCTGGTCTCGTCATGGCCGATCTCAGCCGCATTGGCTCGATCGACCAACTGCAGCAACGCATGAGCGCGCCGCACCGCCGTCCGACGGCCGAGCTTTCCCGTCGAAGTTTTCAGGGGAACCTCCGTTGACGCGCTCTCACTCCGTTGCAGATACGAGCGGTAGACACCGATTTCGGCTGGCGCGATTGGCTCGATGCGCAGGCCGGCGCGCCAAAAAACCGGCTCCCGGACCGCCGCCGCAGTCATGGCGAAGAAGCGACGGGCGAAGTTGCGCACGTGCCCACGGCAGGTGGCTTCCACGATCGCCCGCACGCCGCACGGGATGATGCACTGAGCGATGATGCGCACGCCGGTCGCGGCGGCCGCACCAGGCAGCGCGCGCCGCGTTCGACCGGCACGTGCCCCGACCAGGCATTTGCGCAAGCGCGACGTATCGGTCGCCAGTAACCACAACATGCTTCGTGCCGTCGCAATCATCACGCCCGCTTCGCCATGCGTCAAGCCGGCGCTCAACGGTCAGGCGGCGAGTAAGGTGCGCGGTGCTGGGGCGCGCCGGCACTGACGGAAAGGACGATTATGCCGCGACACGCAGCGCTGTTGTTATCGAGCCGCCCACCCGCCGTCGACGATCATCCGCTTGTCAGAGACGTGAACGCCGAACATAAGGCCGCGCTGTCGCCGGTCGAGCGCACGTGCAAAGCGATCGCCGATGCGACCGGCGCGCCGCTGGCTTTGTTCCTGGCGGTCGCGGTTCAAGTCGCTTGGGTCACGGTGGGCGTCGCGACGCACTGGGATCCGTATCCCTTTCCTTTCCTGCTGACGTGCTCGAACATCTTGCAGTTGATCCTCATATTCATAATCGCCGTCGCGCAAAAGCAGTCCAGCGAGCACGCTGAGCTGCGGGCTGAAGCGGATCACGACGCAATCGCGCGGCTGCTCCATCATCAGGAAGTGCAGGAAGAGTTCCTCGTGCGGATCGCGACGCAGACGCAAGCCGACGTTGAGGATCTGAAGGCCGCTGTCGAGATGTTGGTGCGCCCGGCCGCTTGACCTCGGCCTAGATCGAAGCGCTCCGTCGCATCCTCGACGGCCGTGCGACCTTTACGCCGTCTGTGCCGACCACAGCGAGCGGTCCAAGCTGCGGTAACCGATGGCCTCCGCCAGATGCGCGGTGCCGATGCTTTCTGCGTCGCCGAGATCGGCGATGGTCCTCGCCACCCGCAAGATCCGGTCGTGCGCGCGCGCCGATAGCTGCATCTTCGCGACGGCCGCTCCAAGCAAAGCTCTGCCAGAGCCCTCCAGCGCGCAGATCTCCCGCAATTGCTTCGCCGGCATGGCCGCGTTACAGCCGCCGCCGCGGAAGCGCCGCCATTGACGGCGGCGAGCGGTCTCGACGCGCTGGCGCACCGCCGTCGATGATTCGGCCGGGGAGTGACGCGCCATGTCTTCGTAGGGCAGCCGCGGCACTTCGACGTGCATGTCGATGCGGTCCAGCAGCGGGCCCGAAAGCTTCGACAGATAACGACGAATCGCCGGCGGCGAACACGTGCAGCCGCGCAGCTTATCGCCGTGATAACCGCACGGGCAGGGGTTAAGGCTGGCGACCAGCATGAAGTTCGCCGGGTACGTCACCGTCCCGGCGGTCCGGCTGACCGTGACGCACGCGTCTTCCAATGGTTGGCGCAATACTTCCAACGTCGAGCGCGGAAACTCCGGAAGCTCATCCAGAAAGAGAACGCCGCAATGGGCCAGAGACACTTCGCCCGGTCGTGGCACGGCACCGCCGCCGACCAAGGCGTTCGCGCTGACCGTATGGTGCGGCGCTCGGAAAGGGCGGGCCGTCACCAGGCGCGACTTCTGCGCGAGCAACCCGCTCACGCTGTATAGTTTTGTGACTTCGAGGGCCTCTTCGGCGGCCATCGATGGCAAGATCGACGGCATGCGCCGAGCCAGCATGGTCTTGCCGCTCCCCGGGGCTCCGACCATAAGGACGTTGTGGCCCCCGGCTGCCGCGACTTCCATAGCGCGCTTCACCCGTTCTTGGCCGCGGACGTCTTCAAGATCTTCCGGGTAACGGATGGATTCCGGTACGGCAAGTGGATCGTTCACGGAGGCAACCGACGCGTCCGCTTGTCCGAGCGCCACTTGGACCGCTTGTTGAAGCGTGCGGATCGGATAGAGACGAAGGCCGCCCACCAGCGCCGCTTCGGCGAGATTCTCCGCAGGCAAGATGAGCTTGCAAAAACCGGCGTCCTTCATGCCGATCGCGATGGGCAGGACGCCGCCGACTGCTTTGACGGCTCCATCGAGCGCGAGTTCACCGACAGCGACGACGTCGGCCAATCGCTTGGCATCGATTTGGCCGTCCATCGCAAGCACGCTCAGGGCCAGAGCGACGTCGAACGCGGCCCCTTCCTTACGGACGTTGGCGGGAGCAAGGTTGACCACGACTTTGTACGTCGGAAACAAGAAACCGCAGGAACGAACGGCCGCATTCACCCGCTCTTTTGATTCCTGGACCGAACGGTCCGCCAGACCGACGATGTGAATGCCCGCGTCGGCCGTTGGGACGCCGACCACCTCCACCCGCACGACGTACGCGTCGATTCCGCGCAACGCCGCGGAATAGCCTATGGCAAGCATCGAAGGCGCATATCACTCCGGTCTCCCGCAAGTCAACGGAGGTAGGCGCCCGTGCGCGGGCGAGGAGTTCAGCGGTCTGGTAATAAAGCCGCGCACTGCGACGAGAAGAGCGGCGTTGATCGAACCTTAATCATAAGTACGAACTTATCCACATATCCACACCGCACGGCTAAGCCAGTGTGGATAGCAAAGAGCGTGGAGGCCGTCCGAGGGGCCGCGGGAACGCACGGGCGTTCGAGCTTGGTCGCGGCGGCGTCAGGGAGGGAACGTTGGCCAGCAAGGGGCTTCGCGTCATCATAGGGCTTTCCGTCGCATCGGCGCTGCTGTGCGGGTGCAGCAAACAAAGCGTGCGAGCGCCGGCGGCGGGCGGCAGCGGGAAAATGATCGGCGTCTCTTTGCTGGACCTGGAGGCGCAGTTCTACCAAGCCATGGAAGCTAGCATGAAAACCGAGGCCGCGAAGTTCGGCTACGGCATCTCGGTCGTCGACGCCAATCGGGATCAAGCCCGCCAGACGTCACAAGTGGATGATTTTCTCAGCCGCCACGTCGCGGCAGTCGTCTTGTCGCCTGCTGACTCCAAGGCGGTGGGTTCGGCGATCGTAGAGGCCAATAACTCTGACGTGCCGGTGTTCACGGCAGACATCGCGAGCACCGCCGCGAAAGGCCTCGTCGCTTCGCACATCGCGTCGGACAATCTGCAAGGCGGCAAAGTCGCCGCCGATTTATTGGGCAAGGCGCTCCACGGCAGCGGCTCCGTCGCGATCATCGACGAGCCGGAAGTCACCTCGGTCCAAGACCGCGTCCGAGGATTCAAAGACGAACTGTCGGCGAAATTCCCGGGCATCAAGATCGTGGCAGATCAAACAGCAGGCGGCGAACGGGCCCGCGCGTCGTCCGTCGCGGATAACCTGCTGCAGCAATATCCCGGGCTTGCGGGCATCTTCGGCATCAACGACGACTCCGCGCTGGGAGCTCTCAGTTCGGTTGAGTCCGCCGGCAAGGGCGGAAAGATAAAAATCGTCGGCTACGACGCGAATCCCGAAGCAAAGAAGGCCATCGATGCCGGTCGCATGGTCGGCGACCCGGAACAGCACCCCGACCTCATCGGCAAGCTGACGATCGATGCCATCCACGATTTCTTCGACGGCAAGAAGCCGCCCAAGCGCATCCCTGTCACGGTAGGGTCGTATACCGGCCGCACCCACTAGCGGACCGGTGGCGCCTCAGGCCGGCTTGGCGCAGCCCCCTTCGTACTTGTCGATGCGCGACATCGTCAAGTCGTACCCCGGTGTGCGGGCTCTCGACGGCGTCGACTTCGACGTGAAACTGGGCGAAGTGCATGCGCTCGTCGGTGAGAACGGAGCGGGAAAGTCCACGCTCGTCAAGATTCTCGCGGGAGCGGTCCAGCCAGACGCAGGGTCGATCTCCATAGACGGTGCGGCGGTCACGATCGAATCGCCAAAGCAAGCGCAAGGCCTCGGAATCGCCGTCATCCACCAGGAGTTCAACTTGGTGCCGTCGCTCGGCGTTGCTGAAAACGTCATGCTCGGACGCGAGCCGCGGCGCGGCCTGACGATCGACGCAAAGGCCTTGCGCGCACGAGCCGATGCGGCTTTGGCGCGTCTAGGCGTGCGATTGCCCTTCGGCGTTCCGGTGCGCAGGCTGTCGGTCGCACAGCAGCAGATGGTGGAGATCGCCAAAGCGCTGGTCATCGATGCGCGGATCATCGTCATGGATGAGCCTTCCGCTGCGCTGACGGCGCAAGAAGTGGAACGGCTGTTCACGATCATAGCCGCGCTGGTTCGGGAGAGCGTCGGCGTCGTCTACATCTCACATCGAATGGAAGAGATATTCGAGGTCGCGAATCGTGTGACCATACTGCGCGACGGGCGGCATATTGAAACCCGAGCTGCATCCGACCTCACGCCGCCCGACGTCATCCGGCTCATGGTCGGACGCAGTCTCGACGCGCACTTTCCCGTGCCTCCCAGACCGCCGAAGCACGATCGCCCGCGTCTGAGCGTACGCGGGCTCTCGACTCCGAGCAGACTTTTCGGCGTCTCGCTCGATGTCTATCCAGGAGAGATCGTCGGCATCGCCGGCCTGATCGGCGCCGGACGTACATCGCTGCTGCGCGCGATTTGCGGCGCAGACCGCTTCGCAAGCGGTACGATCGAACTCGATGGCGCGCCGCTAGTCGCGCACGATCCGGCGGCTGCGATCGCGGCGGGGCTGGCTCTCGTCACCGAAGATAGAAAGGGCCAGGGGTTGGTGCTCAAGATGAGCGTCCGCGAGAACGTCACTCTGCCCCATCTGGAGCTTTTCGCGCGGCACGGCAGAATCGATCGCAGGGAGGAGGCCGCGGCGGTCGCAAAGCTTGCCGCCGAACTTCGGATTCGCACCCCGTCCATCGAACAGCTCGTGCGCAATCTCTCCGGAGGCAACCAGCAGAAAGTCGTGCTGGCGAAGTGGCTCTTGCAGCGTGCGATCCTCATATGCTTCGACGAGCCGACGCGGGGGATAGA
>JACRUD010000170.1 GCA_014304875.1 Vulcanimicrobiota bacterium
ATCGGTATGCCCGTCAGCTTGATGCGCTCCGCCGCGACGCCGCGCGCCAGCAGCGTCTGGCGCATGGCCGGCGTTGCCACCGCGTAGCGGTCGATATTGCGATGGATCCAAAAGGGGTGCACGACAAAGTCCGTGACCACGCCCACGACCGGCGGCGCGTCCGGATATTCGCGCTTGTATTCGGCCATGACTCCGCACGGAAAGGCATGCGTACAGACGACGACGTCCGGCGCGAAATCTTCCACGTACTGGCGCAGATTCACGGCTGTGTAATGATGGAGCCACGACTTAAAGGCCGACACTTTCGTCGCGCGCTCCGCCTGGTCGTAGATGTACCGGTAGAGTTGGGGCAACATCTTCACCATGCCGATGTAGCCGTTGCTCGCGACTTTGTGGAACACTTGCGACGCATAGCGGTATGAATCGACGACCTGGCAGCGCGTCTCGGGCGAGCGGCTGAGGACCGCGGCGCATACAGCTTGCGCCGCGGCGGTGTGGCCCTCCCCGACGCTGGCGCTGAGAAATAGAACGGCTCGAGTTTTTCTTTGCGGCAGCCCGGGAAGCGGCCCGGCCTCAAGCGCTATGAGCTTTCGTCCTCCGCCATCTCTTCGGCCTCGCCGGCCTGCTCCAAAAAGTCGTTGAGGATGTCTTGCGCCAGCGCGTCGTCGGTCAACAGCCGCCCGACGTCGTCGGTCACGATGAACTCGTCGCCGCGTTCGCTGTAACAGACGGCGTAGTTGGTTTGCGAATTCGAATCTTCGACGATCCCGACGACCTCGAATTCAAACTGTTCGGCGGCATCGATGCCGGCCGCCGGTCTGTCCGTCGTTTCGACGATGATCTTATCTTCGAGTTCGACCTTCTCGGCCGGCTGCGACGGGCTCCCATCCGAAGTCATTGGCTCTTTTCCTCTCCGGACTAGATCACGCGGGGCTATTCGAGCAAAGCTCGACAGGTTCTTCTAGCGAAGGTACCGTCTCTCAGCCGCCTCCTGCTGCGCGAGCGTCCGCGAGAACTGGTGGCGACCTCCGCCTTTGTAGACGTAGTAGAGATAGTCGCTCCCTTGCGGATGAAAAGCCGCCTCGATGGATTTTAGACCCGGATTGGCGATCGGCGTCGGCGGCAGGCCGGCATGGGCGTACGTATTGTAGGGGCTGTTGAGCGCCAAGTCGGCAAAAGACAAAGCCGTCTTGTGCAGCGGAAGCGCGTACTCGACGGTCGCATCGACCTGCAGCGGCATACCGATGCGCAGGCGGTTGTAGTACACGCCCGCCATGAGGGCCCGTTCGTCATCGTTCTTGGCCTCGCGCTCGATGAGCGAGGCGATCGTGATGATCTGCGGCACGGTCCGGTGCAAATCGCGCGCGGCGCGGGCATACCCATGCGGCAGACGCCTGCGGAACTCGTCGGTCATCTGTCTCGCCGCGGCCGCGGCGGAGGTCTGTCGAGGGATCAGGTAAGTGTCGGGAAATAGGTAACCTTCTAAGCCGGCGCTGCGGGCGCCGTCGATGTTCAAGACCGTCCCGCGCACGATTTTCATGAATGCCGCCAGCCGCACGAGTCCGTTATCTTGTAGCCGTTGTGCTATTTGACGCGCCGTGAAGCCCTCGGGGATCGCGACCCATATCGCGGGCGGGAAACCGCCTGCGGCCAGCGTTTCGACGACCTCTTTGATCGATTCGTGCGGCGCAAACGAGTACTGGTCGGCCTCAATAGACCCACCCAGATGGCGTGCGCGAACGTAAAGGGCGAACGCCGTTTCCGATGAGATGACTCCGGCGCGGTGCAGCCGAGCCGCGATCAGAGGGACGCCGTCGCCCGGCGCAATGAGCACGTCGGTCCTGCGCAGCGGCAAGTCTCGTACCGTGTACACAGCCCGTACAGCGGCTGCGGCCAAAAATGCGGCCATGCCGAAAAACACGATGCCGAGAGCGGCAATCAAGCGGCGCAGTTCAGGAACCTCGGGATATCGAAAAGCGGTACGATTCCAATATCTCGACCGCAGCGTAACGGTCCACGATCGTCCGGCGCTTGCGCCCCGAGAGTCCGGTCGCAAGCAGCTTGCGTTGGGCTGCGGCCGTCGTGAGCCGCTCGTCGACGGCGACGACGTCGCCGGCGAACGATCCGCGCAGAGCGGCGATAAAGCGGTCCATCTTTTCGGCAGCGGTACCGTGGCTGCCGTCGAGCCGCACAGGGTAACCTACCACGATGGTCCGTGCGGCGCGCTCTCGCGCGAGGTCGACGATGCGCGCGATATCCGTCGTCCTGTTGGTGTGTGGGATCGTCGTCAGCGGCAGGGCGGGCAGCCGGGCGCCTTCACAGATCGCGACGCCGATGCGCACCGTTCCGACGTCGAGCGCGAGGATCGCGCCGTCCATAGCCATAAGCCGCCGGGCTTAAACAAGTTTTGTCGATGTTCTTTCAGCAGCGAAGCCCTCTTACTGAGTGCCCATCGCCGAGGACACGGCTTTGGACCGGCGGCCTAAATGATACTGAATGAATGCGTGAGTGAGCGGACGTAAATCGTTTAGCGTGCCGGCGCCGTCTCTCACCGCCTCCGCGAAGCTCAGCGCGCGTAAGGCTCGCAAGCGGGCCAGCATCGAACTCTTCACCATGAAAGCCCCGTCGGACGCCGGCCGCTCGTCACCGACGGAACGGCTTCCCATGCAGACTTGGCAGACGAGACCTCCGGCGTTCGGGGACACGGCGGCCAGCCCTCTGCTGAGCGGGCGGTTGCCGAGCCGAGCGCCGCACGTCGCGCAAGCGTCGAGCTCCGGCGCAAGGCCCAGCGTCTCGAGCAGGCGCAGATCGACAGCAGGCATGAGAGCGCTTTGACCCGCCCCCGCACCCACTATCGTCTGCAACTCGCATAGCATGCCGTACAAATGGGGGACCGGCATGTCCGGCTCGCACAGCGCATCGACGAGTTCGGCGGCGTATGAGACGAGCAGGTATGCTTGTGGCTCCACGAGCCGCGCCCACACCTCCTTAACGCTTGCCGCTCCCGTGATCACGTCAAGGCTGCGGCCGACGTGCAGAGTAATCCGGGAGCGGTTGAAGAAATCCAGGCGCCCCCCGAACTTGCTGTGCGTCTTGCGGACGCCTTTGGCGACAACGCTTTGCTTTCCGCGCTCACGCGAGAAAATCGTCAGGATGCGATCGGCTTCGCCGAGGGCACGCATCCCCAACACGAAACCCTCTACGGTGTACGTTCTCACCGCGCAACGCTCGCGCGCGTCCGACGCGTTGGACGGATTCTCGGCCGCGGCCCTAGGGCGCGGTCAATTCGAAGGATTGGCGATCTTCTGACTCAGCAAAGCTTTGCCCGGAAAATGGTGAGGCGAGAAGGTCGCGCAGCGGCATTATCTCGTGAGTCCCGTCGGATCGGCAGCTCAAAACTAAAACGTTGGGCGAGAACTCCGCGAGCACTTGGCGGCAGGCTCCGCACGGCCACACGCCGCCCGGTTGTCCTCCGGCCACGGCGATCGCGACCAGAGAGCGGACGCCGGCTGTGGAGGCCGCGCCGACGGCAACCCTTTCGGCACACATCGAAAGGCCGTACGACGCATTCTCCACATTGACCCCGGTGAAGATTCGCCCGTCGGCAGACAGCAGCGAGGCCCCGACGTGAAACTGGGAATAGGGCGCGTACGCGTTGAGCCGGGCTTCCGACGCCTTCGTCACAAGCGACTGAAGTTGTGCGTCATCCAATCGCGGCATGTCATGCTCTCCGCTGCTATGGGGAGGACCCGCCGGCACCGCCGATCCGCTGCGTCGGGACGACACCGATGATGGCCCCGTTGACCGGCTTCTTGATGCGGACCGACAGTAACCTCCTACCGACCGTTTTTTCGACGACTAAAGTCAATCCGCCCGCGATCGACACTTGCTCGCCGACGGCTGGAACGCGCCCGAAGCGACCAAACGTATACCCCCCGATGCTTTCGAATTCTTCGGTGGGCAGCTTCAGCGACAGCTGTTCGTTGACGTCATCGATATTCATACGCGCGTCGACGATAAACTCGCCGTTCGGCAGTTCCTTGAACTCCGGCGGCTTGTCTTGTTCGGCTTCGTCGGTTTCGTCCATTATTTCGCCGACGATCTCCTCGAGGATGTCCTCCATGGTGACCAATCCGGCCGTCCCGCCGTACTCGTCGACCACGATCGCAACGGAGACTTTTTCCGCCTGCATCTCGCGCAAGAGCTCGTCGACCTTCTTGTTCTCGGGAATGGCCTTGATCGGCCGGACGAAGGCGCGCAGCGGCTTTTGCAGTTCGCCGCGCGACACTGCGATGAGCAACTCGCGATCGTGAATCACACCGATGATATGATCGATGTTCTCTTCGAACACCGGCACCTTCGAATAGCCTTCGCGGATCACCAGGTCCACGGCCGTCGCGACAGGGTCCTCGACATCCGCGCAGACCATATCGATGCGGGGAGTCATGACTTCCCGGACCATCGTATCGCCGAGCTCGAAGATCGAGTGGATCATCTCGGTCTCGTCCTCTTCCAGGACGCCCTGCTTTTCGCCGGCGCTGACGAGCGCGCGGATATCGTCTTCGGTCACGTACGGACCGCTCGCCGTTGGTTCTCCGCCGAAGAGGCCGATGATCCAATTCGTCATGTGGATCAACGTCCAGGTGATGGGCCGCAAGAGCGTGACGAAGAAATTGAGAAAAGGAGCCAGTTTGAGCGCGTACCTGTAGGCGTGCTGGACGGCGATCATTTTGGGCACGATCTCGCCGAAGATCAGGACCGCCGCGGTCATGATGATGGTCGCCACCAAGACCGGACGCCAGACGTCGTCGGCGATGGCAAGCCACGTCGCCAGCGAATCGGATGCGAGCAGAATGATCGTGTTGGCGATGAGGATCGTGGTGAGGTAGCGATTGCGCTGGTCGACCAAGCGACGCAGGATCACCGCGTTCTTATCGTCGGGATCCTGGGCGATCCTGAGCCTGCTCAGGGCGAGCAACGACGCTTCGGCCGCGGCGAAGATACCCGCTAGGATCACAAGAGCGACGATGCCGATGAGGACGTATGCCCGCGCGTTGCTCAGCACGGCATCCCGTTTGCGCAGCCGGGTAAAGGCGGCTCGATCATACGTCTTGGGGCGTTCGACCGGCTCCCGCGAACCCCCTTACTGCGGCGCGCGCGGTCGAGCATTCTAGCGTCCCAATATCGCGCCGCCGAAAAGCCAGACGCCCACCGTGGCGGCCACGATGCTGGAAACCAGCACGGCACCCGCTCCTGCATGCTTGGCCGCGCGAGCGATCGGATTGGGCTCCGGCGCCAGCAGGTCGATCGCGTGTTCCAAGCATGTGTTCAAAAGCTCGCACGCCAGCACGAACCCCATGGTCAACGCCAGAACGGCGAACTGCTGGCCGGAGAAGCGCAGGGCGACCGCAGCGGCGCAAGCAGCTGCAGCGACAGCTAGCTGGATGCGGAAGTTCTGCTCCTCCCGGAACGTTCGCGCGATGCCGTCCGCAGCGTCGTTGACGGCTCGCCAAAACGTTCCCCTAGACATGCGATTGCAGCGTCTGAAGGAGTCGGCTCGTCAGAGCGCCCATGCGAGCGGCTTCCGTTCGCCCTTTATGATCGTAGCCGCACAGATGCAGCGTTCCGTGCACGAGGAGCCGCAGCATTTCGGTTCTCACGTCCGCGTCATATTGCTTTGCTTGGCGCCGCGCCGTCTCCACCGAGATGACGACGTCGCCGAACGGCTCGCCTGCAGCGCAGCCGGCGCCGATCTCAAAGGACAGCACATCGGTGGCTCGATCTTGGCGCCGGTAGCGCCGATTGAGTTTTCTGATGAACCCATCCCCGGCCAAGACGATCGTCAGATCCCCGCGCACGTGCGGAGCGACACGCGCGAGAGTCGCAAGGGCGGCACGCCGCAAGGGCGGCGCCAGTCGACGATAGGGACTAGCGGTGCGTACGAAGACGCGCGGGCCCGCGCGGGACTGCGGACCAGACGCGGACGCTATACCTGAAACCCGGCGGGCGGTCACCAATCTTCCGGCTCGTGTCCGGCGCCTTTGTGTGCCGCGCAAGGCTCCAAGACGATCGCTGCAACGACGGCTTCGGCAAGCCGCCGCGAATCGAAAAACGGCTGTAACAGGAACGCGCGTCCCGGCGTACTTGCGGCTTCCAGGTCCAAGCCAGCGCGAGCCGGCGCCGGCGCGGCCGACGCGAAGCTCTTCATCTGCGCGGGTTGCGAGATGGGCGGGCGTGGCTGCGCCGTCTCAGCGGCAATGGGCGGGAGCCGCATCGCCGTGCCTGCTTCCTGTGCTGTCGTCCCCGCCGGACGGGGAGTGAGCCTAGACGCCATCGCCGACAGAGGCGAAAGGACTCGCCGGTTCGCCGGCCGCCCGCGCGTCGTCGTGACAGCCGCCGGAGCAGCGAGCGGGGACGTGCGCCGGCGCAACGACCTGGCGCCCTGGCTGATGGCGTTCCACAGCCAGACGATGCCGATGAGGACGAAAACGGCCGTGCCGAATAGATCCGCCCGAGCCGTCGTGATGGGCTGCGCCATCATGTCGGCGAAGACGGCGGCGTCGCTCCTCCCGCGGGCGGAGGCGTGCCGCTTGCCGTTTGAGATATCGACTGACGCATGTCCGTGTCGGCCAGAACGTTCTTCATGCGATAGTAATCCATAATGCCGAGATTCCCGCCGCGAAACGCTTCAGCTATCGCGGTCGGCACCATCGCTTCCGCTTCGACAACCCGCGCCCGCATGGCTTGGGTCTGCGCCTTCATCTCCTGCTCTTGGGCCTGAGCCGCGTATTGCCTTTCCGAGGCCTTTGCCTGCGCCACCCGTCGGTCCGCATCAGCTTGCGCGGTCTGCAGATCCGCTCCGACATTTCGGCCGACGTCCACATCCGCGATATCGATGGAGACGATCTCGAAGGCGGTCCCTGCGTCCAGTCCCTTGGCCAACACCGTCTTGCTGATGTGGTCGGGGTTTTCCAGCACTTCCTTATAGTCGGCGCTGCTGCCGATGGCCGCCACCACTCCTTCGCCGACGCGGGCGATCACCGTCTGCTCGCCCGCCCCACCGACGTACCGGTCGACGTTTGCGCGCACGGTGATTCGCGCCTTGACGTTGAGCTGGATGCCGTCCTTTGCGA
>JACRUD010000058.1 GCA_014304875.1 Vulcanimicrobiota bacterium
AACCATGGTCGGTACGCCGGTACCCGAAACGGCGATGTTGGTGACCAGCGTCGGGCGAACGCCGGCCGCGTTGCCGAGCAACGCCAGCGTCGGCCGTAGGATGGCGGCGGCGCCGCTTAGCGCTGGCGGCGCGCTGGGGAGCGACGGATCAGCCGCTACGTCGTCGCGCTGACGCATGTAGTCGTTGACGCCGTGCTCCTTAGCGAACAGCACGGCCGGGTCGATGCGAAAGGCCGACAGTGGTCCGCCCTCGCTCGCCAAACGCCAGCCGGGCGTCGCTCCCAATACTAAGAAAAACCCAGCCCGCAGGTCGGCGAAGAAGAGCCCCTCGCCGTCGTACGTTGCAGCCGTCAAGGCGCTCTGCGTCTGCGCGCCTGCGTTGTTGGCGAGGCGCGCCAAAGCGATCGTCGGACGCCCACGCCAGGAACGGGTCAGGGCAACCCAGACGTCGCCATGGTGCAAACCAACCGCTCCCGCGTCTCCCTCAAGCGTGCTTTGCGCGCGCCAGTGTTCCGCGTCGCGGCTGGACCATAAAATTGATGAGGACGAACTGACGATGCCGTGGCTGACCGTGCGAGTGGCGGGCGCGGCTCCCCATAAGCGCCCATCATCGGTCCTTCCGAGCACGGCAAAAGGAAACGCCGGCGCCGGAGCGGCCCTGAAGATGCCGTCGTCGCCGCCGGTGTAAGCACGCCCGAGAAACGAAGCGATCCAGCGCTGGCCGAGCGCATCGCCGACCGGGTACACGCGCCAGCTCAGCAAGGCTGCATCCAAGGCATCTTGGGCCGGATGCAACGGCGGCCATTCATCCTCGGCGCGCGCCAGGCGGCTCATAGCCGACCACAACGGTCCTTGGCTGCGGGCGCCATCCGGCATGTGCGTCGTGCGGCGCACGTACCGGCCGCGGCGCAAATAAGCCAGAGTACCGCCCTCGGGCCACGCGAAATATTGTGAGCCGTCGGGCCCGGCGCCAAACCCATCGCCGGTCGAATAACCGATGTCGCTCGGGATTGCCGCGTACGAGTAGCTTTGGAAGTCGGCCGTTTCAGCGACAGCACGCCCGAGGCCGGAAGAATACGGAAAATAGGCGACTCCATTACGGTAGGCGCCCTGATACACGAAGTGGCCCAGCGGATTGATCGACGTCAACGCGTCCCCGTAGACAGAGCCGGCGAAAGACGGCGGTGCCGTATCATCCGGCCCCGCGCGTTCTATGGGTCTTCCGGAATCTGCTGACCGATCCACCCAGGCGACGAATGACCCGGTGACTGCATAACTCCCGTTAGGGGCAAGTCCTTCCAGCGGAAAACGGTTCCCGGCTTCGATGATAGCGAACCGGCCGTCAGCGCGGCGGCGGACGGCGACCTGCTCTAGGTCGGCCGGCGAGACGCGCGCGGCGGCACTCTCATCGGAGGCGGACAGGCGTCCCGCCGGCGAGGAGGTCAGCATCGGTGCCGGGACGCTCAGTTGGACTTCGCCGTCTGCTTCGCTGATCGACGCGCCATTGTTCCCAGCCCATCGGATTGCGAAAGCAGAAGCGCCGTCCGTCAATTGAG
Source organism: Vulcanimicrobiota bacterium (assembly GCA_014304875.1). GTDB lineage: Bacteria > Vulcanimicrobiota > Vulcanimicrobiia > Eremiobacterales > Eremiobacteraceae > Mawsoniella > Mawsoniella australis. The sequence continues at coordinate 1,557 of JACRUD010000058.1, forward strand.
TGAGACGGCGCCGTCCCATGTCCAAGAAGAAAGCTTCCGAAGGCTGCATGCGGCGCCAGTCGCCTCCCACAGTACTGCCCGGAAACACCCCGATGAAAAGCACGCGCGTTCCAGTCGCATCGAAAAACGCCTTGCCCCGCACGACGCCGCTCATCCGCCCCAGCGGCAAAGGAAGCAGATGAAGCCGCCATCCGCCGGTTAAGCGTACGCTGACGCGGGCGTCGGGCGGAGCGCTGGGGCTCGAGGCGTTTGCCGTGCAAGCAGCCGTCGCGCTCGCGACGATGAGCGCGGTTGCGGCCCTCAACAGAAATGTATTAGATTTCGTCAGCAAGAAGCGCGACCGCCGCATGGCAGACATCGCCGGCATTCTCAACGCGCATCCCACCCTTCAGCGCCGTTTCTATTTCCTGGCTCGCCGCTTCGTCGCCGGCGAGACCATCGCGAGCGCCCTGCAGGCGGTCATGGCGCTGAACGCGTCGGGGTTGAGCGCGTCGTTAGACTTTTTGGGCGAAGACGTGACGAATGAGCGCGACGCCGCGCACGCGACCGACACGTACGTGGATCTCATCGATCGGATCACCGCGCTTGGCGCGGACGCAAACGTCTCCGTGAAGCTGAGCGCCATCGGTCAGTCGATCTCCGAGGATATGGCGGTGGAGAATTTGGCGAGAATCGTCGCGCGAGCGCGCCCGTCCGAGATGTTCGTCAGGCTCGACATGGAAGGATCCGCGACCGTCGATTCCACCTACCGCGTCTTCGACCGCGCTCGCGCCGATTACCCGCACTTGGGACCCGTAGTCCAAGCGTACCTGCATCGGGCTGCGAAGGATGTAGCCGCCTGCATCGAGCACGGGGTTCGCGTCCGTTTGTGCAAGGGCGCCTATAAGGAGCCGCCGTCGGTCGCGATCCAAGAGATGCCCCTTATCCGGCGAAACTACGGCGAGCTGGCCGAAGCCTTGCTCACCTCGGGTCGCTATCCGGCCATCGCGACCCACGACGAAAGCCTGCTGGCCGCCGTCAGGGAGTACGCCGAACGCCATAAGGTCGGCCCAGACCGGTTTGAATTTCAAATGCTGTACGGAGTACGCCCGGAATCTCAACGGGCGATCGTCCGCCAAGGCTACAGGATGCGCGTGTACGTGCCGTTCGGTTCTCATTGGGCGGGATATTTTTACCGGCGCGTCGCCGAACGCCGGGAAAACTTATTTTTTGCCCTACGGAGCATGTTGAGCCGCTGACGCGGCGCACGAGAACGGCGTCATGGCACTAGGATTCGATTTCGGAGTCGTCTACGTCCGCCACTCCTCTTTTCCGCGGGTGCGCGATGCGCTGGCCGATCTCATGGCGGAGACGGACCGCGCTGCGACCGGCAAGCGTGGCTTAGAGCCGACTCCCGATCTCTGTACGGCTGCGAAAGCCGTGCGCAGCTTCGCTCTCATGCCGGAAGAGAATGAGTGGATCGCGATTTTGGAGGATGGCCATCCGCTGGACGACGGCGGCGTAGCCGAGGGATTGTCGGAGTTGCTCGGCTCGGAAACGTTGCACTTCGCATACAGCGATGAAGAAGGCCGCTGGCTGTTCGAACGATACTATGAGGGCCAGCCGCTCGAGGGCGGCGGCTCCGAAGATTCGGACTACGATGTCAGCGCCATGGAATTCGTCGCCGCCAACTTGCTCCCGCATTTCGGCGTCTACTACGAAGAAGTGGCGGCCGCTTCCGGCGAGACCGCGCCCGCGTTAGCCGGCTCGCTCGGAGTTCTAGGGGAGATCAGGCCCCGGCTGCCCATCGGGACCGACATCTGCACTTTTTGGCGGCCCGGTAAGCCGCCGCCCGCCTAACTTTAGGTCAAGCACGTTCATCGGCTCCCTGTTGTCTGCGGGGAACTAGGCGGCGGGACGCTGGTTTGATGCCTCGCTACTTGATGATCGTCTGGTCTTTGTCGGCGAGCTTACCGAGCGAGTTGATGACCAGTATTGCGATAACCGTGATCACGATCGCGTAGACGAACTCCGGTCCGACTCCCTTGCCGGCCGGCACGAACAGCTTGATAAAATCCTGAATCGCGGTATTCCATGCCAGCGCTGCGATTAGACCGAAAGCGGCGGTCATCAAGGCGATCATGGTGGTCAAATAAGGGCCTCTCATAGCAGAACCGCTCCTTTCGTAGCAAAGCGTCACGTAAGCAAGGTTGTCAGGCGGCCCAACGCTTTTCCGCCGGTTGATGCGACTCGTGCAAACTGCACTCCTTGGTGCGTTTTGACCCAGCATGAGACGACACTTTTGGATGCAGCGCATCGGCCGGCGTTGCCGCTGTAGTCGTAGGTGCCGCAGGGTGACTAAGGCGCACGTGTAATCGCATCTCATGAGCAATAATAACGAGAAGAAGACGCGCAGCGAGCGCGATTCCATGGGCGAAATGCAGGTGCCGGCGGACGCGCTCTACGGGGCCAGCACACGGCGCGCAGCTCTAAACTTTCCCATCAGCGGCTTGCGCTTTCCGCGCCGCTTCATCAAGGCGCTTGGCCAAGTAAAGCTTGCGGCGGCGCAGACGAACGCTGAGCTGGGAGTCGTGGACAAGAAAACGGCCGAGGCGGTCGTTTCCGCCGCCCAAGAAGTCATCGACGGCAAGACGGACGACCATTTCGTGGTCGATATCTTCCAGACGGGCTCCGGCACTTCCACCAACATGAATGCGAACGAGGTCATCGCCCGCCGTGCGGCGGCCGCGCAGGGGGGGCAGAGCAAGATCCATCCTAACGACCACGTGAATTTCGGGCAGTCGAGCAACGACGTCGTGCCCACCGCGCTTCACGTATCGGCTGCGAGCGCCCTGAACGAGGATCTGCTCCCGGCTCTGCATACGCTGCGCGAGTCCCTTCAGAACAAATCGAAAGAGTTTTGGGATATCATCAAAACGGGCCGCACCCACCTGCAAGACGCGACTCCCATCCGCCTGGGCCAAGAATTCTTAGGCTACGCCGGCCAGGTCCAGTCGGGCGAACGTCGGGTGCGGCAGGCGCTCGGCGAGCTCTGCGAGGTGGCGCTTGGTGGTACGGCCGTCGGCACGGGCATCAATACTCATCCCGCGTTCTCGGAGAAGACCTGCGCGCGCCTAGGGCAGATGACCGGTCTGCCGATTCACGAGACGCCGAACCACTTCCAAGCGCAATCCAGCTTGGACAACTGCGTCGCCGCAAGCGGCGCGCTCAAGACGCTGGCAGTTTCGCTGACGAAAATCGCCAACGACATCCGCTGGCTGGGCTCCGGGCCGCGGGCCGGCATCGGCGAACTCGATGTCCCGGCCGTCCAACCCGGCTCTTCCATCATGCCGGGCAAGGTCAACCCCGTCATTTGCGAGTCAGTGCTGATGGTCTGTGCTCAGGTCATCGGGAACGACGCCGCCATCGCCGTCGGAGGCCAAAGCGGCAACTTCGAGATCAACCTGACGATGCCGCTGGTCGCCTACGACTTGCTGCAATCGATCGAACTGCTGGCCGCGGCGAGCAAAAACCTCGCGACTCAATGCATCGACGGACTCAAGGCGACCTCGCGCGGGCCAGAGATGGTCGAACGCGGGCTGGCGATGTGCACGTCGCTCGCCCCCATCATCGGATACGATGCGGCGGCTGCCATCGCCAAAGAAGCGGCCAAGACCGGCAAGACGATCCGCGAGGTGGCCCGCGAGCGCACCGACCTGTCAGAGGAGCGGCTGCGCGAACTACTCGATCCGGCGCTGATGGTCGAGCCGAGCGCGGAGCGGGTCGGGGCCGGCGGCGGGTAACGGATGGCGCTACAGGCCGGCGGACGACGGGGCCGCGACTAAAGCCGCGGCGCTACATGGCGCTGAATCATCTCATGGAGACGCGCGCGTACGCGCGTAGGCCTCTGGTCCTATATTTTTGTGGGTGCCGGCGTTGTTCGCGATTTGTCACACCCTAGCGGTAAACTCATGTGAGCGTGGTCACAGACCCGCTTGCTGTTCGAACTGGCCACTACGGCCAGACTATGGAGAGACACAGCTATATGAAAGCTTGGCACCTAGGCGCTAGCGCTTTGGCGTTGCTGTTCGCAGCTTCGCCGGCGTTTGCGACGCCCCAAACTAAAGCGTTCACTCCGATTACGCAACTCGTCTCAGTTTGCGGGATGCCGACCAACGTGTTTTGCCCGGCCCAAGACGTTGAGCCGGAGGTCCGGACGGACACGATGAATCGCACCTTCGTCAGCGCGATCCGCGGCGTCCCGGCGGGCACCGACCTCTGGGAAGTTCCGCCGCAGACGTTCTCCACATCGAAAATGGTAACGTACTACTACCGCGGCCAGCCCGACGGCCTGCCGGTGTTCACGCCTGCGGTGGGGCCCGCGCCCGGCGGCGGCGACACGGACCTAGCGATCGGATCCTTCGCGACCACGGCGGTGACCTTGCCTGCGAATACGACCTGTTCGCCGACGGGTCCAAATCCGAGCTCGACGGTGTGCGTTCCCGGGCCCCTGGTCATCACTAGCTTGAACCTAGCGACGGTTTATGGTTCATCTACGGCCGATGCAGGCATGACCTACACTCCGAGCCCGGCCGTGAACGACATTCCCGGCAACGACCGCGAGTGGAACAATTCCTACGGCGGTTTGGAGCGCTACGACGTCGTGCACGACTTGTACAGCGACCATATCGATTTCAGCAAGAACTTGGACGGCGGCATCGGCCCCTGGCTCGAGGGCACCCCGACGGATTGCAGCACGTCCAACCTGACGCTTTGCGCCATCACGACGCAGAATAACGAACTCGGCGCCATCGTGGTGGACCAGAACAAAGCCGCGGGCCCCATCCTTTACGAAGTCTTCGTGTCCGATGCGACGGCCCAAGAGAATGTCAACGGCACCGTCAACGCGATTCCGTTCCACACCGTCTACGTCTCCAAGTCGGTCGACGACGGCACCAGCTGGACTACGACGGTCGTGTACAACGGACCGCTCAATCCCAATCCCGGCTACGGCCACCTCTTCCCGTCGATGGCGGTCGATGCCCAAGGCTATCTGTACGCCGTCTGGTCGGACAACACGAACGTGTTCATGGCGTATTCGACCGATGGTAATGCGACCTGGCACGGCCAAAACGGCGCGGTCACTAGCCAAGCCGTCGGCACCGCCACCCAAAGCCCGAACCTGCCCATCCAGGTGACGAGCTCGGCCAAAGATGGCGGCTACATGCGCCACATCTTCCCGTGGATCCATGCCGGCTTCAACGGCGGTGTCGACGTCGTCTACTACGAGAGCCAGAACCCCGGCGACCCCAGCACGACGGAGAGCGACTGGTACGTGGGCATGGCGCAAAACGTCAACGTCACCGGCACTAATATGCTCGCTAACCGCAACTTCATGTACTACACGGCAAGCGCCAACGACCAAAGTGGGCGCAATGGTATCATCCACCACGGCACGATCTGCGAGAACGGCATCGCGTGCACGGGGGCGGGCAACCGCAATCTGGCCGATGACTTCCAGATCTACTTGGACCCGTACGGCAAGGCCAACATCGCCTTCACCGACGACTACACGCACCCGATGGC
>JACRUD010000034.1 GCA_014304875.1 Vulcanimicrobiota bacterium
GCCATCGCCTTTGAGACCCAAACACTGACCTCCCAAATGCGAAGCAATATCGCCAGACGCAGACCGATGGAGCGACGTTCGACTACTCCCGTGCGTTGGCGCCATGCGTCAAAGTCTTCGCTTCGGCAGCCACCCAATATGCGCGCGTCACATCCGGACCGCCGGCGATCTTGGGAAAACGGTTGCCGTTCGTGCCCGATCGTTCGGCTGATGTCGGACTGATCGCGGATGTCGGGCCAGTGACCTACGGTTCCGCGCTGACGTTCCTGGGCGCGGAATTTGCCGACGACATCAACGCGGTACGGCTCGGCTCCGCGCTTGTGGCCAGCGCTCGAGTCTCCGTCGTCGGACGCTCGGGCACGACGCTGGCTCTGACGGCCGAAAACGTCAGCGACCGGACGTACCTGTCGAGCGAGAACCGTTTGGGACCGCCCTCGATGTATGCGCTGACGCTCAGCGTGCCGATCACCGGCCGAGCCCGGCAACGGAAAGCGGCCGAGCTCGATTGCCAATGACCGTTCGCTGAGCGGCAAACACGCACGTCTTTTGGCCATCGCGCCGCTGGTCGCTCAAGCGCTCGAACGCGCCGCTGCCAAGGTCCGCCGCTACGGCAGCTCATCCCATGCCGGTTACGGACGGCGAGGCGGGCAGCCGGGGGTGAGCGCTTAGCCGGCTACAACAGACTTGTAGAGCTCGTGAAGATCATCGAGCGTGTTTAGCGTGACGGCATCGCTGACATCGTTGCGCTTGACCCCCATCGCGCTCCGCATGTTCTGCGCGGTTTCGCCGGAATGGTTGTAACCCAGGATCGCTTCGTTATGCTTCTTGACGACGGCAGGATCGATGTGACCACCTTTTTTTTGCAAGACCCACTCCTCGAATTGGGGATACGTGGGCTTTTGCGTCTTGATGAATTGCATGACCTCATCTTTGTTGAGCCCAAGATCGTTGAGCGTCAGCGAGTCGAAGCCCGGCCCGATGGAATCATACCCTTCGGCTAAGACTCCGGCGCAATGCAACGTGAGTTTGGACCACAGCCGGGGCAGATGCATGACTCCGAGAGGACCGGCGGTTCCGGAGCTCACGAGCGGGACGATCTTCGTTCCTGTTGTCATCGCCATAAGGTCAACCTCCAAAGGATGGGAGTAAGGGATTCGATGCTCTCATAGACTTATGTTAGGCCGCAGTCGACCGTTTGCCATGCCGATCGGCAAAGGTCAGTTCGGCGATGCCGGATTTGTCCATCTCTCCCAACCCCAGTTCGATCATTTTATCGAATTGATTCTTCGTCGCCTCAGCCAAGGGCAGGGTGAGCCCGACATCGCGCCCGAGCTTGAGGGCGATCCCCGAATCCTTCGCCGCGTGGGCCGCGGAGAAATAGACCTCGTGGTCGCGGTTTTGCATGTCGGCGCCATCGGTCTCCAATACCCTCGAACCAGCGCCGGTCTGACTGAAGATCTCGCGCAACATGTTGAGGTCTAAGCCCAAAGCCGCCCCCAAGCCGAGGCCTTCGGCGAGTGCGGCGGTGTTGATGTTCATTACCATGTTCACCAAGGCTTTGACCTTGGCCGCTTGCCCGGCCGGCCCCACGTACTTGAGAGACGAGCTCAACTTCTGCAGCATAGGCTTGGCGCGTTCGAATGCCTCGGAGCCGCCGGCGCACATCATGTACAACGTGCCTGCTCTGGCTTGCGGAATCGAGCTGGCCAAGCACGCTTCCAGGCTCTGAGCGCCGGCCTGCCTTGCCGCTTCCTCAACGTTCGCGTGGACGTCGGGCGTGACGGTCGCGCAGTTGACGAACAGCTTCCCCGCCGCGCCGTTCAACAAGCTGTCCCCGGATCGCGCGAAGATGCGCCGCATCGCTTCGTCATCGGTCACGACAGTGATGATCGTGTCTGAAAGCTTCGTCACCTCGGCGAGGGAACCGGCTGCGGCGGCTCCCAGCTCGGGTGCGAGGGCGGCCGCCGTTTGTGGACGGACGTCGAAGACGGCCGTGATCGGATACCCGGCATCGCGAAGGCGGCGCGCCATGTTGGCGCCCATACGGCCGACGCCGACGAAGCCCACGGGGGGCAACGCTGTCATCTTGCTCTCCTCGACTCGGATGCCGGCGGCGGGGATGGAGACCGAGGCGGTTCAGCGCGAGAAAAAGCCCCTCCTTCGGGCGACGCTGATCGATCCGCCGCTAAAATCGCCAATCGATGCCGCCCCGGTCGGCTGCGGCGATGGCTTCCGGATAGCCCGCGTCCGCGTGGCGGACGACGCCCATCCCCGGATCGGTCGTCAGCACGCGCGACAGACGGCCCCGCGCGTCTTCGGAGCCGTCGGCCACCACCACCATGCCGGCGTGAATCGAATAGCCGATCCCGACTCCCCCGCCGTGATGGACGCTGACCCAATGCGCACCGCCTACCGCGTTGATGAGAGCGTTGAGAATTGGCCAGTCCGCGATGGCGTCGGACCCGTCTCGCATGGATTCTGTTTCGCGATACGGCGAGGCGACCGATCCGGCATCCAGGTGGTCGCGGCCGATGACGATGGGGGCGCGCAAGGTCCCGCGCCGCACCATGTCGTTGATGCGCAGACCGAACCGCTGCCGCTGGCCGTACCCAAGCCAGCAGATACGTGCCGGTAAGCCTTGAAATGAGACGCGCGTCTGAGCAAATGATATCCAGCGTCGCAACAAGGCATCCTCTGGAAACGTGTCGAGCAAGGCCTCGTCTAACGCTTGGATGTCGGAGGGGTCGCCCGACAGCGCAACCCACCGGAAAGGTCCTTTGCCTTGGCAAAAGAGCGGCCTGATGAAGGCCGGCACGAATCCGGGGAAGCAAAAAGCGTCATGTACACCGGCTCGCTGCGCCTGGGCCCGGATGTTGTTCCCGTAATCGAAGACAATCGCACCCGTGCACTGGAAGTCGAGCATCGCGCTCACGTGCTGGGCTATTGAGGCGAGGCTCCGTTTTTCGAATTGATCGGGGTCCTGCTCGCGCAATTCCGCGGCACCTTCGGCCGACAGACCGCCCGGCACGTATCCGTTCAGAAGATCGTGTGCCGACGTCTGATCGGTCACCACATCGATCGGTGCGCCGCGTCGCCGCAGTTCGGGAAACACTTCGCAAGCGTTTCCGAGCAGCGCGATGGAAACCGCGCGCCCTGCACGTTTCGCCGCCTGCGCTTTTGCCAAAGCGTCATCGACATCGGTCGCGGCCTCGTCGCAGAACTTCGTGTCGATGCGCCGTGCGATGCGAGCTGCGTCGATTTCGACGACGATCGCGATCCCGCCGTTCATCGTGATGGCGAGCGGCTGAGCTCCGCCCATTCCGCCCAAACCTGCGGTCAAGACGATCCGCCCTTTGAGCGATCCCCCGAAATGCTCGGCGGCAAGCGCGGCAAACGTCTCGTAGGTGCCTTGCAAAATGCCCTGCGTGCCGATGTAGATCCACGACCCTGCAGTCATCTGACCGTACATCGTCAGACCCTGCGCCTCCAGACGGCGAAAGGTCGCCCAATCGGCCCAGGCAGGAACGAGCATGGCGTTGGAGATCAAGACTCGCGGCGCGCCTTCGTGCGAGCGGAAAACAGCGACCGGCTTTCCGGACTGCACGATCAAAGTCTCATCGTCCCGCAGCCGCCGAAGAGTGCGAACGATGGCCTCGAACGCATCCCACGAACGCGCCGCTCGGCCGCTCCCACCGTACACCACCAAGTCCTGCGGACGTTCGGCTACCTCGGGATCCAGGTTGTTCATGAGCATGCGCATGGCCGCTTCTTGCCCCCAGCCAAGACACGTTCGGCTGGGGCCTCGGGGTGCCCGAACGAGATGCGCCGTCGCCGCAGGTGCCATCGCCTTACAAGTCTCCTATCTCGGCTTGCACGGCCGCGACGAGTTCGCCGCTGGAAAGCAATTGCCGCGCGGTCGCGATGTCGACGCTCAAATCCCGATCGCCGTCTAGGTGCGGCACCCGCGAGCGGAGGAGCGAGTATGCCGCCGCGGTTCCCTGGCCGCATGCGAGGGGCGCCCGGAAGTCCAGGGCTTGCGCCGCTTCAAGCAACTCGATGGCGATGATGTTTTCGAGATTTGCGACGACCTGAGCGCACTGGCGGGCTCCGATCGTTCCCATGCTCACGTGATCCTCCTGACCGGCAGACGTCGGAATCGAATCGACCGACGCCGGAAAAGCTAAGGTCTTGTTCTCGGAGACAAGCGCTGCCGCCGTGTACTGAGCCAGCATGAAACCGCTGCACAAGCCGTGCCTCTCCGTCAGAAACGGCGGCATGCCTTGAGTGCCGTCGAGAAGCTTGTCGATGCGCCGTTCCGCGATGGAACCCAGCTCGGACAGAGCGATCGCGAGGTAGTCCATAGCGAGGGCGACGGGTTCGCCATGGAAGTTGCCGCCGCTGATGAAAACGCCGTCTTCGGGGAAGACGATGGGATTGTCGGTCACCGAGTTCATCTCGATCTCAACGGTGTTCGCGGCAAAGCGCAGCGTATCGCGCACCGGGCCGTGGACCACATGAGTGCAGCGAAAAGAATACGGGTCTTGAACGCGGTCGCATCCACGATGGGAAGCCATGATGCCGGAATCCCGCAGCAAGTGGCGCAGGTTCGCGGCAACGCGGGCTTGCCCGGCATGCGGGCGAAGCGCATTGAGCCGCTCATCGAAGGCGGCATCGGTTCCCAAGTAGGCCTCGAGGCTCATCGCAGCCGTGATGTCCGCCGCCTTACAAATGTTCGCCGCGCGCTCAAGGACCAGCGCACCGATTCCCGTCATGATCTGGGTGCCGTTGATGAGCGATAGCCCTTCCTTATAAGACAGCACGAGCGGTCGAAGTTGGGCTCGTTCGAGAGCCATAGCGCCGCTCTCGCGGCGTTCGCGAAACCACGCCTCGCCCTCGCCCATCAAGACGAGAGCCATGTGTGCGAGCGGCGCCAAGTCGCCGGAAGCGCCGACCGAGCCCTGGCTCGGGATGACCGGCGTCACCCGTCGGTTCAGCAATTCCAAAATCAGCTCGATCAATTCCAACCGAACGCCGGAATTGCCGCGGGCGAGCGAGTTGGCGCGCAGCAGCAAGCCCGCCCGCACCACCTCCTCGGATAGCGGCTCACCGACGCCCGCGCTGTGGCTGCGCACCAGATTTTGCTGCAGGGCGACGGCTTCAGCGGCGGGGATTCTGACGTTCTTCAGGCGGCCGAACCCCGTCGTCACACCATAGATGCAGTCGTTCGTCGCGACGGTGCGCTCTACTAAGTCGCGCGCCGCCCGAATCTTCGGCACCGCGCGCGCGTCCAAAGCCGCTGGGATGAAGCGACGCGCGACTGCGACGACATCGCCAAGCGATAGGTCGGCGCAGCCGATCGCAACCGGGGCAAAAGGTTCCATTGGCTTGGCGGATTTCGCTGGGCCGCCGCAATCATCCGTTTTGCGTCCGGTGGTGCACGTGAGCGCAAGCGAGTCGCTGCGTCCGTCGGGGCTGGTCGGCGTGGGACTTCGTCCTTTGCAGAGTGCTTCGCGCAGCGCAGAACCGGGGAGACCTTGACCCGGTCAAGCCAAACCGTTTACCATTCGCAGGTGATGCAAAACCGGCCGGCGCGGCCAACGTGGCGCCACGTCGCGATCGACGGCCCGGTCGCGTCGGGAAAAAGCACGGTCGCGCGCTTGCTCGCGATCGATCTCGGGGCGACGTTTCTGGATACCGGAGCGCTGTATCGGGCGGTCGCGTACCTCGCGCTCTGCGCGCGCGCCGACCCGAATGACGATGCCACGGTCCTAAGACTGCTTGCTGCGCATCCGCCGGCAGTCAAGGCCGGTCCGCAACCGCTCCAGTACTCCATCGCGGTCGATGGGCAGACGCTCGACAGGCAGCTTTTTACGCCGTCGGTGTCGCGCGCCGTTTCCGCGGTCGCCGCGATGCCTGAGGTAAGACACCGGCTCATCGGAGTGCAGCGCGCGTTCGCGGCCGAGCGCGATGTGGTGATGGCCGGGCGCGACATCGGATCGGTCGTTCTGCCGAACGCCGACTTCAAGTTCTTTCTCACAGCCTCGCTCGACGCGCGGGTGCAGCGCCGGCTGCGGGAATTGGTCCAGCAGGGTATCGATATCGATGCTGCGGCACTGCGCGAAGAGATCAAGGGCCGTGACGACCGTGATGCCGGTCGCGCGCTATCTCCGCTGGTCAAAGCACCCGAAGCGCTTGAGATCGATACGTCCGCGATGTCGGTCGGCGAAGTCGTCCAAACGCTCAGCGCTATCGTGCGGAAGAATTCAGAATGAGCCTCTATACCGCTTGTCGGGCGGCATTGATACCGCTGACGCGCCTGGCCTTTGGAGCTCGCGTTCGGGGTGTCGAGAGAGTGCCGGCGACGGGCGCGCTGGTCGTGGCGGCCAACCATCGTTCGTATCTGGACCCACCGCTTTTGGGGACCTGGTTCCCGCGCGTCATCCACTTCATGGCCAAACGGGAGCTATTCGAGATTCCGATTCTGGGCCGCTTGCTCGGACGCGTCAACGCCTTTCCGGTGGAGCGGGACCGTGCGGATCTGAAGTCGGTGCGCCGTGCTTTGCGGCTGCTCAAAAAGGGCGAAGTCGTCGGCATTTTTCCCGAGGGCCGGCGCAATAGCGACGGGGCGGCGCGTGCTCGCGGCGGAGCGGTGCTCATCGCCGCCACCGCCGGCTGCCCTCTCCTTCCCGTGGCGATCGTTAATTCGGACGAGGCGCTGCGTCGTTTGCGGCACAGCGCAGTGGAGATCCGCATCGGGGAACCGATGACGTTCCAGGGAAGAGAACGAAAATTAACGAAGGGCGAACTGCGGGATTGGACCGAGCAGGTTGCCGGCGCCATCAGCGCGCTGGGTGCAAAATAGGAGAGCGATGGAGATTCTGAGGGCGCGCACCCAAGGCTTTTGTTTCGGCGTCGAACTGACGTACAAGAAGGCTCTGGCCGAAACGTCGGAACGCGACAACGTCTTCACGATGGGTAACATCGTTCATAATCCGCTCATCGTCAAAGAACTAGAGGACAACGGCCTCAAGAACGTCAGCGAGCTTGCTGACATCCCCGAGGGAACGCTGTTCGTCCGCGCCCACGGGCTGCCTCCTCAGACCCTCGCGCTCGCCGAGGAGAGAGGGCTGCGCGTCGTCGACGCGACTTGTCCGATGGTGACCCGGACGCAGAGGCTGGCGCGCAGGCTATACGAAGAAGGTCGGACGGTCGTCATCTTGGGCGATCCGAACCATCCCGAAGTCAAGGGAATCGCCGGACATGCCCCAGGCTGCTTCGTGCTCAACGATTGGCCCACCGACGAAACGGAGATCCGGCGTTTGCGGCGCATCGCGATCGTGGCCCAGAGCACGATCAATCAAGCGAAGTTTCGAGAACTGGTCGGCAAGATCGCCGGCATAAACTACGAGACGCGCGTCTTCAATACGATCTGTTCGGATACGCAGGGCCGCCAAGACTCCGCCCGCGACTTAGCGAGCGAGGTGGACGCTATGGTCGTCATCGGAGGCACGAACTCCGCCAACACCCGCCATCTGGCCGAGATCGCGGAAAGCGCGGGCGCGAAGGCCTACTTGGTGGAGAGCGCCGCCGATGTGCGCCGCGAGTGGTTTGACGGCGAAGAGCGCGTCGGGATCGCGACCGGCGCGTCAACGCCCGGTTTCTTGGCCGACGAGGTGGTCGCTAAGCTGACGGCCTGGTTTCCTCAAGCGCAGGCCGTCGGAGTTTAACGCTGCCGGCGCTTGAGACGAAATGGGCGCGGCAAGCGCGGCGGTGAACCCCAAACCCTCGGCCAACTGGAGCTCGCGGTGTTGCGTTGCGTGTGGCGAAGAAAGCACGCGACGGTGCGGGAGGTCTGGTCCGACATCGAGCGGAGACGGCACGTGGCGTACACGACCGTCGCCACCGTCATGACGCGGCTGACCGAAAAAGCGCTGCTGCGCCAGGCCCGCAATGGAAACGTGTACGAATACGCCGCCACTCGCTCCGAAGAGCGGGTGATCGGTTCTGTGTTAGACGCGACGGTGAAGCGGTTGCTCGGCGGCCGGCCAGCCCTACTCCTCGCCGCCTTGGTCCGTCACAAGGCGCGGCTCACGCCGGACGATGTGGTGACGTTGGAAAGTCTTGGCAAAGATATCCGCCGGCGCTGATCTCGGAGACTGCTTCGAACGCTATCTCCAATCGTTTCTGCGGGAACAATCGACCTCAAGCGCGGTCTACGGGCAAATCCACCGGCACTTCGGGTGCGGTTCCGACGGTATCCTTCGCCGTGGAAAGCGGCTGCGGCCGGCAATGCTTGGGGCTGCCGCGCGTTCTTTGGGTGCGCCGTTGTCGGCCACGCTCGCAGCAGCGGCGGCGATCGAGCTTCTTCACAACTACTCGCTGATCCACGACGACATCGAAGACGGGGATCGCCTGCGACACGGTCGGGAAACTTTGTGGTGCCAGTTCGGCCTCGCGCATGGAATCAATGCCGGGGATGCCGTCGGATCCTTGGCTCAGCTCGCGCTTGAGCCGGCGGGCAAGGAGCTGGGCTTCGAGGCGGCGTTCGCCATGAGCATGGAGCTTGCCCAAGCCAACCGGCGTATGTGCGAGGGACAAGCGCTTGATTTGGAACTTGAGGTCGCCGAGCCGCGCAGTGTGACGATTCAGACGTATATGACCATGATCGAAGGCAAGACCGCTGCTCTGTTCCGCTGCGCCGCGATGCTTGGCGCTCTCTGCGCCGCAGCCGACCACGATGACCTGCGCCGCTGCAGCGATATCGGACGTGTCTTCGGGCTTGGTTTTCAGATCGACGATGACATCGCCGGATGTTGGGGATCCGCCGAAGAGACGGGCAAGATTCCCGCTTCCGATATCGCCCGACGTAAGAAGACGTATCCGATTGTCTGGACGATGGAGCGCGGTCCAAGAGATGCCGCGCGCATAGTCGCAGACGCTTGCAGGCGCCAACAGACGCCGCTCGATGAAGCGGCTAGCCGTGAGGTGCTCGACGCCCTCGCAAGCGCCGGGGCCCAGTCTGCGGCGCGGGAAGCTGCGAACTCTTATTTCACGCAAGCACTCGAGCGGGCAGAGAAGTTCCCTCCCCTAGCGCGGTTTATTCAGCCATGGCACAAGGCGTGAGATGCCGTTCGTGCGGACGCCGCCTGCCGCGGCGCAAGAGGGGCAGCGCGCGTGCCGGACCGAACCGAGTCGCGCGTGGCTAGACCAAACGCCGGAACGTTAGCGTCCCTTCAGAAGAAGAAGTCGGACGAGGGAGCGGCGCGTTTGCGTGACGCTCCGGCGGCTACCGGGTCGACTTTCGCCCTAAATCGCGGCGAAACCGGGGCATTGGCCGCTTTGGGTCTCGTCGCCATCCTCATTCGCTTGATTCTTGTGCCGCTAGCCGGCCACGTTACCGACGTCGGGACTTTTGAGGCGTGGACGCAAAGCCTCATCAAGTACGGCGCCGGGCAGTTCTATGCCCACGCCGGTTTCGTCGACTATCCGCCCGGCTACATGCTCGTTCTTTGGCTCACCGGACTTGTTTATAAAGCGACGTTCATGGCCGGCGATTCATCGCTGACCGCTTTGCGCATTTTTGTCAAATTGCCGGCCGTGCTGGCGGATGTGGGTCTGACCTACCTCGTCTATCTCATCGCGCGCCGAAGTTACAGCGCTTCAAAATCACTTTTTGCCGCCGCGGTGATCGCCTTGAATCCGGCGGTGTGGCTTGTTTCCGCATACTGGGGACAGGCGGATTCCGTGGCTGCGGTCTTCCTGCTGTGGGCGATTTATCTCGCGGTCACTCGTAGGTACGAATGGGCCTGGGCCGCCCTGGCTCTGGCGGTCTTGATTAAACCGCAGCCGCTCGTTTTTGCTCCAATGCTCGCCGCCTGGCAAGTCCGCAGCGCAGTCTCGCCGCGCGGCGCGCTGCGCGTGCTTGTGGCCCCGCTGATCGGGCTGATCGTGGCGTACTTGGGTTCTGTCGCTTTCGCGCCGCACGGGCAGCCCGGTCAGGTCCTGGCCTGGCTCTACGATCGCTATCATGCGGGCATGAGCGTGTATCCGTTCAACTCGGTCAACGCATTCAACCTGTATTCCGTATCGCGCGATTTTTGGCAACCCGATAACCTTAGGATCCTGGGCATCCCGCAATATGTTTGGGGGACGGTAATTTTCGTCTTTCTGCTTGCCGCACTGGTGCTGCGGCAATGGCGGACGACTGGGACCGACCGGCCGGATGCGGATCGGGAGCGCAGCTTCTACACGGCCGCCTTCGTCGCGCTTCTCGGGCTTTTCATGCTGACCACGCGCATGCACGAGCGATACATGTTTTCGGCGCTGGCGGTCGCTCCCCTGATATGGAACATCGGATCGCTCCAGCGACTTGTCGTCTCCCTGCTCTCGTTGACCTTTGTGGCCAATCTCTTCTACGCGCTGCAATATCTTTTCCATCAGAGCACGGATCTGCATCCGCTGGAAGTACACGGGCTGTCGCTGCTGAACGTCGCCTGCCTTTTCTTCGTCGCGGGCGTCTATCTCATCGACGAGATGGGGACGGCCGTGGACGGCTTTTTCCGCGCCGCGGGCAGCCGCAAAGCGATGACCGAGAGCTGGACCGGCCGTCGCGTGCCGCTCATCTTCGAAGGCCTTGTGGGCCTGTCGAAAGCCGATTATCTCATCGCGGGCGGATTGACGGCCGCGACCGGCATTCTGCTGTTGCACAACATCGGTGCACCGCACGAGCGCATCTTCGACGAGATCTACTACGCCCGGGCGGCTCAAGAGTACCTCGCGCACAAAGACATCTACGAATACACCCATCCACCGCTGCCGAAACTGATCATGGCGGTCGCGGTATGGCTCTTTCGGGGCATGCCGGACCCTCAAGCAGCCCGCGTGGCCAGCGCTCTGTTCGGGACGCTCACCGTTCCGCTTCTCTACGCGTTCGCGAAGCGGCTGTTCTCATCGACTGCCTTTGCGGCCGTCGCCGTCTTTTTGTTGCTGACCAGCGGCTACCATTACGTGCAGTCGCGCATCGCGACGCCGGAAATCTTCTTGGCGTTTTTCGCCCTGTTGACGCTCTACTGCACGTACCGGCTATGGACAGCGTCTCAGATCGTCGCACGTCCCGCCCGGTCCGCAGATGTGGACTTGCGGCCCTTCACGGCCACAGGCGGGGTGGTGTTGCTGACGGTGCTCTACGCCTATGTGGAAGCCGCCCATCAGTCCGCGGCCCCCTACGTCGTTTTCATCGCGATACTGGCGGCTGTCTGCACGGCGGCATACCTGCAAGAGAGACGCAGGACCGGCGCAATGATCGTTTATCCGGATGGAACGCGCAAGGAAGGTGATGCGATCCGCTTTCCTTGGGGTGAGCGGCGGAGCTTGAAGAGCGCGGCTTCGGCCCAAGATGGCCAGAGTTTGCGCTTCACCGCTGAAGCCGCCGTGCTGGAGGAGCATGGCGGCGTTTTGCAATGGCAAAATGACGGAGCCATGGCCGGAACCCATGGCCGTGCTGTCATCCGTGATGCGCAACGATGGCCGGTGTGGCTGCTCTTGTCCAGCTTGGCTGTCGCCTGCGTCATCTCGAGCAAATGGGTCGGCAGCTTCGACCTGACCGTGATATGGTGCATTGCGGCTCTCGTGAGCGCCCAGCAGTTCCTTCCGCTGGCATCCAAGCCGAAAGAGAGTGACGGCGGCTCGGTTCCTTGGCGTCTTCTATGGGGCAACCCATTCGGCTTTCGGTTGCCGCTTTTCGTCGCAGCCACGCTGCTGGCAACCGCCGTGGTCTATTTCCTGTGCTACATTCCTTATTTCAGCCAGGGAGCCGGACACAGTTTCCGCGACCTCGTGAACTTGCAGCTGGCGATGTTCCGCTACCATTATTCGCTGGTCGCCACCCACCCCTACAGTTCGAAGTGGTGGACGTGGCCGCTCGAGCTGCGCCCCGTTTCGTACTATTATAAGCCGTTTGGCGGCAGCGGCCCGACCCAAATCGTGGCCGAGATCCTTGCCGTTCCCAACCCGGCTGTATGGTGGGCGGGTGTCATCACCGTCCCCCTGGCCGGTTGGCTGGCTTGGCGGGAGCGCCACAAGGGCATGATGCTGTGCGTCTTCGCCTACCTGGTCCAGTGGCTGCCGTGGGCCGCGTCGCCGCGCATCGATTTTCAGTACAATTTCTACCCAAACCTTGCCATTATCTGCCTGTGCTCCGCCTACGCGCTCGCGCGATTGTGGAGCAATGCTGGCGCGACGGAGGACGGCCGGCGCCGGGCGCAGATCTTCGTCGGCTGTTACTTGGCCGTCTGTCTGGCCCTTTTCTTATTCTTCTTTCCCGTGCTTAGCGGCGATCATATATCCTGGCGGCACTGGCACGAGCGGATGTGGCTGCCGTACGGCTGGCCGTACGGATGGATTTGAGTCGTGCGTCGGATAAGCGAGTCTCTGTAAGCGTCTTTTTTCCCGCTTTTAACGAAGAAGAAATCATTGAGAAGACGGTGCTAGACGCGCTGCGTTGTATAGGCCCGCTAGCCGATGACCTGGAGGTCATCGTGGTCGACGACGGCAGCGTCGACGGCACAGCTCGGCGCGTCGCCTCCCTGGCGGAGCGAGACGGAAACGTCCGACTCGTGCGCCATCCCCGAAATCTAGGCTACGGAGCGGCGCTGCGGACCGGCTTTGCGAGCGCGACGAAAGACCTGGTGTTTTTTTCCGACGCCGACGGCCAGTTTGATCTCGCTGAGACCGCAGGTCTGCTGCCGCTGCTCCGCTGTGCTCCCGTCGTCGCCGGCTTCCGCATCAAAAGGAGTGATCCGCCGCACCGGCTTTTCATTGCAAAGACCTACCGGCTTATCATCGGGCTTGTTTTCGGCGTCTGGCTGCGGGATATCGATTGCGCGTTCAAGCTCTTTCGCCGGGAAGTCCTCGAGGGTCTCAACCTTGAATCGAACGGCGCGTTTATCAGCTCGGAGCTTTTGATCAAACTCCGGCGTCGCAACGTTCCGATCGCGGAAAAGGGCGTGCATCACTATCCCCGCACGACGGGCTATTCCAAGGGCGCTAACTTCCGCGTGATCGTCAGGACTATTCGCGATATCATCCGGTTGCGGCTGGGCCTGCCCCTGACGGCGCGCCGAGAAACCGCGGCCGGCACGGGTCCTTAGCGCGATGTCCGGTCACTCTAAGTGGCACAACATTCGATTGCGCAAGGGGAAGGTTGACGCGCAACGCGGTCAGCTCTTCACCAAGCTGAGTAAAGAGATCATCGTCGCGGCCAAATCTGGACCATCCGACCCGGAGGCGAATCTCCGGCTGAAGATGGCCGTCCTGAAAGCGCGCGGAGCGAACATGCCGGTGGAGACCATCAAACGGGCGATCGCGCGCTCAGGCGGTGAAGTCAAGGGGCAGACGCTCGAAGAGGTCCGCTACGAAGGGTACGGACCGGTCGGGGTCGCCATCATGGTCGATGCGGTGACCGATAATCGACACCGCACTGCCTCCGAGATGCGCTACGTTTTTTCCCGCAATGGCGGCAACCTCGGCGAGACCGGCTGCGTCGCGTGGCTGTTCGTGGAACGCGGCGTGCTCACCGTTCCCACCGCAGGAACGCTCAGCGAAGAAGATCTCTTAGACTGCGTTGCCGTCGACGGCGTCCTAGACGTGCGGTTCGAAGGCGACACCGCGGACATCATCACGGAGCCGCCGAGCTTGGGCGCTATTCGCGAGCACATAGAGCGCACGGTTGTGGCGCCCCGCAAAAAGGCCATACTCTTCGCCGGGATTCGATCCATCGCGAAGGCGCAGATAGACGTGCCTCCCGTGGACGGGGCGTCGGTGCTGGCGCTCTTGGACAGACTTGAAGAGCACGACGACGTCACATCGGTTGCCTCGAATGCCGACATCGCCGACGCCGTCCTCGAAGCGCTGGCGTGAACCGCACCGGCAATCGACGCAGGTCCAGCGCACAGGAGGGCGCACTGGCGCTGCGGCCACGACGGCATTTTAGCCACTACATTCCCGTCGGTCTATTTTCGCTGCTGATTCTTGCTTTATTGCTCGTCGCCATCGCCGTCGCGCGCTGGTTTTGGCCGGCCGGACCCGCCGTCGTGGTTCCGCGGTTCGTCGGCATGTCCTACGACCAGGCCGACGCCCTTGCAACGGCGCACCGCCTCTCGCTTAAAGTGATCTCGCGCCGCGCCGACTATCAAGTCCCAAAAGATGAGGTCCTCGGGCAATTGCCGGCTGCCGGAGAACACGTGCGCGAAGGCAGGACCGTGGACCTCATCGTTTCAGACGGCGTTCCGTCGGAGAAGGTGCCCAATGTCGGTGATGTGCCCCTGCGCGAGGCGACGATTGCGTTGCAGAACGCGCGCTTGAAGGTCGGCAAAGTGGCGTACTTGACCGACCCCACGGCCGTGGACGGAACGGTGCTGACGTCCAGCCCTGACGCGTTGGCCGTGGTTCCGGCCGGCACAAAAGTCGATCTCGTCATCGCCAGAGGAGGAGCCGGAGCCCGGATCCCTGATTTCAGCGGCTTGCCCCTCTCGTTGGCGCAAGCCGCGGCAAAAGGTCTCAATCTCGACATCAAGACTCCGCCGACGTATCAGCCTATCGCACCCGGGAGCAAACCGTACGGCATCGTCGTTTCACAAAAGCCCAGCCCGGGTCAAACATCTCAGCCCAAACACCCCATCGAGCTCACCCTCAGCGGCGGCGCTCCGCCCACTCCCCAGCCATCAATCGCTACGCTGACGCCGCCGCCATCCGCCGCCCCGACGGCCGCCCCGACAAGCGCTTTGCCCGCACCCAACGCGAAGCGCAGCCTGCACGTCGTGGTCTCGCTTCCGTCGTATCCGACAGCCAAGCGTCTGCGCATCGCGCTGCTCGACGCCGACGGGGCCCGCACGCTGTATAATGCCATAACCAAGGGCGGTCTGACTTTGTCGTTCGACGTCGTGGTGGCCGGGTCGGCGACTATAGAGACCTACGCCGACAACTACCTCGTGAATGCGACGCCGCTCTGAATCCGGCCGATTCGTTGCTTTCCGGCGGCTCACACGTTGCGCCGCGTGGCGGCCGCGGCCGTCGAGGCGCGACCGGGCCGTTGTCCCCCACGCCGATGAAGGCTGCATGGGGATGTCGCTGTAAGCGCGAGAAGGGCCAAGCATGCTCGGCATAATGAATGACGGCGGCCCGAAGATAGCTCCATCGTTGCTGTCCGCTGATTTTGCGTTCATCCGCGAGCAGATCGCCCTCGTCGAAGAGGCCGGCGCCGATTACCTCCACATCGACGTCATGGACGGGCGATTCGTGCCGAATATCACCTGGGGACCAAAGATCGTTCGCGATCTTCGCCCGCTGTCGAAGCTGCCGCTCGACGTTCACTTGATGATCGTAGAGCCGGAGCGCTACGTCGATCGATTTATCGAAGCTGGAGCGCAGCTCGTCAGCGTCCACTGGGAGGCCACGGTCCACGCACACCGCCTCATGGAGCAGATCCGGTCCAAGGGGGCGCGAGCCGGGCTGGCCATCAATCCGGCCACATCGCTCGACGTGTTGCCTGAGATCCTTCCGTACGTCGACGTGCTGTTGGTGATGAGCGTCAATCCCGGCTTCGGAGGCCAAAAGTATATCCCCACGTCGACGGCAAAGGTGGCCGGCGCCAGGCGGCTTCTTGAACAGCGCGGGCTCGACGTGGAGATCGAAGTGGACGGCGGCGTCACGCTGACGAACGTCGCCGAAGTCGTGCGCGCGGGCGCCGACACTGTGGTGATGGGCGCCGGCATCTACGAGACGGCTTCACCCGCCCAAACCATCCGGCAAGTTCGCAAAGCGTGCGCCCGCTAGAGCAAGGCGCCCAGAAGTCTGAGAATCGAATCGTGGCGGCGATCGCCGAAGCTATAGGGGCTTCTCCGCGAGCGATTCGTCTGGGAATCGGCGATGACGCAGCGGCGTGGAAAGCGTCGCCGCACCATCTTAGCCTTATCACCACAGACATGCTGGTGGACGGAGTTCACTTCCGTTGCGCTGAAACCGAACCGGCCGCTCTGGCCCACAAAGCATTGGCGCAAAACCTCTCCGATATCGCGGCGATGGGAGGATGCCCGCTGCTTGCAGTGGTGGCGCTGGGACTGACGCATGCGGTCGACGAGCACTGGATCCGCCGGTTCTACGCGGGCATGGCCACTCTGGCGAACTCCGCTCGCTGTGCGATCGCCGGCGGTGACTTGACGCGCGCTCCGGCGTTGACGATCGGCTTGACGGTCGTCGGCGAGGTGCGAACCTCTCGCCTCAAGCGGCGGTCGGGCGCCCGGCCGGGTGATGCGCTGCTTGTGAGCGGTTCGTTGGGGTGGGCTGCGGCCGGATTGTTGCTGCAAGACGGTTCCAAAGCTCGCTCCGTCAGCGGCGCGCATGCGCGCCGCGCTCGCCAAGCGTACCTCTTGCCTTCGCCTAGGCTCCGCGAAGGCCGCTATTTCGCAGCATCCAGAGCGGTCCATGCCTTGATGGATATCTCGGACGGAATTTCGATAGACTTAGCCAGGATGGCCATAGCGTCGGGCGTGGACGCGATCATCGACGAGCGCATGCTGTGCGTCGACGATGGAGTGGACGAGATAGCTCGCGCCTTCGAGCGCAACCCGGCGTCGCTGATCTTAAACGGCGGAGATGACTACGAACTGCTGGCGGCGGTTGACAACCGCGGCGTCGACCGGCTTGCCATCGGGTTTCGTCATCGCTTCGGTCGGCCGCTGCAACGCGTGGGATGGTTTGTTCCCGGCAACGGACAGGTCTGGCTACAGTCGGAGAAAGCACGGACGCAACTCACTCCGGCGGGTTACGATCACATGCTCCGGTAAGACGCCCCGATGATCCGCGGAAGGCGAGCCTTGGAGTCGCCGCGCCGAGGGCGGGATTAGACGGCGCGCGCAACCTTCTTGGAGCGCAGGCAGCGGGTGCAGACGCGAGCTGTTTTGACGGTGCCCCGCTCTTTGACTCGTACGGATTGGAGATTCGGCAACCAACGCCGCCGCGTCTTGTGCATTGAATGGCTGACATTGTTTCCCGACGCGGGCCCTTTGCCGCACACGTCGCATCGTTTCGCCACCCTACTCTCCTTGAGAAGAAACCGGAAATGGATTTCCGCCGCACCGACTAAAGATAACTACGGTATGGCGCCCGTTACGACCTGCGACGGTAAAGCTTTTACCGACTTCTTGGTCGCCGGCACTTTCTTCTTGCGCAAGTACCGAAGCGCCGTCGACGCGCTGAACGTCTTTCCCGTGCCCGATGGCGACACCGGCGCGAACATGTTGCTCACCACCCGGAGCGCGATGATAAAAGCCCGCAGGTTGCGATCGCCCCGAGTGAGCGCCGCCGCGGCAGCCGCCGCGGAAGGGTCGCTCATGGGAGCGCGCGGCAACTCGGGCGTCATAATCTCGCAGATGCTGCGCGGCTTTTCCAACGCGGTTCGTGATGTCGATGAGCTCGATGCGCAGGGGCTAGCCGACGGGCTGGGCGCGTCAGTGCGAGCCGCACGAGAAGCGCTCGTGGATCCGGTCGAGGGAACGATGCTCTCCGTCGCGGCCGCGGCAGCAGAGGCAGCCGCAAAGGCGGCGCCGGGCGAGACTGATCTTCTGCGAGTTTTAGCGGCTATGGTCGAAGCGGCAAACATCGCCTTGGAGCGAACGAAGGAGCAGCTGCCCGTGCTTTCGGAGGCGCAGGTCGTCGACGCCGGCGGCCAAGGGTTGGCGTACTTCTTGGAGGGTGCGCTCCGGATGCGTGCCGGAAACGCCCCGTACCAAAGCTCGTTTCCTTTGCGGGCGTCGGCGAATTCAACCTTTTCGGTCCGCCAAAGGGTCGACGAAAACCGCTTCTGTACCGAGTTTTTGATCGAGGGCGCGCAAACGACCGCCGGCGAGCTTCGCGCCATACTGCATCCGCACGGCGATTCCCTCATCGTGGCCGGCGGAGACAGCGTGCTGCGCGTTCACCTGCACACCGATTTCCCGCAACGTGTCGCGCGCTTGGCGGGCGTCCATGGTCGCGTGACGAACCTCAAGGCGCAAAACATGGAGGAACAGCACGATGTGCTGGTCGCGGACAAGCCGAGCAAAGCGCGTGGTCTGGTGGCCGTCGTGCCGGGCGAGGGGTTCGCCAAGATATACAGAGAGCTCGGAGCCGACGTGACCGTCATGGGCGGTTGGGGTTCGAACCCATCGGTGAAGGATCTTCTGGCCGCGGTGAATCGAGTTCTAGCTCGGACCGTGTATCTGCTCCCCAACGACAAAAACGGGCTGTTGGCGGCCGAAGAAGTCGATGCGCTCACGGACCGGCGGGTCATCGTCGTTCCAAGCCGCTTCGCGACGGAGGGGATAGCGGTGTTGATAAATTTGACGAACGAATGGTCCCTGCTCGACGGTGGCCGCGAAGACGAAAGTCAGGCCCGGCCCGGCACGCTGACGAGTGAGGAGTTGAAACACTACACGGAGGGCGTCCTGGCGAACTGCTCGATCTTCCACGCCGGCAAGGACGCAATCGTCGGCGACGTTTCGCTGAAAAAGGGCGAATTGGTCGGGGCAGTGGACTGCCGCGACGCTCCCAATCCGCGTCTCATCCCAGGCGCCGATGCGCGAGCCATAGCCGTCGACTGCATCCGCGCCGCAGCGCCCAAGTCAGCGTCGCTCGTCACGTTTTACTACGGAGCCGGCCGGACGAGCGAAGACGCCGATGAAGTCGCCGACGCCGTGCGCGCAACGTTTCCTCTGCTGGCCGTCGAGGCGTACTACGGCGGCCAAGCATCCGATTACGTGATCTCGATTGAACGCTAGCGACACTCGCATCGCGGTCGATGCGATGGGCGGCGATCGCGCACCGGAGGAAATCGTGGCGGGATCGCTTCGCGCTGCGGAAGCGTTGCACTGCCGCATTCTCTTAGTCGGCGACTCGCGCCGCATCGGCACGCTCGTGGCCCGGCATCCGGCGCGCGGCCGAATCGACGTCATCGATGCGGGGGAGACGGTGGCGATGGATGAGGCTCCGGCCGCCGCGCTGCGCCGCGGAACCGCCACATCCATGGGCAAGACGATCGAGTTGCTTCGGGATCAGACCGCCGATGCCGCGTTCAGCGCGGGCAACAGCGGGGCGCTGCTGGCGCTGGCGACCATCCGTTTGCGCACAGTGGCCGGCATCGCGAGGCCGGCGATTGCGACCGTTTGGCCGGCGCGTAAAGGCCCGCTGCTACTATTGGACGCCGGCGCCAACGTGGATTGCCGTCCCGAGTGGATCGCCCAGTTCGCGATAATGGGAACTGCCTACGCGCAGGGCGTGCTCGCAATAGCGCGACCAAAGGTGGGCCTACTTTCCATCGGGGAAGAGGAGAAGAAGGGGAATGCTCTGACCGAAGCCGCTTTCGCCCTGTTGTCGCGGGCGCCGATCCGGTTCGTCGGCAACGTCGAGGGGCGGGATTTGTTATTGGGCGACGTCGATGTGGTGGTTTGCGACGGTTTCGTAGGAAACGTCGCTCTCAAAGTGGCCGAAGGCGCCGCCGAATACCTGTTCAGCAGCATGCGCGCTCTGGCGATGGCAAGCCTACGTGGCAAGCTCGGCGCAGCAATCTTACGCCCGATGATGGGCGCTCTTCGAGCGAAAATGGATTACCGCGAATACGGGGGAGCGCCTTTGCTTGGCGTTCGCGGAGTGTGTCTCATCGGTCACGGCCGTACCGATGCCCTGGCTGTGGAGAATGCATGCCGGACGGCCGCTCGCGCCATCGGTCAGGATGTCGTCGGGGCCATCGGCGGCATGGTCGCGGAATCGGTTGCGTCGCCGTCACTATGAGCGCGGGCAGCATTGCCGTCGTGACCGACTCATCGGCCGATCTGGGTCCGCTGGCCGCGCAAAACAAAATCGTCGTGGTGCCGCTGCGAGTACGTTTCGGGTTGAACGAGTACGACGACGGCAGCGATTTGAGCGCGGCCGATTTTTACGCCAAACTCAAGGCCGAGCGCGACGTCCCGTCAACCGCACAGCCTTCGCCCGCTTCCTTTCAGGAAACCTATCGCCGGTTGTTGGCGGACGGCGCGCCGCACATTCTGTCGCTGCACCTTTCCGCCAAGCTATCCGGAACGTTTAACGCGGCGCGCATGGCCGCCGCCGAGGTCGCGCCGGAGCGGATCACGACGGTCGACACGGGGACCGTCTCATCGGGCTTGGGATTGCTTGCCCTCCATGCGCGCCGAAGAATCGCCGACGGCGCCACGTTCGAGGCCGCGCAGGCATTGGTCGCCGAACTGATTCACCGCCTTTGGCTCTACGCCACCGTCCCGAGCCTCACGTATCTGGCGCGCGGCGGCCGAATAGGGCGATTGCGTGGCCTTATCGGAAACGCGCTGAAAATCGTACCCGTGCTGACACTGACTGACGGCGAAGTCAAGGAGTATGCGAAGGTGCGCACGTTCGGGCGCGCGGTGGATGCCATCGTCGACGCCGCGAAAAGCCGACTTGCTCGCCCAGGGGCCGGCTTGTCGGCAGGCTGCGGATTGCGCTGCGCGGTTATTCACGCGGTCGCGCCCGAGCTTGCCGAATCAATCGCGCGCCGTCTGAGCGACGTGGTGGATGGTGCCGAGATGATGATCTGCAGCGTCGGTCCGACCGTCGGAACTCATGCGGGGCCGGGGGCGATCGGTGTGTTCTGCCTGGCGTGAAGTTTCGAGACGAGGCCGGCTGCTACGTCCATATCCCGTTTTGCGACCGCATCTGCCCGTACTGCGATTTCGCCGTCGTGCGGTTTCAGGAGGCGCGCGTCAAGCGCTATCTCGACGCCCTGCACGCCGAGATCGCGGCCGCGCCCAGTCGAGGCCGCAGAATCGATACAATGTACATCGGCGGCGGCACTCCCTCAACCCTTTCCGCCGATGCGATCCGGGAGCTGTTGCAGGGCTTGTTCACGAAGTTCGAGGTTGGCCCTGGTACGATTGAATGCACGCTCGAAGCCAATCCATCGCGTGACAAGGCCGAGCTTGAGCTCTGGCGCGCTGCTGGTGCTAACAGGCTGTCGATCGGAGTGCAGTCTCTCGACGATCAAGAGCTGCGCCGCTTGGGACGGACGCACTCGGCCGCGCAGGCCCTCGAGTTTGTCCGGGCTGCCCGGTCGGCCGGGTTCGATAATCTGAGCCTGGATCTCATAGCGGGCGCGCCTAACCAGAGCATCGCATCGTTTGATCGGACTTTGAATATGGCGCTTGAATGCGCTCCGCCACACCTGTCCGTCTACGGCCTGCAGATCGAACCGCAGACGCCTTACGCAGCCTGGCAACGCCGAGACCCAAGCGCGTTCCCGGACGACGACGCGGTGGCGGATTTCCTCGAGCACGCCGAGGGACTGCTCACGGGGGCAGGCTACCGACACTACGAGATTTCGAATTTCGCGCGGCCGGGATACGAGTGCGCTCATAACCTCAAATATTGGCGGCAGAGCGACTGTTTCGCATTCGGCATGTCCGCGGCCGGTTACGAGTCCGGCTTGCGCTACCGCAACCTGCGGGACTACGGGGAGTATTGCGATGCGGTGGAGGCACGCAGATCGCCGCGCGAAGAAGAGGAAAGGCTGAGTGCGCCGCGCCGGGTCGGTGAAGCGGCTGTGCTAGCGCTGCGCACGGCGGACGGTATCGAAAACGAAGATTTCAGCCGTCGTTTCGGCGTCGACCCGCGTTCGTTCTTCGCCGACGCATGCAAAAAATGCTCGGCGGTCGGTTTGCTCGAAGTTGACGAGCTTGGCGCGCGGCTAACGGCCCGGGGGCGCTTGCTCGCCAATACCGTCTGCGCCGAGTTCTTACTGCCGACGCCGTCTTTGTGACATGATACATTGAGAAAAATAGCTTTCCGGATAGTGTTCGCCGCTTTGTTCGGACTGCTGGGAGTCCTGGCGGCTCACGAAATCGCCCTGAGCCTGCATGTGCTCGCGCGTGCCGGCGGCGCTATCGGTTTGATGCGGGACTTCGTTTTGCCGGCGATCGGCGGCGTGGTAGGCGTTTTGGTGTCTCCCGCCCTGCTGCGTCTCTTCGAGCGCCTTGTGACGGCGGTGGAAGACAGTATCGCGGGTCTGGCGCCTGCCGAAGCGTTGTCGGGCGCCATCGGGCTCGTAGTCGGACTCATCGTCTCTTTCTTCGTGCGCGACATCTTCCAAGGTTTCAATTACCTTCCGCACTACGGCCCGCTTCTTTCGTTCGTCCTCTACGCGCTGATCACGCTCTTTTTTAGCTACCTGGGGGTACGGGTCGGCTTGCGCCAGCGTCTGTCGTCCTGGACTCGCGCGACGTTGCATGGCGGCGACGCTCCGGCCAAGCTTTTGGATACGTCGGTGATCATCGACGGCCGAATCTTGGAAATCGTCCAATCGGGCTTTATGGACGGCCGCCTGCTGGTGCCCAAATTCGTGCTGAAGGAACTCCAGAGCATCGCCGATTCGGTCGATACGATCAAGCGCAGCCGAGGGCGCAGGGGTTTGGAGATCCTCAATCACCTGCGCGAGGTATCCGGAAATCTGGAGATCTACGACCATGACGCCCCCGAACGCGACGTCGACGGCAAGCTCGTCACGGTCGCGCGCCAGTTGCACGCGCAGATACTCACGAACGACTACAATTTAAACCGAGTCGCACGTCTGCAAGGCATCACGGTCTTGAACATCAACGAGCTTGCGAATGCGCTGAAGCCTGTCGTTTTACCCGGTGAAGACATGTCGGTGGCGATCGTCAAGGACGGCAAAGAGCAGAACCAGGGCATCGGCTACTTGGAAGACGGTACGATGATCGTGGTGGAGAACGGGCGCAGCCTTAAAGGTGAACAGATCGGCGTCCAGGTGACGTCAGTGCTTCAGACTGCCGCCGGACGGATGATCTTCGCGAAACTCAAAAAACAGTGACCCAGCGGGTATGCGCAATCGTCGCGGCGGCCGGACACGGTGCTCGTTTCGGCCGCCGCAAACAACTCGTCGAATTGGCTGGCAAGCCGCTCGCGGCGTGGTCGCTTGAGCTCTTTGGCGCCTGTCCTCTGGTCGACGACGTCGTGGTGGCCTGCGACGCGGAAGAGCGTTCTCAGTTCGAAATCATGGGACGCCGCTTCGGAGCCGGTAAAGTACGTAAGGTCGTCGTCGGGGGCGCTCGCCGACAAGATTCGGTCAATGCGGCCTTTGAAGCGGCTGATCCGATGCCGACGCTTGTCATCGTCCACGATGGCGCGCGACCTTTTGCGACGCCCGATATGGTGGATCGCGTGATAAACGCAGCGCGGAGTTGGGGAGCGGCGGTCGTGGCGCTGCGGGTGAAGGACACGATCAAGGAGACAAGAGACGACGGCGCTTTAGTGGCCCGCACGATACCGCGCGAGCGCCTGTGGGCAGCGCAGACGCCGCAGGCCTTTGCCTACGGCGTTTTGCGACGCGCGTACGAGGCTGTGCGGGTCGACGACTTCGTCGGGACGGACGAAGCGATGTTGGTGGAACGCAACGGTGACCCGGTGGCCATCGTCGAGGGGGCCGAGGAGAACATCAAGATCACGGCGCCGGAAGACCTCTTCGTTGCCGAACGCATCGCCGCGCTGAAGGACGGTTCGCCGGAGTCGAGCCGGTGAGGGTTGGTTTCGGCTTCGACGCCCACGCGCTCGTCGTGGGGCGGCCGCTTATTTTGGCGGGCGTGGCGGTGCCCTTCGAGCGTGGTCTGGCGGGCTTTTCGGATGCGGACGTCGCCACCCATGCCGTCGTCGATGCCCTGCTAGGGGCGGCTGGCCTCGGCGATTGCGGCACGCATTTCCCGGCCGGCGACAACCGTTATGCGGGCGCCGACAGCGTTGCTCTGCTGCGCCGCAGCGTCGAGCTCGTTCGGCATGCCGGCCTGCGGATATGCAACGTCGACTGCACCATCGTCGCCGAGGCGCCGCCGCTGGCCGAATACGTTGAGAGGATGCGGCAGACTCTCGCAGCGGCCATGCAGCTCGACGTCTCGCTGGTCAGCGTCAAAGCCAAGCGGACCGAAGGCTTGGGGTTCACGGGTGAAGGCAAAGGCATGGCGGCCTATTCGGCGGCATGCTTGCAAGAAGAGGCGTCGCGGTGACCGAGCCTACCGTTCGGGTGCGCTTCGCCCCCGCGCCGACCGGCATGCTGCATGTCGGCGGGGCCCGCACCGCCTTGTTCAACTACTTGTTCGCGCGGCGCGCCGGCGGAACGTTTCTATTGCGCTCGGAGGACACCGATGCGAGCCGCTCGTCGCTGACTGCCGAGAGTTCCATCGCGGCTGATCTGCATTGGCTTGGGATAAGTTGGGACGAGGGCCCCGATATCGGGGGCGCGTGGGGCCCGTACCGGCAAAGCGAGCGGCAAGAGCACTACGGTCTGGCCGCAGCGCGGTTGATGGAGAGGGAGCTCGCGTATCCCTGTTTTTGTTCCCCTGAAGAGCTCGATGCCGAACGGGTCGCGTCCGAAGCAAAGGGGGTCGCGCCGAAATATTCAGGCAAATGCCGCGGGCTGACGATGGCGCAGCGTCGAGCTTTGGAAACGCAGGGACGCCGCCCGGCGCTGCGCTTCATCATGCCTCCACGCGACATCTATGTGGAAGATCTCGTCCGCGGTGCGGTCCACTTCCCGGGCGGCCTCATCGGCGACTTCGTCGTGGTGAAGTCTGACGGTGTGCCGGCCTACAACTTCGCCGCCGTGGTCGACGACAGCGCCATGGAGATAAGCCATGTCATCAGGGGCGACGAGCATTTACCCAACACGCCTCGCCAAGTCGCGCTGTACGAAGCGCTCGACATGCCGCTGCCTTTATTCGCTCACGTCTCCATGATACTGGCTCCCGATCACCACAAGCTGTCCAAGCGCCATGGAGCGACCGCCGTCAGCGAATATCGGGATCGCGGCTTCCTTGCCGAAGCGCTTATCAATTATCTCGCGCTCTTGGGATGGTCGCCGGGAAATGACCGGGAGTTTTTTCGGCTCGAGGAGCTGGTCGACGCGTTTTCATTGGAGCGCATCAGCAAAGGGCCGGCCATCTTCGACCACGCGAAGCTGCTTTGGTTCAACGGGCAGTACTTACGCGCGAAGCCGGTAGCGGAGAGAGCCGCCTTGTTCGCAGCATGGGCACGCAGAGACGATCGGCTCGCAAGCTTGGCGGAACTCTCCGACGACGAATGGCTCGTGACGTTGGCCGCGGCTATCTCGGACCACGTCGGCGTCCTGGCCGACGTGGCGAAGGAAACTGCGACGGTACTCGCCGAGCCTTCGCAGATCGACGGCGAGACCAAAGCTGCTTTGGCGCATCCTGCGAGCCGAAAGGCGGTCGCCGAACTCGGTGCGGTGGCGCGGCGCTGTGGAACGGACCGTCGTGCCTTCGCCGCTGCAACCGCGCGGGCAGCCCTAGCCGACATCGGAGTCCGCACGGGCGCAAAGGGACGGGCGCTCTATCGTCCGATGCGATTGGCGGTCACCCGCCAAGAACACGGCATCGAGCTTCCTGTCTTGCTGCCTCTTCTTGGGCCGCAACGCGTTGCCGCGAGAATCAGCGCGGCGCTCGACGTCTCAGCGCCGGGGCAGGAGGCCCAAGCGTCCGGTTGAGAACTACGGCGCATGGACACCGCGATGAAGCCGCCGCCTGCCGATATTCAATTTTGAAGCGAAGCTGACGTTTCGCGGTCGCTGTTCGGTCGGCTTCATTTAGGCGGTCTTGATGCGCCACGAATCCATTGTCGGGCAAATCCGGCGCGATTTTGAGGCATGCCTCGCGCGCGACCCGGCGGCCCGGACGCGGCTCGAAGTTTTGTTGTGCTATCCCGGCCTGCACGCGATCGCGGCGTATCGCATCTTTCACCTGCTGCACGGTTGGGGTTTCCCGCTGCTCGCCCGCCGCCTCTCGCATATCACGCGGGCCCACACCGGGATCGAGATTCATCCGGCTGCGGAAATCGAATCGGGAGTCTTTATCGATCACGGCATGGGCGTGGTGATTGGGGAAACCGCCGAAATCGGGCATGATTGCACGCTGTATCAAGGCGTGACGTTGGGCGGGACCACATTGCAGCACGGCAAGCGCCACCCGACCTTGGAGGACGGCGTCATCGTCGGTGCGGGAGCAACGGTGTTGGGAGCCATCGTCATCGGGCAGCAGACCAAGATCGCCGCTGGCGCGGTTGTCGTCGGATCCGTGCCGCCGAACAGCACGGTGGTGGGAGTGCCGGGCCGCGTCGTGTATAAGGACGGGAAGAAGGTCGCCGAACCCGTGATACCGCGCGTCGAGATGCCGGACCCCAACGCCGACGCAGTCGCGGCCTTGGCGCGCCGGATCGAATCGCTCGAAGAGCAAGTTCGAGAGCTGGAGCGACGGCATGGCACTGCGTCTCTTTAACAGCCGCAGCCGTTCCTTGGAGCTTTTCGTGCCCATCGAGGCCGCCGAAGTCTCGATCTACGTCTGTGGAATGACGCCCAGCTGGCACCCGCATATCGGCCACGCGCGGACTTTTCTGACGTTTGACGTTCTGCGCCGGCACCTGATGGCGAAGGGGCGCAAAGCCACCTACGTGCAAAACATCACCGATATCGACGACAAGATCATCGAGCGAGCCGCGGCCGAACACGAGCCGTGGGAGGCTATCGTACGACGTTACTACGGCGAATACGAGGCGTGCGCGCGCAGGCTGGGCCTTCTCGAACCGGATGTTTCCCCGCGGGCCACCGAGCACGTACCCGCGATCATCGCGATGATCCGAGGCTTGGTCGAGTCCGGCGCCGCATACGAGACCAGCGACGGGGTGTACTTCGCGGTTGAACGTTTTCCGGCATACGGCCGTCTCAGCAACCGGCAAATCGACGAGTTACGGGCCGGAGCTCGGATAGCCGTCCGCGAAGAAAAGCACGACTGGCTTGACTTCGCGCTGTGGAAAAAGCAAAAGCCCGGTGAACCTGCTTGGCCAAGCCCCTGGGGTGACGGCAGACCAGGCTGGCACATCGAATGCTCGGCGCTGGCGCGGGAATACTTGGGCGACCAGTTCGACATTCACGGTGGCGCGAGCGATCTGATCTTCCCGCACCACGAGAACGAGATAGCGCAGACGGAGTCGCTTACCGCTCGCGAGCCCATGGCACGCATCTGGATGCATGCCGGCCTCGTCATGGTGGACGGGCAAAAAATGAGCAAATCGCTAGGGAATTTCCTGCCACTCACGACTCTTTTAGACCGCTATCCGGCCGCCGCTATCCGCTTCCTATTCTTGCAAACGGGATACAGAAAGCCCACGAATTTCACCGAGGACGCCGTCGAAGCGGCGGTCAAGGGTTTGCGAGGACTGTATGCCGAGCTTGATGCGTTGCGGCTGCGGAGTTCAAACGGTCGGCCGGCTCTCTCGGGCGGCTCCTCGGATTCGGCGTTCGACGATTTCGAAGCGTACTTGGACGATGACCTGAATACCGCCGGGGCACTCGGTTGGCTGCAGAAGACGATGCGCGGGGGGCTGGTCACTCCGACGCTTGTAGACCGGTGCTTAAACGTCTTGGGGCTACCGCTTCGCGGGGCCGACGCCGGTTTCGACTCACCGTCGCGCGAGGTGCGGTTAGACGAGCCGGCTCGCAGGGCGCTGCGCGAGCTCACTGACGACCGCCCGGCCAGCGACGCGGCACTCGTTGAAAGAGTGCTCGCCCTGCGCGGCGCCGCCCGTACGGCCAAGGACTTTGCGACCTCCGATAAGCTGCGTGCCGCTCTGGCGGCGGCCGGCATCTCGATCAAAGACACAAAGGACGGGACCGATTGGTCGCTCGATGGGCACCGATGATGAGATCATTGTCGGACTCCACGCGGTCGCGGAGGCTTTGGCCGCGGGCGAACGATTGCGCCGGATTATCATCGGTCAGCAGCGCCGCAACGATCCGGCGCTAAAGGATATCGTCCGCGCTGCCGCCGACAGCCAAATCACCATCGAATACCGATCGGACGCGCAACTTCGTTCCCTCGGCGCGGACAGATATCAGCACGTCGCTGCCGTCGCGCCTCCGTTCGGGTATGTGGCATGGCCGGACATGCTGCGCAGCATTCAGCGCGACGGCGAATCGCTCGTCGTCGCGATCGATCACGTCGAAGACCCGCACAACCTGGGCGCTATCCTGCGCAACGCGGAGGCGGCCGGAGCTGCGGCGGCTATTATCCCCGAGCGCCGCAGCGCGATGGTCACTCCCGCGGCTCGGCGCTCGGCGGCCGGCGCGGCGTCTCACCTCGCTGTGTCCCGCGTAACGAACCTGACCCAAGCACTAAAAGCACTCAAAGGCGCGGGTCACTGGATAATCGGAGCCAGCCTCGCCGGCGAGGCGCGCCCGTACACTGAAGTCGACCTCACCGGCAGTTGCACGATAGTCATCGGTTCGGAGGGCCGCGGCTTGTCACGATTGGTCGCCGAAAGCTGCGATTTGCTGGCCCGCATCCCGTTGCACGGCCGAGTCGCTTCGCTGAACGCGTCAGCGGCCGCGGCGGTGCTGCTGTTCGAAGCGGTCCGTCAACGTGCGCAAAGAAGCAGCGGAGCGGCGCAGAACAAGCCGCACTAGGCCGACAATCCTTGACGAAGGAGGCACCCGAACCCTATAATTGCTGTAGGACTGCGAGTACGCCGTCCTGCGCATGGGGGACAAGAGAATTTGGGGGCACTGCACGCAGCCGATGACAACTTCGACTATAGCGAACGTGCCGACGAAGAGCTAGTTAACGCAGCAAAGTGCGGCGACAACCTTGCCATGGAATTTTTGCTCAATAAATACAAAAACTTCGTTCGGATCAAGGCAAAGAGCTACTTTTTGATAGGGGCGGACCGCGAGGATATCATCCAAGAGGGGATGATCGGCCTCTATAAGGCCGTCCGCGATTTCCGTGCGGATAAGCTATCGTCGTTTCGCGCGTTCGCCGAGCTATGCATCACGCGTCAGATCATTACGGCGATCAAGACTGCCACCCGGCAAAAGCACATCCCGCTGAATCAGTACATTTCACTCAACAAACCGATCTACGACGAAGACAGCGAGCGGACCCTGCTCGACGTCATGGCGAGCGCCAAGATGTCGGATCCTGAAGAGCTCGTGATCAACCAAGAGGTCTCCGAAGACATCAAAGAGCGCATCCAGGAGAACCTGAGCGACCTGGAATCGCAGGTGCTCTTGAGCTACTTGGAAGGCAAATCGTACCAGGAGATGGCTCGCGACCTGAACCGCCACGTCAAATCGATCGACAACGCGTTGCAGAGGGTGAAGCGGAAAATCGAAAAAAACTTGAGCGAGGTTGACCTCTACTAGCGTCGAATGAACGGCCGGAACGATTCCCGGCCGTTTTCCTAGGGGGTGCCGAAGAGCCGTTAAAGACGGCGGGCACCCTTGTTTTGAATGGCGGTTGGCGGTTGATTGTTTGAGGCGGGTCCGGTTCGGGGGCAGCAATGATCGACAGGCTTGTAAAGAACGTCGCTAGTTTCGTTTCGGGAGGCCTGTACCGTCGAAGTGAAGTCGACGGTTGCATCTTTGAAGCTCCGCTCGAGCGTTACAAGACATCGTCCCTAGCGGGCCGCGCGAATTTGGACGTCTTTGCGGTGGCTCTGGCCGCGACGACCCGCCGCACCGTTCAAGAGCTGACCTGCGATCTCGAGATCCCCGAATATCTCGCCGCCATGAAGAGAGCAGACAAAGAGAGGCTGGCAAACCTTGCGGCTTTTGTCGCATGGCGCGAGACGATAGCGCTGCTCGAGGAGGAGCGCGCGGCCGCCGAAGATTCGGATGGCGAATCGGGCGACGGCAACGATTGGATTCGAGACGCCGGCCTGGTCGAAACGATTATGTACCCGCAGAATGAAGAAGTGCAAGCCGCTATCGCGGACCAGATGCATGTGACGAGCGATCAGGGCGCACAGGGCCCGACGGCGCACGAGCGGACGCTCGGAGAGTCGGTGGACCGGCTCTTAGGCCTAACGGCGCTCTCATCTTCGGTCGATTCCGATCGCCGCGCCGCCGCGGTCGCCGCCGTATTCGCCAAGGACCGACGCCTCCTCGCCCAGACGATAGGCGGGTTGGCCGGTGGGCCCCGCGCGCAATAGTCGTTTTGCGCCCTCGTCCCAGCCGCTTGGGCTAGCGCATTTAATCGGTCCGCTTCCTCGTTGCACGTAGAGAGCCTTGCACGAAAATGCATGTCTTAGTGACAGGGGCAACCGGTTATATCGGCGGACGTCTCGTGCCGCTGCTTCTTCGCCAGGGTCATAAAGTTCGCTGCTTGGCTCGTCACTCCGAGCGCCTGGCCGGGAGATTCGAGGGCGCGCAGATCGTTGAAGGCGACGTAGACGATGCACAAAGCGTCGAAGACGCATGCGCCGGCATCGATGTCGCTTATTATCTCGTGCACGCGTTGAGCGACGCGAGCGATTTTCGCGACGCCGACCGCAGGCGCGCGTTCACCTTCGTCACCGCAGCCCGTCGTGCCGGGATCGGACGGATTATCTATCTGGGCGGACTTGGCCGGGATGGCGTTTCGCTCTCACCGCATTTACGCAGCCGTCACGAGGTGGGCGCCGTTCTGCGGCAGGGCGGCGTCACCGTTATAGAGTTTCGGGCTGCGGTTATCATCGGATCCGGAAGCGTCTCCTTCGAGATGATGCGGTACCTCACGGAGCGTCTTCCTGTCATGGTCGCTCCCCGTTGGGTACGGACCTTGTGTCAACCTATTGCCATACGTGACGTGCTTGCGTATCTCACGCAAGCGATCGAACTCGCCGGAGGTTCATCGCAGGTCTATGAGATCGGCGGCGCCGACGTCCTTTCCTACAAGGACATGATGCTGGCGTATGCGCGTTTGCGCAGGCTGAAGCGCCTGGTTCTTGTGGTGCCTCTGTTCACCCCGCGTCTTTCATCTTATTGGGTCCATTGGGTCACGCCGATTCCGGCACGGATGGCCCAGCCACTTATCCTCGGACTCTATAACGAAGTCATCGTGAAGGACAATCGGGCTGCAGCGGATTTTCCGCGAATTCGGCCGGTCGACTTTGCGACGGCATTGAGCCGGGCGCTCGACCGTTATCGGACCGTTGGACCCGAGACGACTTGGTTCGATGCCTCCGACGTGCGCCGCTTGCCGCGCGAATTCACGGGCGTTCGCGAAGGGATGTTTATCGACCGTCGGGAGCGCGTCGCGCGCGCTCCCGCCTCGGCCGTCGCGGCAGTATTTCAAAGCCTCGGGGGTAAGCGTGGCTGGCTTTACGCGGACGTGTTGTGGAAATTGAGAGGAGCGGTCGATTGGGCCGTGGGCGGTGTGGGCTTTCGTCGCGGTCGCCGGTCGGCGAGCGATGTGCGCCTCGGCGATGCGGTCGACTTTTGGCGCGTCGAGGCGTATCAGCCCGGCCGGCTGTTGAGACTACGGGCTGAGATGAGGCTCCCCGGAAAAGCGTGGCTACAATTCGAGGCAGAAGAGCTCGATGGCGGCCGTACACGGCTGCGGCAGACCGCTTTTTTCGAGCCCCGCGGCGTCTTCGGTTACATCTACTGGTATGTGCTCGCCGTGTTCCACGGCCGGATCTTCGCCAACTTGGCGGCCCGCATCGTCAGCGCCGCCGAATCGGCAACTGCAGCGGCTATCTCATTGTAGGTAGGTTCGTAGCGCTCGGGACTCGGACAACGTTCCGCCCAGTCCAAGGATGTGACTCAGCGCCGGTTTCGAAAGACAGCGACTTTAGGTGTGGATCTCCTCCTCGTCTTGGCGATCCAAATTGCTGGATTTGTCTATTAATATCCAGCGGTTGGCGTCCTCTCGTTGTCTGCCGGTGACGCGCTGGTCGAAAAACGAAACGATGTCGTCATCGGTCTTTCCTTGCGCTATGAATTCCAGGTAGGCGGCTGGCTCGACGCCCGCCCTTGATAAAAATCCCTCGTCCATCGGACATAAGCAGATGTATTCGTCCAGCGTCCCGGCCGCCTTAGCGCGCGCTTTATCATTAAGTCTTGCCAGCCAGGCATAGCCTCCCAAGAACTCTCGGCCTCTGCGCGGATTCTGAGTACGTAAGTCCAACCCCATTTGCTCGCACTCCTCGGAAGGGCAAGTAGCTTAAAGGATACGTCTGCTTTAGGTTTGGCGCTGCGCATGCTAGCTTTACCCGCGCGAATTGCATCCAAACAATTGCAGATGACTAGAGCTCTAAAGGCTCCCGATTCCAGCCCGCCCATCGGCACCGGCCGAGCCGGCGGCGACCGAGCCCGGCGGCAGAGCGTCACGTGTCGTGCCTCACGCTTTGTCGACGGGCGGTGGAACGACACAAAGGGCACGGTGACTGTGATTGTTGGCATAGAGCGAAGACGGCCTTTCCCATTATGATGATCGCGGGCTGTTCATAAGAGCGGCGCTGATTCTATTGCGGTGAGGATAAAGTGGCAGTCTCGCTCAAAAAGACCATAACGTGCTGGACTTGCGCGTTCATCGCCGTCGCTTCCTTAGCCGGTTGCGGCG
Organism: Vulcanimicrobiota bacterium; assembly: GCA_014304875.1. GTDB lineage: Bacteria > Vulcanimicrobiota > Vulcanimicrobiia > Eremiobacterales > Eremiobacteraceae > Mawsoniella > Mawsoniella australis. The sequence continues at coordinate 32,478 of JACRUD010000034.1, forward strand.
GCGGCGGTTCATCGCCTACTTTGCCCGGCAACGTTGGTAGTTTCATCGGGGCTCCATCGACGCCAACCCAAAAGCCGATACCGCCTGCAGCCGGCGGCCAGTCCCCATCGCCTCAAACCTCAGCGTCACCCGGATCATCTGCGCGGCCCACGCCGCTGGTCAGTGCCTCGCCGACCGCGGTTCCTACTTCCAATGCGGCGCCCCCGACGGTCGGACCCAGTGCAACGCCCATACAGTCTCCCAGCGCGTCGCCGACCGCCCGTCCGACCGCGACCCCGACCGCGCGGCCGACGGCGACTCCGACCCCACGGCCTACTGCATCCCCCACGGTGCGCCCTACTGCGACGCCGACCGCCCGTCCGACGGCGACTCCGATAGCGGTGCCTCCGCCCACGCGGATCACGAGCTCATGGGGCAAGTTGGCGCTTTTCCAAGTCTTCGACGAGCGAGCGCACCACGGCATGACGACGACGCAGATACTGCAGGATGGCTCGCGCTACGATGCTGTCTGGGGCGGCTCGCGAGCATCTTCTTGGAAGGACTCTCATCCTTCGATGCTTGTGTCGCTCTACTTTATCCAAGAACAGGACTGGATACAAGCCGGTGGCCATAACTTGGCATGGTGGCGATCGAACCATCCCGATTGGATCCTCTACGCCTGCGACGGCAGCGGTGCGCCGACACATCAGATCGCGTACATGCACGGGGAGACCAACGTGCCGCTAGATATCCATAATCCGGCGGTGGGCGACTACCAGATCCGCCAAACGTTCGCACCCTACGCGATCGCGCATAATTACAACGCACTGTCGGTCGATGAAGTATTTTTCAATAACGTCATGGGAAAAGATCTGGGTCCAGGCTACTTCGGTTGCGGCGTGTGGAAGAACGGCAGCTTCATCCGTCGCTACAACGCCATCAACGACCCGCAATGGTCGAGCGACACTGCCGCTTGGGTGAAGGCCGCGAAGTCGATCATGACCTCGGACCCCGTCATAGGCCGGCATCACCTCGCACTGATCGTCAATCACCCGCCCAGCAACGTGTCCAGCGCGAACGAACAGGAGCTTTTGGCCAACGTCGACGTGCTGCTAGACGAAGCGGGCTTCTCGATGTACGGGAACTACCCGTCGGACCCGCATTACTTCAAGGCCACGTTGGACTACATGATCTATGCAC
>JACRUD010000101.1 GCA_014304875.1 Vulcanimicrobiota bacterium
GTGTTTGGGTCACAAAGGCGATGGCGTCGTGTACCCGCGTGGTCGAGAAGTCGACGCTGAACCGTTTCGCCCCGCTCAAAACGTCTGCTCCAAAGCTATCGGTGTGGCTGCGTTCCGGAAGAAGGGCCGGGTTTGGCATGTAAGGCCGTGGCACCGATACGGAAGCCTCGCACCAACTCGTTGAGATAAGGCGGCCGGAAACCCGCGCCGCTGGAAACTCGCGCTGCGACAGCCGGGGAGACGTCGTAGCGCAGCGCGGCGCGCGGCGAGATCGCAGACTCGACACGCGCGGCCGGATGCAGAGTTCGATAGCCCGCGCCACCGACGCTAGCAGACACCGGTGATTCTCCAAATGAGGAGACGCGATCTGCTCGCCCGCCCAGGATCAGCTCCGCACGCTTGTTGTGCACTGTCCTTTGCAGAGCGCCGCCGTCGCTTTGCTGAGCACCGCTCCCCTGACTCTGCAGCGCACCGGACGAAAATACTGTGCGCTCTGTCCGCGCACGCTGCGCTCATCGAAACGGGCTTGAATTTCACCGTTTGCGCTTGCGACGGTCCATGACGCGGAGATGCCTCCCTCGGTTGTCGGCACGCTTTGGGTGAAGAGAAGAACGCCGGGCGCGGTTGGATATTTATCGGCCACATTCGTGACGAAGATATCGCGCGCATAGCCGACGACGCGGATCCGCGACTTTAGGCCCGCACGCGAATACGAAAGCCGATATTGCTGGAAGTTACGAACGGCGTAATAGTTGGGGCGGCCCTCATCTTGTGCGTCGTCTGAGAACAGGGCTCCCCCCTCATACGAGGTCCCTCGAGTACCGCTCGCCACCCGTACACCGGTCGCGTCATCGCGCGAAACCGCGGGAACATCTAAGGGGCTGCGGAAATTCGGCGGAAATCAAAGTAGCTCGTGAGCCGGCGGCTGCTGAAAACCGATGCCGAGCTGTTCGCGGCGAAGGTCTCGGCGAGCCGGACATCCAGGTCGCTCCTCGAGCGGGTTCCCGCTGTGTAACCCGCGCTTCCGGTCGGCGCGCCGGCTTGCTAAGCCGGCTGCGGTCCGAACGTCGTCAGTTCCAAAACGCCGGCCGCGGCTCCGGCGCCGTAGAGAGCAGATCCGGCGCCACGCAATAGCTCGGCGCGTTCTATTTCGCGGACGGGATAAGCGGCCCAATCGATCTGCCCTCCGAACGCATCTTGCGCGGGGATGCCATCGACGAGCACTAATCCGCGGTCAGCGCCTGCGCCGCCGAATGACGCGCGCAACTGCCCGTAATTCGTGAAGTCGCTGTTGCTGCGGGTGCGGTCGACTCCGGCTAAACCGCGCAGCAGCGCGTCGGTCGTCGCGGCGGCAGACGAACGAACGGCTCGAACGTCGAGATAAGATGCACGGCACCGGAAGGCCATGAAGCTCGTGTGCCGATCCGGTGGCCACCGACACAGTTCCGATGACAGGCGACCACCGACGGAGCACGACCCGAACGCGTACCGAACGCAGGTCGACCTGAGCAGGTGGAACCCGACGGCCGAGACGTCGGCGCTCAGCGGGGCGAAACCCGAGCGCGCAGCTGTCTCGCCGCGCATATCGGTGCTCTCGCGATCGACATCTCCCAAGCCGTCGCTAAACGTCACCACTGTCGCGGCCACGGGCAGACCGGCGGGATCAACGACCGACACAGTGACGGCGTGACTTCCGGCGAAGAGCGCGGCGGCGATCAGAAACGACAAGAGCATCGAAAGCCTCCTCCCGGCTTGGCAGGGACGGCTCCCCCGGCGTATTCTCCCGCCTGTGGATCTCTGGCAGTAGCTCTACCAGAGAGTCCCATCGCCGACGAGGACGTACAGAATGGGCCCGATCCCCCAGACCAGCGACACCAAGGCCCAAACGGTCTTCTTGCCCACGGCCATATCCGTCCGCGCCGCCAGGTTTATCCAGACGAGCACAACCGCGACGGGATGCAGTATCAACGCCAAGACGAACTCGATGATCAGCTTCATAGTCACTCCTGCGACGCGCTGCCGGCCGACCTTTGATGCGCTTGATAATACCTGCTCGTCGGCTCGTGATCCAAGATCACCGCAAGCGACGACGTCGCGGCGACGACGGCCGCCAGCGACACGCCGGTCTCAATCTTCATCCCGTCCAAGAGGTAGAGCAGGTCTTCGGTCGCGAGATTTCCGCTGGCTCCCGGAGCGTACGGGCATCCTCCCAAGCCACCGGCCGAAGAATCGAATATTGCGATGCCCATTTCGAGCGCGGCCATGACGTTGGCGAGCGCCGTCCCCCGTGTATCGTGAAAGTGCATCGCAAGCCGCTCCACCGGGATGCGCGCCAGCAGCGCCGCGCACACGTCAACCACGAGGTTCGGAGTGGCAATTCCGATGGTGTCGCCGATGCTGACCTCGTCCACCCCGACCTCCATGAGCCGGTCGACGACATCGAGCACTCGCTGCGGAGCCACCGAACCTTCGTACGGGCACCCAAAGCTCGTCGAGACGTAGCCGCGTACGCGAATTCCTTCTGCGCGGGCGCGACGCACGACCGGAACGAATCGGGCGATCGACTCTGCGACCGTCGCGTTGATGTTGTGTCGATTGAAGGTCTCCGAAGCGGCGGTAAAGACGGCAACTTCGCTCACCCCGGCGGCCAGCGCGCTCTCGAGTCCCCGCTCATTTGGAACGAGAGCGCAGTAGCGCACGCCCGCAACCCGCCGGATGGCTCTTAGCACGTCCTCCGCGTCCGCCAACTGCGGGATGGCCCTGGCGCTCACGAATGACGTGACCTCGATGACCGGTAGACCGGCGAGCGAAAGCGCATCGACGAACCGCACCTTCGCTTCGGTCGGGATCTTGCGAGACTCGTTTTGCAGACCGTCGCGCGGACCGACTTCAACGACCCTCACGCGTTTGGGAATGTCCTGAAACGGGAGCGCCATGCTCGCCATTATCCCGCGGGAGTGATTTCGAGCAGCACGTCGCCGGCGGCGACCGTATCGCCCGCCTGCGCGTGAACCGCAGCCACCGAGCCGGCAAACGGCGCAGTGAGGGAATGCTCCATTTTCATGGCTTCCATCACCACGACGACGGCTTGAGCATCGACGCGCTTGCCTGCGGTCGCGTTCATCTTGACGATCCTGCCGCTCATCGGCGCCGCGATGCTCGCGGCCGCGCCTGCCGCGGCAACTCTCATGGCAGGGACCGCGGACGCCTTGATCGAGGGCAGCGCAGCTAGGCGAATTTCGCCGGCGAACCCGTCCATTGCGATTCGAACTGCGCTGGACGTCACCGTCGCCGTGAAGCGCCGGCGTTGCTGCCCAACGTGCAAGGTGTACGACCCTTCCTGTCGACGGGACACGGAGCCCGTCAAATCACCAAGGCGGCAGCGCCAAGCCGCTGTCTCGATTTCCCTCTCGACGTCGGCCACCGAGCCCGGCGGTGACTCAAAGCGCACCTTTCTGCGCTCGCTGCCGGCGCGCCAGGGCCCCAACTGCTTCCACGGTCCGGTCCCGCGCGACGATCCTGCTGCCGGCGACGCGCGCGGGAACTGAATCGCCCCGGCGGCAGCGAGCATCGCGTAGCGCACGTCCGGGTCGGTCGCAAGAGTATCTTTGTGGAAATGCTCGCTCAAGAATGCGGTCGTCGTCTCACCGGCCCGGAAGTGCTCGTTTGTCACGAGCCAGCGCAGGAAAGGCAGGTTCGTCGTGACCCCGGCAATCGTGTAGTCATCCAACGCCGCGCCAAGGCGCTCGATGCAATCCTCGCGGGTACGATCGAATGCGATGAGCTTTGCCAGCATCGGGTCGTAGTCGAGTGTCACTTCGCTGCCGGGCCGCAGCGCGGTATCGTTGCGGATGCCCGGACCTTGAGGAGAATGAAACGCTTCCACGGTCCCCGCGCTCGGGAGGAAATCGTTGGCCGCGTCCTCCGCGTAGACCCGCACTTCGATCGCATGGCCGCGCGGCAGGATGCTTCGCTGGCTTAAGCGCAGCGGACGACGGCCTGCGATTTCGAACTGCTCCCGGACGAGATCCGTTCCGGTCACCGCTTCGGTGACCGCATGCTCGACCTGGAGCCGCGCGTTCATCTCCAAGAAGTAATAGCGGCCTTGGTCGTCGAGCATGAATTCGACAGTCCCGGCGTTGACGTAGCCCGCTGCCAACGCCAGGCGAACCGCCGCTTCCCCCATAGCGGAGCGCAGAGCCGCCCCGACGGCGGTCGAGGGCGCCTCCTCGAGAAGCTTTTGATGACGGCGCTGCACCGAGCACTCGCGCTCGCCCAGATGGACGCAAGTGCCGAAAGCATCGGCCAATATCTGGACTTCGATGTGGCGCGGCGCTTCGAGGTAGCGTTCCAGAAATACGGCGCCGTCGCCGAACGCGGCAGCCGCTTCGCGCTGGGCGCTCTCCAGCGCCGCGTCGAATTTATCCAGTTCGGTGACGACCCGCATACCCTTGCCGCCGCCGCCCGCAGCCGCTTTGATGACTAGCGGAACGCCCAATCGGCGCGCCTCGGCAGCCAGCGATGCGGGTGTGACCTCGCCGGCCTTCGACCCTTCGATGATCGGCACGCCCGCCGCTGCGGCGGTGCGCTTGGCGACGATCTTGTCGCCGAGCGAGCGCATGGCGGCGGGCGGAGGCCCGACGAAGACCAAACCTGCCTGCGCGCAGCCCTCCGCGAAGTCGGCGTTCTCAGAAAGGAAGCCATAACCGGGGTGAATCGCTTGCGCTTCCGAGGTGCGGGCTGCTTCGATCAGCCTATCGGCGCGCAAATATGAATCTCGCGCCGGCGCAGCGCCGATTCTGACGGCAACGTCGCATGCGCGCACGTGTTCTGAATCTGCGTCGGCATCCGAATAGACTGCCACCGTCCGCATTCCCATCGCGCGGGCAGTGCGCGCGATGCGCACCGCGATCTCCCCGCGATTCGCGACGAGCACGCTGTCAAAAGGGGGTCCTACGCCCACGCGGGCTTGCGCTTTTCCAAGAATGCGCGCAGGCCTTCTTGCCCTTCGGCGGCCGCGCGCCGCTCTGCGGTCTGACGGGCCGTCCACAGACGGGCTTGCCCGGCCGGCAAAGTTCCGGAGAGCTTTGCCAGCTGCTTTGCCGCGCGCGCCGCTTGCGGCCCGCTGCTCTTCAGTTCGGATAATTTCATCGCGACCGCAGCGTCCAACCGGTCGTCGCCCGCGATTTCGTGGACTAAGCCGATGCGTAGCGCGCGCGCGGCATCGAAGCGTTCTGCCGTCATGAAAAGCGCGCGGGCGTGGCTTTGCCCGATCTTGCGCAGCACGAACGGCGATATGACCGCCGGGATGATTCCGAGCTTCGCCTCGGTGAAGCCGAAGATCGCATCATCTCCGGCGACGGCGATATCAGCCGCGGCGACAAGCCCGGCGCCGCCGCCAAGCGCCGTGCGACGCACTTTCACGATCACGGGGACCGGACATTCGTCGACGGCCGCGAACATGTCGGCCAGGCGCAGCGCATCTTCGAAATTGGCTTCTTCGTCGAGGTCCAGCCCGGCACGCATATAGTTGATATCCGCCCCGCCGCAGAACATCTTCCCTTCGCCCTCGAGGACGACCGCTCGCAAAGCGCTGTCGGCGCTCAGAGAGCGAAAGGCATGCGTGACCTCGGCAATCGCTTTGGCGTCGAGGGCGTTGCGCAGCGACGGCCTGTTCAAGCGGACGTTCGCAATGCCGTCCACGCTGCCGACGACGATCGTCTCGCTCATGGCAATCTCCCGCTACGCGCCTGGCAAACCATGCTGTCCCCCTACATGCGAAACACGCCGAAGCGCGTTTGCGGAATGGGGGCGTTGGCTGCCGCCGCGATTCCCAGCGCCAGCACTGCCCGCGTATCCACCGGGTCGATGACGCCATCGTCCCACAGGCGCGCCGTGCTGTAGTACGGGTTGCCCTCGGCTTCGTACTTCTCCAGCGTGGGCTGCATGAACTCGGCCTGCTGCTGAGCGGACATCGTCTTGCCCTGTTTTTGGAGCTGTTCCATCTTGACCGTGAGCAGCACGTTGGCAGCCTGCGGTCCGCCCATGACGGAGATGCGCGCGTTCGGCCACATCCAAAGCTGGCGTGGTGAGTACGCGCGCCCGCACATCCCATAATTTCCCGCGCCAAACGAGCCGCCGACGATAACCGTGAACTTCGGGACTTGTGCGTTGGCCACGGCCATCACCATCTTGGCGCCGTCTTTCGCGATGCCGCCTTCTTCATATTTCTTGCCGACCATGAAACCGGTGATATTCTGCAAGAAGACGAGCGGGACGCCGCGCTGGCAACACAATTCGATGAAGTGCGTGGCCTTTAGGGCGCTCTCCGAGAACAGGATGCCTTGATTGGCGACCATTCCCACCGGATACCCCTCGATGCGAGCAAATCCGCAGACGAGCGTCTCGCCGTAGAGGGCCTTGAACTCGTGCAGCTCGCTGGCATCGACGACGCGCGCGATGATCTCCCGCACATCGTACGACCGCCTGGCGTCGCGCCCGACGATGCCGTAGATCTCGCCGGCGTCGAACTTCGGTGGGCGCGGGGGCGCCGTTTGCCACGGCTGGGGCGGCGGAATATTCAGGCCGGCGACGATGGCGCGGCACATGGCCAGGGCATGGTCGTCAGAAAGAGCGTAGTGGTCGCTCACGCCTGAAATGCGCGCGTGCACGTCGGCTCCGCCAAGGGCCTCCGCCGACACGATTTCTCCGGTGGCCGCCCGCACCAGGGGAGGCCCTCCCAAGAATATCGTTCCTTCGCCTTTGACGATGATCGATTCGTCGGCCATGGCGGGCACGTAGGCGCCGCCGGCCGTGCATGATCCCATGACCACGGCGACTTGCGGGATGCCCTTGCTCGACATCTGCGCCTGATTGTAGAAAATCCTGCCGAAGTGGTCGCGATCGGGAAATACCTGGTCTTGCAACGGCAGAAATGCTCCGCCGGAATCGACCAGATAAAGACACGGCAGGCAGTTCTGTTCGGCGATCTCCTGCGCGCGCAAGTGCTTCTTCACCGTCATGGGGTAGTACGTGCCGCCCTTCACCGTGGCGTCGTTGGCGACGATCACGCATTGAT
>JACRUD010000172.1 GCA_014304875.1 Vulcanimicrobiota bacterium
ATGAGGCCCAGGGCAAGCGTGCCGACGAAAAGCACGACGAAGATGATCGTGAACAAACGGTACATGCGCAGCCGCGCTTTCCGATTTAAGGGCGCCATGGTCAGCGCTTCTTCGGTGGCGCCTGGGGCTTTCCCCAGAGCCGCTCTAGATTGTAGAACTCCCGCGCTTGAGCGGTGAAGATGTGAACTATGACGGCGCCGTAATCGATCAAAACCCAATTTCCGTCCGCGTAGCCCTCCTTGCGCAGCGGCGACGCAGCGCGTACCTCGGTCGCCTCGATGACGGCATCCGCTATCGACCGCACCTGGACGAGCGAGCGGCCGGTTCCGATGACGAAGAAGTCGGCAAACGACGCGGCTTTACGGATGTCGAGCAGCACGGTATTCTCGGCTTTTTTGCTGACGGCGGCGTCACGACACAAATGCGCCAGCTCGCGAGCTTCCTCGTCGCTGAACGCTTTCGTCCCTGCGCCTGAGGATCTTGAGCCGTTGCGCTGATTGACGAGCAGGTTTTCCGGCTTGCCAGCAGCGCGCTTCCCAGCCGTACCGCGAACTCTAAGCGGCGCGGCCAATGCGTTGCACCAATTCGTTGTACAAAGCGACGGTCTCCGGAGCGAAAGCGATGTTGCGCAGCATGAGATGGTCTAGGCTGCCCTTGACGCACGCCAGCAAGCCTTCATCCAGGGAGCGCTCGCAGGCCGCCGCCAGCTCGTCGCGGCCGCCGAACGTACGCGATGGCTCCAGCGAGTCCGCGAGATACACGACTTTCTCCAGGGTTGTCATCTCGGGCACGGCTAGCGTGTGGCGTTCCATCGCGCCGAGCAGTTCGGGATCGTCCACGCCGAACCGGCGGCGCGCGATATCGGCTCCCACGCGGGCATGGAGCAAGACCGGGGAGGTTCTCTCGGCGGCCGACACCGCGAGGCCGTGAGCCGTCGCATACGCGAAAAGTTCTTCCGGTCTCCAGGCGCGCGCGATATCGTGAAGCATACCCGCGAGCCGCGCCTTCAGCGGCGAGGCTCCGTAGCGGGCCGCTAACTTCTCCGCTGTCCGAGCGACTCCTAAAACGTGGCGATAACGCGTCCGCGGCAACTGCTCGCGGACGGTCTTGCACAATCCCAAGAAATCGGCCGCGCTGAAGCGACCCTGATGGGGCGCAGCAGCCGCGCACGGCACGTCTGCCGTCAGTGCAAGCGCTCCTTGAGCGCCGCCAGACGATTTTGAAAGATCGCGCCTTTGACGTTGCCCGCCCACATCACGAGCGCGTTTTCATCGTTATCCGAATAGTATCCGCGCCGCACGTTCATCGTCGTAAAACCGTACTTCTCATACAATTTTTGTGCTGCGACGTTGGACTCGCGAACTTCGAGCGTCACCCAGCTCGCTCCGCGGTCGACCGCTTCTTCCAACAGTTTGATCAGCATTCGTTCACCGTACCGCTGGCGCTGTTGGGAGGGGTGGACGGCGACCGTCGTGATATGTGCGTCTTCCAAAATCACCCACACGCCGGCATAGGCGACGATCTCTTCGCCGCTGCGAGCCACGAAATAGTGCGCGAGCTTGTTGTCTGACAGTTCGTTATGGAAAGCGTTGCTGGGCCACGGGGTTTGGAAGCATGCCGCTTCGATGCGCAGAACTTCCCGAATATCGATCACGCGCATGGGTGAGATTTGAACAGGACGCGCCAGCGATTTCATCGTTCGTGCAATCTTCGCGGACCTCAAACCCGTGACCCTTTATGGCCCGACGGCGGAGGAGGCGGTGCTTCCCGCTGGTAAGCGCCCCAAAATGCAGCCGAAGACGGATTTTGCGACCATCCATCTGCCCGACGAGGCCGCGACCAGGGCCTTGGGTACTTCGCTGGCAGATCTGTGCGAGTCCGGCACGGCGATCTTGCTCTACGGTCCGCTTGGCGCAGGGAAGACCTCCTTCGCGCAAGCTCTTGTCGCCGGATTAGGCGGCGGCGAGGCGACGAGTCCGACATTCGTCATCGCACATCGACACCCGGGCGGCCGCTTGCCCGTGTGCCACTTGGATCTCTATCGGCTAGACGATGACGACGGCGCGCGGGATATCGACTTGGATCACTACGTCACGCCTGATGCCGTCGCTGTCGTCGAATGGCCCGAACGCGCGCGCGATTACGCATGGCCGCACGATCGGCTCGAGCTCCACATTTCGATTTCAGGAAACGCCAGGATCGGCCGCCTTCGAGGATTCGGCAAATGCGCGGCGATGGTGGATCGCGTGAGCGCCACGAAATCGGAAATCGGCTGACCGCCGCAATGATGACCCTTGGCGTTTCGACTTCGCAGAGCGTCGAGGTCGCGCTTCATGGAGATTGCCTGAAGGCGACCGCATCGACTGACGTCCAAGCCCTCGATGGACTTTTAATCTGCATCAAACGCGTCTTGCGGGAGTCCGGCTGCACTCGCAGTGATATCGGACTGCTGGCCGTGTGCAAAGGCCCGGGATCGTTTACGGGGCTGCGCATCGGCGTCGCGTTCGCGAAAGCATTCGCTCAAGCGCGTGATCTGCCCGTCATCGGCGTTTCTGCTTACGACATCGTGGACGCGGCCGGCGAGAAAACATACCCGCGCATCGCCGTCGTGCGTGCCAGCCGCTCCGGTTACTACTTGCGGGTGCAAGGCGCCTCCGGAGACTGCCCGAAGTTCTTCCATGGTGCAGAACCCGTTTGCGAGGCGGCCGCGCGCGACGCCGGATGCGACGCTCCTCTTGCGACCTACATCAAGGCGTTCGCGTCCGGTGAACGAGCCGAAAGCGTCGCCCGTTTGGGCGGCGAGCTTTTTTCCGACGGCGCGGAATCTGACTGGCGGCGGCTGGACATCGACTACGGTCAGCGGCCCAACAGCGTCGTCAACTGGGAGAACAGGCGAGGCTAAAAGCGGGAGGCAGGCCGCGCGAAACCGAAATTTTATCCTTAGTCTATCGGCCGACGCTTTGCCAGCGCAAGCTTCGTGACAGGGGTCGACGGCGCTGGTCCTCCAGGCGGACGGCGCAAGAATTCGCACCGCCAAATAACGTTCGAGGAATACCGCAACACAATGGCCTCGGATCGCCTGCTCATGGTAAATATAGAAGACGAGATGCGCCGTTCGTATCTCGATTACGCCATGAGCGTCATCGTCGCGCGCGCCCTGCCGGACGTCCGCGACGGCCTCAAACCCGTCCATCGCCGCATTCTCTACGCGATGGCGCAGCTCGGGCTGACCCCGGACAAACCTCATCGTAAATGCGCGGGCACGGTCGGCGAGGTTCTGAAGAACTACCATCCGCACGGCGACGTCTCGGTCTACGACGCACTGGTCCGCATGGCCCAGACCTTCAGCCTTCGCTATCCTTTGGTCGACGGCCACGGCAACTTCGGGTCGGTCGACGGCGATCCGCCGGCCGCCATGCGGTATACGGAAGCTCGTCTTGCGGCCGCCGCCTTGGAAATGCTGGCGGACATCGACAAAGAGACGGTCGATTTCGTTCCGAATTACGACTCCTCTGGACGCGAACCGGTCTTGTTGCCCGGCCGCCTTCCCAACTTGCTCGTCAACGGTTCCTCCGGTATCGCGGTCGGCATGGCCACGAACATCGCGCCGCACAACCTCGGCGAGATATGCAACGCGTTGATGGCGCTCATCGACGACCGCGATCTTCCGGACGATGAACTGCTGGCGATCGTCCCCGGCCCTGACTTCCCGACCGGGGCGCTCATTTTAGGACGCGAAGGCATTCGTCAAAGCTACCTCACCGGCCGCGGTTCCATCGTCATGCGCTGCAAACACGAATTCGAAGAGATGCGCGGCGGCCGGCAAGCGATCGTCGTCACCGAGATCCCCTTTCAGGTCAACAAGTCGCGTCTGATCGAGCACATCGCCGAGATCGTCACCGAACGCAAGACCACCGGCATCGCCGACTTGCGCGACGAGAGCGACCGCACGGGCATGCGGATCGTCATCGAGCTCAAGCGCGAAGCGCAGACCCAACTCGTGCTTAACGTCCTGTACAAGCACACCTCGTTGCAGAGCTCGTTCGGCGTCAACAATGTCGCGCTCGTCGACGGTCAGCCGCGCACTTTGACGCTGCGCGAGATGCTCGTTCTGTACATCGAACACCGCAAGGTAGTCATCACGCGTCGCTCGCAGTTCGAACTGCGCAAGGCCCGCGAACGCGCGCACGTTCTGGAAGGCTATCGCATCGCACTCGACCACATCGATGCGATCATCAGGCTCATACGCGCGTCGCAGACGACCGAAGAAGCGCGCTCCGGCTTGATGAAGAAATTCTCGCTGAGCGAGATCCAGGCCAATGCGATTTTGGATCTGCGGCTGCAGCGGCTCGTCGCGCTCGAACGAAAGAAGATCGAAGACGAATACGTCGCCCTGCTGAAGACGATCGCGAATCTCGAGGACCTGCTCCGCAGCGAGCGCAGGATCTACGGCGTCGTCAAAGACGAGATCGCCGCCATCAAGAAGAAGTTCGGCGACAAGCGCCGGACGCAGATCATGGAGGCCGAGGGAGAATTCGCGATCGAAGATCTGATCGCGGATACCGAGGTCGTGGTCACCGCGACCGCAGGCGGCTACATCAAACGTCAAAACGTCGACACGTTCCGCGCCCAAAACCGCGGCGGACGGGGCATCGTCGGCCTGGCCCTGAAAAAAGAGGACGTCGTTCGTCATTGGTTTTCGGCCTCGGCTCACCAGCACATTCTGTTCTTCACCAACCGTGGACGCGTGTACCGGCTGAGGGCTCACGAGGTCCCGGATTCGTCTCGCCAAGCACGCGGGACGGCGCTCGTCAACTTGCTGACGCTTCCGCCCGGCGAGATCGTGACCGCTATTCTGCCGTTGCGCAAGCTCGGCGCCGCCGGCTTTTTGGTCATGGTCACCAAGCGAGGGTTCATCAAGAAAACGGCGCTTTCCGAATTCGGCAACGTCCGCCGCTCAGGACTCATCGCGATCAACCTGATGAGCGGGGACGAGTTGCTTGGCGTAGCTTTGACCGACGGTCAGGCGGAACTAATGCTCGCGACGACCGCCGGTTTCGCGATACGCTTCGACGAAAAAGCCGTGCGCGCGATGGGCCGGGCGAGTCGCGGCGTTCGCGCCGTCCGCCTGGCGGGGAACGACTTCGTGCAAGCTATGGACGTGGTCGGCGCCGAGCGCAGGGAAGTGCTCGTCATCACGAGCAAGGGCTACGGGAAGCGTACGCCCTTGGAACGCTATCGCAAGACGAACCGGGGCGGAAAAGGCATCAGGGCGTTTGCGAGCACGGAGAAAAACGGCCACATCATCGAGCAGCTCCTGGTCAAACCAGACGACGAGATCATGATCATATCCAGCCAAGGAATCGTCATCCGGACCAAGGTCTTCCAGATCCGCGAGACCGGCCGATCGGCTCAAGGCGTGCGGGTGATGAAGCTCGACGAGGGCGACGTGGTCACCGCGGCCGCCAACATCGGACAACGGGTGGAAGAGGCGGAGAAACTGTAAGGGCGAAGACCCAAGCCACTAGTGGTGAGTGAGGCAGCGAGCGTGGATCAGAACGATTTCGGCAACGAGGTGCTCAAGGCGAGCACGCCTGTCTTGGTCGATTTTTGGGCGCCGTGGTGCGGGCCGTGCCGCATGGTCGGACCGGTCGTTGAGAAAGTGGCGCAAACCTACAAGCAGCGGCTCAAGGTCGTCAAGGTCAACACGGATGAAAGCCCCAGCGTCGCAGGCAAGTACGAAGTCTCCGGGATACCGTGCCTTATTTTGTTCAAGAACGGGCAGCCGGTGGACCGCATCGTCGGATACGTGCCCGAAAAGCAGCTCGCGGAGATGGTCGACAAGCACCTCGCCCCAGCGGCGTAACAACTCAAGATCGGCGCGTCCGCCTCGCGCGTGATGCAAACACCTCACTACGGCGCCTTACCCGCCGTGCACCGCTTCATGGACGACGTTGCTGTGGCGGCTTTCGAAGAGCCGCTGGGCCGAACGGCCGTGAGAACGTGCGTGCAGGAAGCCCTTGCTGAAGCCCGCTCGGCCATGGCGCAACGCGCTTGCCCGCCGCCGAACTACGCCAGCTTGCGAGGCCACGTGTTGGGCTTGCTGTCGCAACGGGAAGCGTCCGGGCTGATCGGCGTCATCAACGGGTCGGGCGTGCTGCTGCACACCAACTTCGGGCGTGCCCCGCTCGCAAAAGCGGCGGTCGACGCGGTCCGTGACCTCGGCGGAGCCTACAACAACCTTGAATACGACCTAAAGCGCGGGGAACGTGGCGAGCGATACGATCGAGTGGCCTCGCAACTTCGCGAGCTTTCGGGCGCCCCCGGCGCGCTGGTCGTCAACAATTGTGCCGCGGCGATCCTGTTGGTGCTTGATACGTTCGCACGAGGCCGCGAGGTGGTCGTGAGCCGCGGGCAGCTCATCGAGATCGGCGGTTCGTTCCGGCTGCCCGATGTCTTGAGCAGGAGCGGAGCCACCGTCGTGGAGGTCGGGACGACGAACCGGACGTACGCCGACGACTATCGCACCGCGCGAACGGATCGCACCGCGATTTTCATGCGCACCCATGCCAGCAACTTCCGGATGTCGGGATTCACCGCGCAGGTCGGGCCCGGCGAACTCGCCGCTGTGGCCGCCGAGTCGGCAGTCATAGCATTCGAAGACCTCGGCTCGGGTGCCCTGATCGACCTTTCCCGATTCGGTCTCCCGCACGAGCCCACCGTCGCCGAGTCGATCGCCGCCGGTTTAGACTTGGTCGCCTTTTCGGGCGACAAATTGCTCGGCGGCCCGCAATGCGGTATCCTGTGCGGTCGCGCTGATCTAGTGGAGCGCATGAAACGCAATCCGCTGCTGCGCGCGCTACGCGTCGACAAGATGACTCTGGCGGCGCTCGCCGCCACGCTCGCGTGCTATTGCAAGCCGGACCGGCTGCTCGAAATCCCGCTCTTTGCGATGCTTGCGGAACCGGAGAGCTCCCTCCGCCGGCGGGCGCAGTTGCTTTGCGCGCAGCTGCGCGCGGGCGGATCGGCCGCCGAATTCGAAGTGAGGCCGACGACCAGCATCACAGGCGGGGGAGCCCTTCCATGCGTCGAGATACCGTCGGTCGCGCTTTGCGTCGGTCCTCAGGGATCGGGCCCGGCCGGCCTTGCAAGGAAGTTAAGGACCACGCGCCCTCCGGTGATCGGCCGGATCGAAGAGACGAGACTCGTGCTGGACATGCGGACGATCTTTCCCGAGCAGGATGGGGTTTTGTGCGATCTGCTGGCCGGAGCCGTATGATCCCGTGCATATCATCGGAACGGCCGGCCACGTCGACCACGGCAAAAGTTCGCTCGTCATCTCGCTGACGGGCCACGACCCGGATCGTCTGCAAGAAGAACGCCGACGCGGCATGACGCTCGATCTGGGGTTTGCTCCGCTACGCTTTCCCGATGGCATCGAAGCGGGCATCATCGACGTTCCGGGGCACGAGAAGTTCTTACACAACATGCTCGCGGGCGCCGCAGGCATGGAGCTCTTGCTGTTGGTCGTCTCGGCTGTTGAGGGACCGATGCCCCAAACCTCGGAGCATCTGCAGATCCTAAACTTTTTGAATGTGAAGAGCGCGATTATCGTTCTCACGCATTGCGATCTGGTCGCCGAGGAAGAACAGCAAATCGCCGCCACCCTCGTGCTCGACGCATGTCGGGGGACGGTCGCCGAGGGAGCGCCGATCGTTTCCGTCTCCAACGCGACGGGTGCCGGCATCGAGCGACTGCGGACAGCGATTCACCAGGCGCTCGCCGTTCTTCCGCCGCGCGATGCCCAAGCTCCGGCGTACCTACCGATCGATCGCGTTTTCACGCTGCGCGGGCATGGAACGGTCGTCACCGGAACTTTGATGCAAGGCACCATCCGGGCCGGCGAACGGATGCTGCTGGCTCCCGCGCAGTCGCCGGCGAGAGTCCGCGCTCTGCAGGTGTTCGGCGACAAATCCGATTCCGTAAGCGCAGGCTCCCGCGTCGCGGTGAACCTGAGCGGTCTGGAAGCGACGGCCGTCACACGCGGAGACGTTCTCACGGCCCAAGATGCTTTCGAGCCGTCGAACGAACTGCACGTTCGTTTCACCCCGCTTGCGCAAACGCGAGCCAAGCTTCGCCGGCGGACTCCAGTGCGGGCGCACATCGGCGCCGCCGAAGTATTAGGCCGGCTCGTCCTTTCGCAACCGCCGGCGCACACCGATGCCTCGCTCGGCGCGGTTTTGCATTTGGCGCGGCCCAGCACGGTCTATCCCGGCAGCCGGCTCGTCCTGCGGGGCATAACTCCAAAAGTCTTGCTCGGCGGAGCGGTCGTCTGCGGTCCGGCCGACGTCCTGCCGATCGGCGTGCGGTCTCGGGAGAAGGCAGGTGACGAGCCGGACGATGATCCGTGCCTGACAAACGTCGCCGCGATCGTCGCGGCAGGCGCGCTCGCGCCGCTTTCGGCCGCGAAAATCGCCGCGAGCGCCAACGTTCGCCTGGAGTCGGCGGAGCACGCGCTGCAAGCGCTGATCGGCTCGAAGCGCATCGTCGCTTTGGCCAAGCCGCCGCAATACATCAGCCGAGCCGTCTTCGAAGACGCGCTGCAACGAGTACGAACCGCTTTGCAAGACAATCACAGCCGCTTCCCATGGCGAGCCGGCATGCAGAGCAAGCATATCGCCGCAGTCCTGTGCGTGGAGGAGACGTTTGCATCGCGTCTGTTGACCGTTTGGGAAAAAGAAGGGTCGGCGGCGCAACCCGCCGGCTACTGGCATCTGCCGGGGGACGACCCGGTGCTCGATCCGGCACAGCGCCATTTCTTTGGGTCGGTTTTCAGCGCAGACTCGCAGACGGCGCTTCTGCCGGCATCGTACGCCGCAATCGTCGCCAAGGCCAAAGCGCTCGGCGTCGCGGCGGCGACGGAGGCGCTGGACGGATCGATCGCAGTCGGCAAGCTCGTTCGGATCGGCGATGACGTTTATCGAACGGAACAAATCGACAAGGCTCGTCGGGAAATCGAAACCGTCACCGCACGGAGCGGCAGCGCCACGATGTCTCAGCTTCGCGATGCGTTTGGAACTTCGCGCAAGTACGCTCTGCCGCTGCTCGAATACTTCGACGGCATCGGGCTCACCGTCAGGGACGGGGACCAACGCCGCCTCCGCAAACCGTGATCCGATTGGAATCACTTGCCGGCAAAGGAGGTCTTGTGGCTGCGCCGGTCTTACCATAGAAGACGGCCGCAAGCCGGCTGTGCCTGAACCGAGACAAGAACCGAAGGATGGTTCAATGCCGTTGTGCGCGGTCGCGCTGACAGTGCTCCTTTCAGGGCTTCGTATGCCCTTCCCGCTGGCGGCCGTCCAGCCAGGACCGCCAGCCCTTCCGGCCGTCACCCAAATCGTCGAAAATGCCAGACGCGCCCTGGGACGCCTGCCGTCAGCGAGCGCTCATTGGAGCGGCTCGATCGTGGAGGACGGAGACCGGGCCCATTTCGACATCGTCGCCGACCGTGAGGGCCGCTACCGGCAAGTCGTTTCCTTTGCGCTGGCGACGCGTTCCGAAGGCAGCGACGGTGGCGTCAATTGGCAGCTGGACGAAAACGGAGACGTCGAGACGCAGTCTCCTGCGCGTCGCGTACCGCTGAGCGCACGGCTGTTACGGCTTAACCAGCATCTTCTCGGACTGAGTGATAAATCGTCTGTCTCCGGCTCGGCCGTCATCAACGAAAAGCCGGCCTATGTCGTGCGCGCGAAGTTCGGCGCCGATCCCATCACGCTATACGTGGACGGCGCGAGCTCTCTCCTCGCTGGAGCCGACTTCCAAGACGGTTCCGTACGGTACAAAGCGTACCGCCGTTTTCACGGCGTCCCCGTGCCGGCGATCATCGAGGAAAGGCAAGCTGGCTTTGACGTGACGACGACCGTTGAGGAGGTCGATTTCGGAGCGCCCGTCGGCGACGCGGCAGTCGTTCCGATCCAACGCGTTCCTCAATTCCCAGCCGGCCGTCAGTCGGTGGCTTTGCCCTTCGATTCCCCGCGTGGGTTGATCGTCGTGCGGGCCGAAATCAACGGTCGCCCGATAAAAATACTGCTCGATTCGGCTAGTTCGGGCTCTTTGATCGACGCCGAGGCGGCGCGGCGGCTCGGTCTGCAAACCGCAGGGACCGCCCGGGTGGAGGGGGCAGGCATGCTGGTCGGCAGCGTCGCCCGAACGGATTCCCTCGAGGTGGGCGGATTGATATTCCGCCATTTCATCATGGACGCGGTTCCCTTACGGTTGCCTGCGGCCATCGCCCGTGAAGGCATCGAAGCGGTTTTGGGCTACGATGCCTTCGCCGCGCTCGTCGTGCGTGTCGATTACCGAAAAAACCAGTTGAGTCTGATCTCGCCCGGCTCTTTTTCCTACGATGGAGGGGGAGTCAGCGAAGAGCTCGACGTCTCGCAGCGCGTTCCCAAACTGACGGCCTCAGTCGGGGACAAAGATAGCGGTCGGTTCACGGTCGATACGGGCAGCGGGGAAAATCTCGTGCTCTTTCAACCGTTTTTTGAGGCCCACCCCCGCGACTTCACCCGTCAGAGCCAGTTTCAGGAGACCGAGCCGAATCCGCTCGGTCCGCGCGAGATAGGAGGTCCTGCGGACGTACGGTTCACCGAAGCGGCCCAACCTGAAAACGCCAGCGGCGCCGGAGGCGAATTACGGGTGGAGCAGGCCAACGTGAACGTCCTTCGGTTAGGGGGTGCGGTCTTAAGCGATGTCCCTGCCCAGATCATCATGCGGCCCGAGGGCGCTTTCAATCCGCTGCGCTCCGACGGTCTCGTCGGCGGCCGGACGCTCGCGTCTTTCCGCGACGTCTTCTTCGATTATTGGCGCAAGCGGCTTATCTTCGAGCCGTGATATCTAGGTGCCGGGCTGCTTCGGCAGTTCGGTAGGATCCTCGGTCGGCATATTATCGAATGAAGGGAACTCGCCGGCGTCAGGTTGACCGCCGGGCTCTTCGATCTGCTCGGGCTTTGGATCCCGCTGCGAACCATCGCCCGGTTCTTCGATAGGTGATTTTTGCTGACGCTCTGCCACTTTCACTCCTTCGTCGCCGTGCATCACTGATGACGGACCGGCCGGTAGCTCCCATCGGTCGCGCAAGCCGATGTTAGAGTCGCGAACCTCGGACGTCATGCCTCGTTGCGCGCGTGCGGCAACCCGACGGGCTTTAAGGCGATGGCTCGTTTGCCGCACATCGCCGGAGTGGGAAGTTTGATATCGCTCGCGAGCCCGAGGGCTTTAAGGCTTTTGATCACGAGCCAGGAAGCGTCAAACTCGTACCAGCGCAAGCCGTGGCGCGCAGAGAACGGGAACGCGTGGTGATTGTTGTGCCAGCCTTCTCCCCACGTCAGCAGCGCAACCCACCAGCAATTGGTGGACTCGTCGCCTGTTTTATAGCTGCGGTATCCGAAGCGGTGCGCCGCGCTGTTGACCAGCCACGTTATGTGGTAAACCAACACCAGCCGCACGAAAACGCCCCAGATGACCCACGACCATCCGCCCACCTTGAAGAGCGCGATTGCCAGCACCACTTGAAAAAGCGGCGTGAAGCGATCGAGGAAACGATAGACGGGATCGGACGTCAAATCGTGAGCGTAGCGCACTTCCTGAGCGGAGCTTGGTCGAGCTTCGTTTGGACGATACATCCATTCCAGGTGCGTCCACACTAAGCCGCGGTGCGCGTCGTGAGGATCACCTTCGCGATCCGTGTAGGCATGATGGATGCGGTGAGTCGCCACCCATTGAATCGGGCCTCCCTCGAGGGCCAGCGATCCGACAAAAGCCGTGAGATACTCCAACGCTTTGGGGAGGCGCAAACTGCGATGGGTTAGGACTCGATGGAAACATAGGCTGATCCCGATCCCGCCCGTGACGTACCACAGCGCGCACATCACTCCGATGGCGCTCCAACTGAAAAAGCCGGGCCAAAATGCGGCCAGCGCCCCCAAATGGATGATCGCCAGACCGATTGCGGTCGGCCAATGGGGCTTGGGCTGATCCACGTCTGCATCGCCTTCCCGAGATGGATTAGAACTTTGGGCCTTGAGCATCATACCATTAATAGTTTCGGCAGGGCAAGGTCGAGCCTTGACGCTTGTGTCGCTGCGCCGGTACAGGAAGGCGCTTCCCGACGCCGCGCCTTCCTCACGGGCACGCAGCAGCTCCGAAACGGGCCAGACGGAATGCCTGGAGGGACAGCTGGGAGATGGGAGCCAGCGCATCGGCAATCGAGCTCTGAATTATCGCAAAAGAACGGCGCTCGCGCTTACGGAACGAGCCCAAACGGCAGAACGATCGTTTAGCGCATCGTGGGAGAAGTTTGGGGCTGGTGCCTCTGCTGGTCTTCAAAACCAGTTGGTCTCCGAAAGGGGACTGGTAGGTTCGATTCCTATCTTCTCCCGCTACAGCTGCCTGATGTAGTGCTCTATCGGCTCCCCCCGATCATCGGTTTTCGTCCTTCCCGTAAGCGCAAACCCCACTCCCCCTTAGACCCGTTTGGCACGTTCATTGATCGCGTGTCTCCATAGTTGTACTCGTGCATAGCCGAGCATTGGCGCCTCGTCGAGCACGCGCCGGACGAGGCGCGATGCGACGCCGCCGCCCCAGCGCGACGGGGCCACGGCGACGTAGCCGAGGTGCAGGAGACCCGCGATGATTTCCCCTGATCCGTCGTTTTGGCGCGCGGGCGACCCGAGCACAAAGCCGACAATCTCCGCAGACTCCTGCGCGACCAAAAAGACTGCGGCATGCGTCTGCGCGCGCGCCGCCATCACCTTGGCGGCCTCTTCGTCATCCGTGTCGACGAGAGTTCCTCGGCGCCTGGCGTTGGCACACAGCCAGACATCGGCCGCAGCGGCGACGTCTGACAGACAGCCCCTGCGGACTGAAATCGGATTAGGGGAGCGGATGGAGATTCTCGGAGCGCCGTTCCACGAAATCCGTCAGCCGGTCCATCTCTTCCTCGGTCAACGAAATAAAGGTCACGCCGAACTCTCCGACGCTTGAGGTTCGGACGATCGCCGCTTCGATGTCCGCAGTCCCCGTTTCGCCGATAGGAAGATGCACGACGATTTTCGTGCCGCGCGCCAGAGGCGCATCGGTCAGCAGCAAAACTCCGCCCAAACTGAAGTTGTCCACGACGGCTTGATACCGTTGACCGCTGCCCGGAACGGTCAACGCAATCGGAAGCGAGATGTTAAAACGCGGCGTACGCCTGCGGTCGGCTGAGCCTAAGGGCGGCTCAGCCGTCACGCAATCTGCTCGATGGTATCGACCACCCAATCCGACGATGTCGTCTTGACGAAGGCGCCGCAAAAATCGCACTTGCCGTTTGTGAGCTTGAGCGGCGCGCCGCACGATGGACAGCTCGATGCAAGCGTTGTCGCCGCGACAGTCGACTTGGCGTCGCTTCGGCGGATAAAGGTCCAACGCTCCGTGAACGTCTGCGGGAACTGATTGCCGTCGACGATGCGGCGCGTCGTTTCGTCGACGGTGTAATCCGTCATGCTGGCGGTGAAGTCGACGGAGATCGAATCGTACGGCTGGCTCGCCGTCACGTCGATGATGCGAGCGTGGCCGATCACAATATTTTCGAGCACGTCAACCCGATGCGCCGCCAGCAGCTGGTCCGTCTGCATTTTGTGCCGCTCGTACAAGGACTGGCTCATGACGTCGCGCGCCAAGTCTTGGTTGCGGCCGGCCCATGCCGCCTGCACTTTGAAGAAAGCGGTCTGGGCGCGGTCTAAGAACTCTTGCTCGTTGAAATTGGGGTCTTTCGCCTTGAGCGCCGCCACACCAGCAGCGGTCGCCTGGGGGTCGATAGGCAGCGCCCCGATGCCGCCCGATACGCCCACCGAGCTTGCGGCGTACGGCTCCTGAAGCGGGGTCGGCATCCAGGGCTGCGCTCGTCGTCCCTGCATCTGCTGATAAAAGTAGAAGATGACCAACAGGACGATGATACCGCTAAAGCCGCTCCCATGGCCGAAGAACAAAAGCGGCCATAGGCTGAAGAGCCCGCCACCGCCGAAACCTCCTCCGCCGGCTCCTCTACTGCCGAAATGCTGGCCGCCGCCGGCCCGCGCCAGCGCCTCAAGCGGACCTGCCGTGAGCAGCGCCGCTCCGAAGAGCAGCGCAATCGCTTTTCTCGTCGTTTTCGTCTCCATGGCGCTCACCTATACCGCTCCCGAATGCCCAATGTTCCGTCTGCCCGAGCTTGCGGCCTTGCGCGCGCCCGCAAGCTTGCGGAGCACCGCGAGATTGGAGAAACCAGGCTCGGTCGGCTTTGGCGTCTCGCATATACCGCAGGCCTGGGAAGTGAGGCGGCTGCGCAGCAAGCTTGCAAAGCCCGCCTCGCCGATCCGGCCCCGGCCGATATGCCAATGGCGGTCCCGTCGCGCGCCGAGCGCAACCTCCGTATCGTTCAGATGCCACACGGCAATCGCCCCCAAGCCGATGTGCTTGTCCGCCAGCCGCAGCAAGGCCGCCACTCCGCGTCGATCCGATATGTCGTAACCCGACGCCCAAAGGTGAGCAGTATCAAGACAGATGCCGATGCGTTTGCTCGCGACCGCCTTGACGATGACGCCCAATTCCTCGATCGTGCCGCCGCACAAAGCGCCCGCCCCCGCCGAGTTCTCCAATAAAAGCATCGGGCCGCGCTTTGCGGAGCGGGCAAGTTCGGAGACCGTCTTGCAAACTCGTTCGAGGCCCTTGAAGCGCTCGTGAGAGCCGTAGCTTCCCAAATGCGTGTTGACGTATGCGATGCCCGATTTTGCCGCGATCTCCAAATCATTTTGGACCAGGGCGACGCTCTTGCGGTACAAATCGGGTTCTGCGGAGGCCAAGTTGACCAAGTTAGGATGTGTGAATGACGGCGGGAGAGATCCCGGCCTCGCTGCGAGCAAGCCGGAAAGCTCTCCAGGCGTCAGCATCGTAAGGCCCGACGCGAAAGCTTCGCGGGTTGCCGGCGAATATCTGGATGCACTCGCATCCCAGAGCTCGCGCCTGGGCGATCGTCTTATCGAAACCGCCGCCGATGCCGACGTGGCTACCTAAGCGCACGCGCCGTTATTGTGCGAGCGCGAGCGGAAGTGGTACGACTGATCCCGCGATCCGCGTCGGAGCGCCTTCGGGCAAAGGCGGCAGTCCGGCTATCGATTGCAGGCCAAAGGCTTGCAAGAAAAAGTCCGTCGTGCCGTACAAGATCGGCCGGCCGATACCGTCCTTGCGACCGATCTCCTGAATGAACTGCCGCTGCTGCAAGGTGTTCATCACGCCGTCGACGTTGACGCCTCGCAGGCTTTCGATTTCGGCCCGCGTGACGGGTTGAAGGTAAGCGACGATGGCAAGCGTTTCCAGAGACGCCTGTGACAGAAATGTTTTCGGCGGCAACAAAAACCGTTCGACGTCGTCGCGGCAGTCGGGATGGGAGGAAAGCAGCCATCCCCCACCGACTTCCCGCAAGACGAAGCCTCGCTCCCCGCCGGCGCCGCGCAGTTCTTCAAGCGCGGCTCGCACCTCGTGCGCCAGTGCAAGGGTCGCGACGCACAACTGCTTGTCGGTCGTCGGCTCCGCGGCCACGAAAAGAAGCGCCTCAAGACGGCTACGCAGACTCGGCAAGATGCTCCGTATGATTTTTCGCCGCCGGCGCCAAAGTGATGTCGGCGAACGCATGGCTTTGGGAAAAGCTGATTTTTCGCTGCCTGATCAATTCCAAAATCGCCACGAAGGTCACGATGATCTCGAGCGTCTGGCAGCCGGCCACCAGCTCGGAAAAAGCGAGCGGCCCATGCCGGCGGACAAACGCCAGCGCCCAATTCATCTTGACGATGACCGAGTAGGTGTCGCGCTTGATGACCGGCGGCTTGGCGCTCGCGTTTTCCAGGACCCGCCGAAACGCCGCCGCCAGCGTCGACGCATCCAACATGTAGCGCTGCGTCAAGCCGACCGCGTCAGGGGGGGGCCTTGGATAGTAGGCTGAGTTGCGGTCGAAACGCTCCCGAAGCGCGCTGCCGGCTGCTTTGAAATGACTGTACGCGTTTAGGCGCTCGCGCAGCGCCTCTTCGGCGTCCGAAGCCTCGCAAGCCAGCTCGTCGGTGAAGGGCGGTGGCGGAGGCGGGAGCAGCCTCTTCGACTTGATGAAGACCAAAGTGGCGGCGATGACGAGGTAGTCGCCCGCTATCTCGATATCCAGAGCTTCCATGAGCGAGAGATAGGCCAGATATTGCTCGCAGACCGATGCCAGACTGACCCGCGCGATGTCGATATCCTGGCGAACCACCAGTTGGAGCAGCAAGTCCAGCGGTCCGTCGAAGACGTCGAGCTGCACGAGCAAGGCGCCGCGTCGCGCGGCCGGCGATGATGCCTGGATCGCTATCGGGAAGCGCCCCTTTCCCAGGCGGCACAGCGATGGATGGTTTCGAACCCTCCGCCTAGACGACCATACGTTCTTCCCGCCGGCGGCATAACCGCCCTGCGCGGGGCTGGGCCCGAGCCGCAATGATGCGCCGCTTTTGCAATGCCCGTCACTGAAAGCCGAGCTCTGCCGGCGTGTTTTGAAAGACGATCTCTTGCGCGATGCCGATCAGCCGACGCTCGTTTAGGTGGGTCAACACGGACGGAAGGTCCGGCAGCGGAAACCACGCCGTCTCGTCGACCTCAGCCAACTGCGGCGTCGGAAGACCGCCGAGATAACGCATCAAGTAAAAATGGACCACCTTGTTGTGCTTCACGCGATCGCTATAAAACCAATACCGGATGTCCGAAAGGCCGGCGACGATGGTCGCATCGATCCCAGTCTCCTCCTTCACTTCTCTGGTGGCGGCTTGTTCGATCGTTTCGTGCGGCTCGACGTGCCCTTTGGGCAACGACCAGATGCGCGGCGAGTTGCGGCCGATCAAAAGACCGAGATAGTCAACTCCGTCGCGCTTGAGAACCAATCCGCCTGCCGATCTTTCGTGCTTGACGCCGCCGCTACGCCGGGCGACGCCCTGATTACTCCGCCGTGGAGCCATCAGGCGACCAGCGCAGCCCCACGCCCTTGTTTGCGAGCCTGCCGACTCGCGCTTCATCGACTCGCCGCACGGCCGTGTGCATCGGCAGCCGGGCCATTGACTGAGGATCTTCGTACGCTGTGGCGACCAAGGCCCGCAGCGATTCGGCGAACGAGTCCAACGTCGCACGCGTCTCTGTTTCCGTCGGTTCGATCATCAAACACTCGGCGACGACGTGTGGCCAATACATCGTCGGCGCGTGAACGCCTGCGTCGAGAAGCCCTTTCGCAAGATCCAGCGCCCGCACGCCGGTTTCGCGCTTCAGCGACTCCGCAGAGCAGACGAACTCGTGGCGGCAGAAATCGTCGTACGGAACGGTGAGCAGGTCTTTGACCTTTGCGCGCAGGTAATTCGCGTTCAAGACCGCCAACAGGCTGTTGCGCTTCAGGCCTTCTTCGCCATGGACGATGACGTACGCATAGGCCCGCACGATCGCCAAAAAGTGCGTCCAAAAAGCTCGCACCGCTCCAATGCTGTCGGGCATGTCGTGTTGCAGGAAGAAGCCGCCGTCGGCCCGCTTTGCGACCATCGGTTTGGGGAGATAGCGGGTCAGTTCGCTACTTGCGCCGACCGGCCCCGAGCCGGGACCGCCGCCTCCGTGGGGGACGGAAAAGGTCTTATGCAAGTTGAGGTGCATGAGGTCGAACCCCATGTCGCCGGGCCTGCATAATCCCACGATCGCGTTGGCGTTGGCGCCATCGTAGTACATGAGCCCGCCGGCATCGTGCACGGCTTGCGTCATTTCCATAATCTCGTCTTCGAAGAGCCCGAGCGTATTCGGATTCGTCATCATGCACACTGCGATGCGGCCATCCAAGACTTTTTTCAACGCCTCGACGTCCGTGCGCCCACGCGACGTCGAAGGCACCGATAGGACGCGATAGCCCACCATGGCGGCGCTGGCCGGATTGGTGCCGTGTGCCGTGTCGGGCACGATGCACGTGTCGCGCCCGCCTTCGGAGCGTTGTGCGAAGTACCGCTTCGCCATCAGCATGGCGGTGATCTCGCCGTGCGCGCCTGCAGCCGGCATCAAGGAAAAGGCGTTCATTCCGAACAGGCTCGCCAGCGAGCGCTCCATTTGCCAAAGCAGCTGCAGCGCTCCCTGAGCCCCTTCGTCCGGCGCGAACGGATGCAGATCGGTGAAGCCGGGAAAACCTGACACCGCCTCGTTGAGCTTGGGATTGTACTTCATCGTGCAAGAGCCGAGCGGATAGAAGTTCAGGTCCACCGCGAAATTGCGATGGGAGAGCGTGGTGAAATGGCGCGCGACTTCGATCTCCGCGAGATCCGGCAAAGGGAGTTCGTCGCGCAGCAGCGACGAATCCAAAAATTCGTCAGGCCGTCCTTCGCTCGCGACGAAATCGCCGCCGCGGCCGCGAGCGCCCTGCTCAAACAGCAGCGACGGCATGTCGTGACTCCTCCGCCAGAGCTTGGCTCAACCGACGGATGTCGGAGGCCGACGTCAGCTCGGTCGCGCAGACCAAGAGGCTCGCCGGCAGTTGCGGGTAGAAGCGCGAAAGCGGCAGACCAGCCAAAATCCCGCGGCGTTGCAGGCTATCGGCCACGTCTGCTGCCGGCAGCGGCAGATCCACCACGAATTCGTTGAAGAACGCAGACGTCGAGCGAATCGATATGCCCTCAACCTCCCGCAGCGCCTCCGCCAGCTGGCGCGCGCGCTTCAGATTGGATACCGCAATGGCTCGCAGGCCCTTGGCGCCGACCGTGGCCAGATAAACAGTCACGATAAGAGCGCAAAGCGCCTGATTCGTGCAGATATTGGAAGTCGCCAGCTCTCGGCGGATGTGCTGCTCGCGTCCCTGTAGGGTCAAGACGTACGCGCGTCTTCCGTCGACATCGGTCGTTTCGCCGACCAGCCTTCCCGGCAACCTGCGAACGTGCTCTTTCGTGGCCGCAACGAAGCCGCAGTAAGGCCCACCGTACCCAAGCGGCAGCCCCAATGACTGTGCCTCGCCGACCGCGACGTCCACCCCGGATTCGCCCGGCGATTTCAAGACCGCGAGCGAAAGCGCTTCGGCGATCACTTGAATGCTCAGCGCGCCGCAATTCTTGGAAAGGCGCGACCAAGGCTTCATATCTTCGACACATCCGAAAAAGTTGGGGCTTTGAATGACGACGGCCGCAGGCGCTTGCGAGCCCGACGGCAGCTCACCCGGCTGGACGGTCACGCCGGCTACGTCGAACTCGAGTTCATCGATCTGAATCCCCATGCCGGCTGCGTACGTGCTCAGGACGGCGCGGTAGAGCGGGTGGACCGCCCTGCTCACGGCCACCCGCCGGCGGCCCGTCGCATTGGCAGCCATGATGACGCCCTCCAAGAGCGCCGTCGCGCCGTCGTAGACGGAGGCGTTGCTGACGTCCAGCCCGGTGAGAAGGCAGATGTAGGTCTGCCACTCGTAGATGGCCTGCAGGCTGCCCTGGCTGGCCTCCGCTTGGTAAGGCGTGTATGCGGTGAGAAATTCGGAACGGGTCGCAAACCACGGCACGGCGGGCGGTATGTAGTGGCGGTAAGCGCCGGCGCCTAGAAAGCAAGGCATGGTGCTTGCCTGGTTCGCGCTCGCCAAAGACCGCAGGAACGTATACGCGTCCGACTCCGCCATGGGAGGCGCGAGGCCGAGCGACTGCCTTATTTCTAACCCTGGAGGGGGGGCGGACAGCGCTTCGAGCGAGGGCTCCCCGATTACGTCCAGCATCGCCCTGACGTCGCTGTCGGTGTGCGGCGCGTACATGTGAGATATTAGGTCGCGTGCGGCTGGGCGTCGAGCAGCGCGTCGTACTCGCTTGCGGCCAGCAAACCTTGGGAGGCGTCGCCGTCGACCGTCACCTTGATCAGCCAGCCCGCCCCGTAAGGATCACCGTTGACGGTGGCGGGATCGCTGTCGACCGTCGCATTGACCTCCATCACCGTCCCCGAGACGGGGGCGTAGATATCGGAGACCGCCTTGACCGATTCGACGACTCCCATCGTCTTCGATCGCTCGATGCGTGCGCCGGTCTTCGGCATCTCGACATAGACGATATCCCCAAGCGACGATTGCGCGTAGTCGGTAATGCCGATCGTGGCGGTGTCGGAGTCGACCTTCACCCACTCATGTTCTTTTGTGTACAACCTGTCCGCTGGCTGGCCCACGCTAGGTCCTCCTGACATTGGCGGCTTTTTCTCGTCTGTAAAAAGGTAGCGGAACGACGGTGCCGCCATGGCGCTGGTCGCGGATCTGCACCTCGACCTTTGTCCCGACGGCCGCAAAACGCTCGCCGACCAGCGCCGTGGCGATGTTCTTGCCGCCAAGCGCGGGAGCCGGCGAGCCGCTGCGCACTTCTCCGGCCAGCACTCCATCCGCGTACACGGAGTATCCGGCCCGCGCCGGGGCTCGACCGGCCATGATGACTCCGACGATCCTGTCGTAGTCACCGGCCGCCTTTTGCAGCGCCAAAGCGTCCTTGCCCACAAATGACGGTTTATCGAGTTTGACCACCCAGTCCAAACCGGCCATGAGCGGAGTGATTTGCTCGGTCAGCTCGTGGCCGTAAAGCGGCATGCCCGCTTCCAGCCGCAAGACGTCGCGGGCGCCGAGGCCAACCGGTCGAACGCCCAGTCCTACGCCCGCACTCAAGAAACGGTCCCAAAGGCCGAGCGCAAAACGTTCCTCGACGAACAGTTCGAAGCCGTCCTCGCCTGTATAGCCGGTCCGCGCTATTTCCGCCGGGACGCCTGCCACGTCGGCTTCCATCGCGTAGTAGTAACGGAGCGCGCCGACATCTGCGTCGACGAACGGCGCGAGCAGCTCCACGGAGCGCGGGCCCTGAATCGCGATCAGAGCGTATTGCGGCGTCCGCTTCGTCAGCGTGATGCCGAAATGAGCGCGAGCGGATAGCCAGTCCCAAATCTTTTGGGTATTCGAGGCGTTCACGACGATGAGCCAACGTTGCGGGAGACGGTAGATGATGGCATCGTCGAGCGCGCCGCCCGACTCCGCCGTAAAGATGTTATAGCGAGCTTGGTTGGGTCGCATGCTTGCGACCGCATTTGACGTCAAGCCGTCGAGCCAAGCCTCGACCCCCGTTCCCGTCGCAACCAGTTGACCCATGTGCGAGAGGTCGAACATCCCCGCTGCGGTTCGCACGGCGTTATGTTCGTCGATGATTCCGGTGTATTGAATGGGCATAAGAAATCCCCCGAAGGGGGATATCTTTGCGCCAAGCTTGACGTGGGCGCCGTGCAGCGGAGTGCGCCCGTGAGTCGCAGCGATCACCGCTTGTTCTTCGGCGGGTTCGCCGAAGCGTCCTAGCCCCTAGCCTCCAGCGCGCCAGCCGAGTATTTTGGCAGCGAGGGCCGTTCTCGTTCGAACCCGCAGCTTCGCGAAAACTCGTTTAAGGTGGTCTTCGACCGTGTACTCTGCTAAGAACAGTTCTTCGGCTATCCGCCGGTTGGAATATCCGTAGAGGACGAGCACGACGACATCGCACTCGCGCGGCGTTAGAGCGTACCTTTGAAGATTCGAAGAGACTGCATCGCGTCGCTCGACCCGTTCTAAGACGAGCATCAAGTGCGAACCGTCCGCGGCGGCCATGACGCACGCGCGCACGCATATGTCGGGGGTCAACAGCGCTAAAGACGTATCGCTGCGGTGACGTAACCGCCGCCGTAGTTCGGGAACTAAGGCGGCGAGGCCGGCTGAAAGATCTCCGCCTGGCCGCAATTCGATATCGCTGTCGGGAATGCGCTGCAAGAGCTTGGCCGCCGGCGCGTTGAGCATGACCACTCGATCCGCCCCGTCGATGATGACGGAAGCAGGCATGAGCCGATGCCGGGCGTCGCCAAGCGACACGGCTGGGCGCATGTCGACCGGCGGCTTTCCCGTTGACTGGGGAGCTACCATGTGCCAGCGAACTCTGCACGATCGGAGACCGCTTGCTGTCCCGCTTTGCAACCGATGGGGCTGCGCCATCGGGGCCGGCTCCTTTGGCTGTTCCTCGTAGGCAAATGCCCGCAGTTCGCTAGCATTAATGCGCTCGTCCGACGCCTTTCCTCTTGTTTATATGGGGCTTCCCCTGATTTCCGGGGTACCTGAGCATTGCTACCTATGGTATAACGCATACACTAGTCCGGATGGTGCGCTTCGACTAGGGGCTAAAGTTAGTGCAGCACCGGCAAAAGGCTGAACGGGGAACAAAGCCATGAGACCTGTGCGACTGGCAGTCATCGAGCAGCAAGCTCTGTTTCGCAAGAGTCTTTGTCAGCTGGTTGCCAAAGACGAACGCTTTTTCATCGTTCCAGAGTGCGTGGAATCATGCGAGCTGTCGCGCATCGCCGCCGGGAAGCCCGATCTGGTTCTGCTGGACGTCGATTTCCACAAAGGCGATCCCGTTGACGCCGTCAAGTATCTGCGCGAGTCGCAGCCCAATGTCAAGATCTGCCTGCTGTCGATGCACGCCCAACAGGACCTTCTGGCTCGCAGCCTCATCTTCGGCGTCGAGGGATACGTCATCAAAGACATCGCCCCGGCGGATTTGAACCGGGCACTGCTGATGATTTTCGGCGGCGACGTCTACGTCGATCCGCGGCTTGCGGGCAACATGCTGCGCCGCCTGAGCACTCGACGTTACCGCAGCGATCCGACGGAGCTGTCGGACCGCGAGACCGACGTCATCCGGCTCATCGCCTTAGGCCTTTCGAACAAGCAGATTTCGGAAAAGCTCTTCTTGAGCGAAAAGACCGTGAAGAACCATATCAGCCGCATCTTCAGCAAACTCAACGTCACGGCTCGCACCCAAGCCGCTATCCACGCGATAAAGAACGGCATCGTCTAGCAGATCTCTGCTTTCTTAGGGACGAAAGTCCGCGCTGCAATTAAGGCAGCGGTTGCATCGACGCGGGCGACTCGAAGTGTTAAGGTTGGGAAGGCGCGCCTTAGACCCGCCGGCTTGCGCATTTTCGTCGCGCGCCTTTGCCCCCGGGGAGGTCGATTGCAGGTGAGCTCAGCCTCACGGCGATGCGGTCGCGCGGAAGGGGAGAACGCTGAGAGTCGCCGTCATCGTACCGCAGGGAGTGTTCCGTTCATCGTTGTGCGCCGCTATAGCGCAATGCCCTGACATAGAGCCCCTTGGGCTGGCGACGGTTCCGGACGATTCCTTCTCCACGGCCCCGGACGTCGCGGTCTTGGACTTGGACTTCCAATCCGATAACCATCGCGATTTGTTGCGACGTCTGCGCGGCATCGCGCCAAACGTCAAGGTTTGTGCGCTCGCCTTTCAGTCGCTGCCCGCAACCATCCGTCAGTGCCTGAACCTGGGCGCCGGCGGGTTTCTCCTGAAAGATTGCACGGTTGAAGAATTGTGCAGGGCCATCCGAGCCGTCGCACGCGACGAAGTGTTTATCGATCCGCGGGTGGCGGGCGCGCTGCTCCGACGCGACGACGAGCGAGCGGTGCCGGGGCCGTGGTCCCTATCCGAGCGAGAGGTAGACGTGATCCGGCTGATCGCGGTCGGACTGACAAACCGGCAAATCGCAAGCGATCTTCGGCTCAGCGAAAAGACCGTGAAGAACCACGTCTCGCATATCTTCCGCAAGCTTAAGGTGACCGCCCGCACGCAAGCCGCGATTCAGGCGATAGCGGAGGGGTTGCTTCGGCCGGTCGGGGCGTGAGAGCCGCTACGGGCCCTGCGCCGCGTCTTGGGCGTAGGCATCTCTGAGGAACTTCGGCAGCGAGAACATCCGGACGTGGGCCTCGGCGTCGTAGTAGCGCAGGCCGCAGGCGCGCGAATGAGCGTCGACGAGCGCCGCGAAGGCGGCCTCTCTGGGCGGGACGCGGCTTCCGCATAGCGCGAATCCCCACTCGGTATCGAAGGCCGGAACGTACACCGAATACGGTGCCACGCTTTTGAAAACCCGCCCGAGCGTGGCGATCATACGGGCATGCAGATGAAAGTTGTGGGGCCCGGCCGTTGAGGCTTGCAGCGCGAAAACGCCGCCCGCCGTCAGACGTTCGCGGATGCGCGCGTAAAATTCGGCGGTGTGCATATCTCGCGAAGGTGAATCGTCTCGCGGTTCCGTCAGGTCGCTGATGATGACGTCGAATCGCTCGCCGCTCGACTCGACGTATGCCTTTGCATCGCCTACGACAACCTCCGCCCGCGGATCGTCTAAAGCGCCGGCGCTCCATTCCGGCAGAAAACGCCGGCACAAGCTGACGACCTCGCCATCGATGTCCACCATCGTGGCCTTGACGACGCTTTGGACCTTGAGCACTTCGCGTAGCGTCGCGCCCTCGCCGCCGCCCAGAACGAGAACCCGAGCAGGGGCTGACACCGCCGCGCAGGCCGGATGGACGAGCGACTCGTGATACAGACCTTCGTCCAACGCAGAGCTCTGCGTGTCTCCGTCCAGGACGAGCATCTTCCCGAACAGCGAGCTTTGGACGATGGCGTACGATTGGTACGAAGAGCGGCCTTGCGCTATGGTTGCGGTCAGCGCATGCGCGTGAACTTCGCCGTCTGCAACCTGCTCAACGTACCACTGAGAGTCTGCGGTCTTTGGCAATCGCTTCGATCCCATCCGAGCGCCTGCCCACAACGTGCCCGAAGACGCCCGCATCGTTGGCTAAGCCGCGCCGCACTTCAGTGGTGAGCATCTGTTTGGCTTTGAACTGCATGGCGGCGTACCGGCAGGCCTTCCAAGGATCCGTGTGATCGCCGCACGTGTAGATGTCCATCGCCGCGTACCCATACTCGGGCCAGGTATGGATGGACAGGTGCGATTCCGCTATAACGACGACACCGCTCACGCCCTGAGGCGTGAAGCGGTGAAATGCGGTTTGCAACACCTCGGCGTTCGCCTGCTGCGCCGCGCCGACCAAGATCTTCGTTACTTTGTCGACGTCGCTTAAGATTTCCGCGTCACAGCCCGACAGTTCGACGATAATATGAGTCCCAAATGCCTTCAACCATCCAGCCCCCTTCGGGTGAACGAGCAGGGAGATCCCACCTCCGAACTTGACGGGTCATCGCCGCGCCGCGCGGCAGCCGCTCATCGACAACACATAATAGGGCATTTGGCCCGGTTTGTAAATACTCTGGCGCTGGGTGGTCGACAGACGGCCCGCGTTTGACGCTTGCCGACCTTCTATGTTACGATTTGAGGCCGCGCGAGCCTTTATCGTCACAAAGGGGTGCCTGATTCCAATGTATGCCGTCATCGAGGCAAACGGCCGCCCGATCACCGTCCGCGAAGGCGAGCGCATCCGGCTAGACCGAGTGGCCGGCCGCAAGGACGAACAGGTCGTCTTCAAGCGTGTCTTCTTAGCGCACGACGGCCAAGACCTAATCACCGCGCAGGGCCGCTTGAGCGGCGCGACCGTCGAAGCCCGCATCGTCCGCCAGGGCAAGGGCCGCAAAATCACCGTTTTTCATTACAAACCGAAAAAACGCATCCGCACGCGCACCGGGCACCGGCAGCCCGTCACCGAATTGAGGATTGAGAAAATCGTCCTCCCGTGACACCCCTCTTCGGATACGCATCCGCCGCCAAGGCGGGCGGTTCGTCGAGTTGCGCGTTCGCGGACATGCGGGGCTGGCGCCCGCCGGTCAGGATGTCGCATGCGCGGGCGTCAGCGCGCTCGTGCTTTCTGCGGCTTACGGGCTCCGGCGCCACTGCAGGGCGAGCGTCGATTTGACCGATCATCCGGCTGGAGAGTTCACGCTTCGCACGCGCGGAGGAGGCACGGCGGCGGCGGCGGTCCTGAATACCGCCGTTTCGGGCCTGCGAGCGATTGCACGGTCGTATCCTGGGTATGTGAAAGTAACTATCACCCGCGATGGCTGACGGCCGAGGAGCGAGCATGGATTCGATGAGGGATATAAACCAGTCCGGCAACGCCGATTACGGCAGCGAAGAACGAATGGACGGCATGGACGGCGGCGGCGAGGGCAAGAAAACGTTGATGGCCGGAGTCATCGGCGCCGCCGTCGCGTCTGTCGGCTACATGATCTACAGCCGGCTCGAGGAGAGCCAAAAGCAAGCGATCCGCTCTTCGGTCACCAAGTTCGTCGAAGACAAAGTGGCTGACGTCCGGTCGCAGTTGAAGATCTGAGCGACCGCGCTGCTTAGCAGCCGGCCGTGTTCCAGCCCGGAAATCGGCCGATAGTCCACTCTGTGCGAACCCCTTTGGCAGCGGCCCTAGGCGCCCTATCTTTGTTGTTGTGGGCGTCCGGCGCCGCAGTGGGCGGCCAAGCGGGTCATACCAGAAGCGAAAGCGCCGAAGGCGTCGCGGCGTACGTCGCGGCCATCCGCTACTTCAATCCCGGCATCGACGCGTACGACGCCTATCGTATCGTGACCGCTATCGGCCGCGAAGCACGCGCCGAAGGCGTCGATCCGCGACTTGTCGTCGCGATCGTGGCGACGGAGAGCGGGTTCGATCGGACTGCGCGCAGCCGAGCGGGCGCGATGGGTCTCGGTCAGCTCATGCCCGAGACGGCGGCGGGCGACGGTCTGACGGACACTGCCGACATCGATCAAAACGTTCGCGGCACGGTCCTCACCCTGAGCGGGAACTTGCGCCATTACGGCCGTCTGCCGTTGCAGCGCCGCTATGTCGATGCAATCGCGGCGTACAACGCTGGAACCGGGGCTGTCGACCGCTACGGCGGCGTGCCGCCATACGACGAGACGATTCGTTACGTCTGGAAGGTCGTCGTGTTGTGGAGGCGGCTGACCGGCTTGTCGTCGAGCTGAAATCAACCGCGCGGCTGCCCGCTGAAACCGGGAAGCTGCGGCTCGGTGCCGTCGTCCGAAGCAACCGCCTCAGCGAGTTCGTCTCTTGATTTGGCGTCGTCGGGCGGACGCGCATCGTCGGTTGAAGCCGCTCGCTCCATCTCCACCATGAATGACTGGGTCGTCGACTGTAACTTCCTCATCGCTTCGCCGACCTGGCGCGCTATTTTGGGCATCTGCTCCGGACCGAAAAGCAACAGCGCCACGACGAACACGATGGCCGTGTCCGACGGGCTCAGCATGGATTTGCCATCGTAGGCTCTAACTTTTGGTCAAGGCGTTCCGTTCGTCCTCGTCGGCGCGCGGAAGTTGGGTCGAACTGGGCCGCGAGGCGCTCTTGAAAATCATCTACACGAGAGGGCAGCGTGAGGAGCCACTGGCTTCTCTGCCTGCCCTTAAGAAGATATTGGCGAGGTTTATCGGCCATCACGTCTTTTACGAGATGTCGGCTCGCCGAAAGCATTCGCAGCAGCATTATTCCATAAAGAACTCGTTTTCCGTCGGCGACGTGGAGGTCAAAGGAGCGGGCGAACTCGTGGTGACGATCTACGACGCCAACAACCCCGCCCACTCGATCGAAATCATCAATCCGCATGCCATGCGAGTCTATGACGACAATCCCGGCAAGAGTTTCGCGGTGGCTTTTTATGCCGATGAAGCCTGTGATTTCGATGTGCGCTACTACCTTCGGGACGAGGGGGAAGATGAAAAGTCTTCCAAGCGAACGGCGCTGGAACGCATCACCCTTCCGCAGCTGTTCGAGTACCTGCAGAACATCACCGATCGCGACGTCGTAGAAGTCACTTCCAAAACTTGAGCCGCTTGGCAAGAGCGCCCGCGTCGCTTTCGAGCCGGGCCGCCAGCCGAAGCTCGCGGACGCTTTCGCCTAAACGGCCGAGACGCCGGTACACGACGCCGAGATTGTGATGCGCGGACGCGTGATTCTCGTCGATTCTTATGGCTGCGCGATAGCGCGCTTGAGCCTCATCAAGACGACCCTCGCACAGGGCGAGATTCCCCAAGTTGACGATGGCGGCGGTGCATCGTGCATCGCGCTCCAGCGCTGCTGAAAAGTCGGCCTCGGCAGCAGCGAGGTCATCGATGCGGACCCTGCACACGCCGCGCTTGGAAAGCGCCGCCGCAGGCTGGTCGCCGACTGCAACCGCCTGCGTAAACCGCCGCATCGCGTCCAGGTAATCTCCGCGCTCGAACGCGGCCAGGCCTAATAAGTATGGTGAACGCTCGGGCACAGCGAAAGGTCCCGTCCATGCGCATCGACATCATCACGCTGTTCCCGAAGTTCTTTGCGCCCATTTTCGAGGGCAGCATCATCGGCAGAGCGCAAAACCGCGGCTTAGCGCGCATCGCGGTTCACGACCTACGGGACTTTATACCTGCTGGACGTCGCGCAGACGATGCTCCCTACGGCGGCGGATCCGGCATGGTGCTGAGGCTCGAACCGGTGGTCGGCGCACTCGAAATGCTGCTTGGCCCGGACCTCGCCCTGCCGCCAGGGTGCAAGATCATCGTCCCGTCACCTGCCGGACGCCCCTTCGACCATGCCTCGGCCTGCCGGCTGGCGTCCCATGCGTGGCTGATCGTCGTGTGCGGCCACTACGAGGGCATCGACGAGCGGCTTTTCAAGCTGGTCGCCGCGACGGAACTGTCGCTGGGCGATTTCGTCTTGACCGGCGGCGAGATACCGGCGCTGGCCTTTGTGGACGCTTGCGTTCGAATGCTGCCTGAGGCCATCGCTGCGCAAAGCGCCGAGAACGACTCCTTCAGCGCGGGCGCTTTGGATTGGCCCCACTACACGAGGCCGTCCGAGTTTCGAGGCCTTCGTGTCCCGGATATTCTCCTTAGCGGGGACCACACGCGCATCGACCGTTGGCGGCGCAGACAAGCGAGGATGAGGACTGCCCGAAGGCGGCCCGATCTGCTTGCGGACCAGGTCGCTCGCGAATCCAAATAAGCTCCCGCCTTGCTCGGTCGCTTTCCCCTGTGCTATACTTTGATTCGTTTGTAGCGAACACAGTGACTGCGGCGTCACCACGACCGAGGCGACGCTTTTTTACGCAGTTTTGCGAGGATTAGGGTTTACATGGACATGGCAAGCGTCGTGGGCGTCGAGCAACTCCGCAAACGCGCCTCCGATTTCAACGCCGGCGATACGGTACGCGTCCACTCGCGCGTGACCGAAGGAAACAAAGAGCGCATTCAGATCTTCGAGGGCGTCGTCATCGAACGAAAGAACGGCGGCCTTTCCGAAAGTTTTACCGTGCGCCGCATCGCGCACGGCATCGGGGTCGAACGATCCTTTCTGCTGCATTCTCCGCGGGTCGAGAAGATCGACGTCATGCGGCGCGGACTCGTCAGGCGTGCCAAGCTCTTCTATCTGCAAAGCCGGATCGGAAGCAAAGCGACGCGCATCAAGGAAAAAAAGAAATAGCCGCTGACGGATGAGTCCCTACGTCCTGGGCGCCATACTCGGCATCCTCATCGTCGCACGGGTCGTCATCGCGGTGGCTCCGGTCGCGGTTTCCGACGAGAAGCAGCGCGGCATCGTGCGAGAATACCTCGATGCTTTTATCATCGCAGGAGTGGTGGCTCTCGTTCTGATGCACTTCGTCGTGAGAACATTTTGGATTCCGTCGGCGTCTATGGAGCCGACGCTCAAGATCGATGACGTGCTGCTGGCCAACGAGCTGCAATATCGCCTCGGCTCACCGCAGGACGGCCAAGTCGCAGTCTTCATCCCGCCCCCGCAGTTGGGAACCACCGACTTCATCAAGCGCGTCATGGCCGGCCCTGGAGATACGCTTCGCATCCATAGCGGAGTCGTCTATCGCAACGGCAAGGCCCTGAGCGAACCCTATCTTCCTGCCGACCAGCGTCCCACATATGAGCTGGAGATAAAAAACTACACACTCGTCGTCGACAACGTGCCGCTCGATACCCAGGCGAGCATCCCGCCTAAAAACCTCTGGCAGGCTCCGAACCGCGTGCCCAACGGATACTACATCATGCTTGGCGATAATCGCAACGATTCAGACGACAGCCATCTGTGGGGGTTTTTGAGCCGGGATGGTTTCGTCGGGCATGCGTTCTTGCTCTTCTGGCCTCCGCAGCACGCGCGCATTCTTCGCTAAGCACGGGACCGCGATTATAGCGGGCAGGGCGCCACAGGCGCGCCACGAAGC
This sequence comes from Vulcanimicrobiota bacterium, assembly GCA_014304875.1. Lineage (GTDB taxonomy): Bacteria > Vulcanimicrobiota > Vulcanimicrobiia > Eremiobacterales > Eremiobacteraceae > Mawsoniella > Mawsoniella australis. Next base: position 30,081 of record JACRUD010000172.1, read on the forward strand.
GACGTGCAGTGCTGCAGGGGGAGCCCGTCTGGCATGAGACCGGCGGTTCGGCACCGAGCTGTTGGGGCGAGCTTGCCGATCATCGGGCTCGATCGCACAAAGTGCGCCGCGTCGCGATCCTCGTGGCTGAGGCTGCGGCCGCGGCCATCCTCGTGTCGGCGTTCTTCTTCCGCATCCCGCAAGTGACCGGCCGCTCCATGGAACCGGAGCTGCGAGCCGGCGATCGGGTGTTGATCGATACTCTCGCATACGACTTCAAGGTCACGGCGCCCGTCGGATCCGGCCGCAGCCTCTTGGACATTCCGCTGCGATCCATTTCTCGAGGCGACGTCGTCGCATTCATGCATGGAAGCGGAGCAGGGCGCCAGATGTTCCTAAAACGGGTCGTCGGGACCGCGGGCGATCTCGTCTCTTTCTCGCGCGGAATCGTGTTCGTCAACGGCCGGGCGTTTCAGGCCGGCTCGGCTGCCTTAAGGGGTTCGCGGGATCTAAGCTCATTGCGGGTCTCGAATCGATCGCTGTACTTGCTCGGCGACAACCTCGCGCAATCGGAGGACTCACGCGCCTTTGGCCCCGTGCCGGAGTCAGCCGTCATCGGGCGCGCCTCCCTGCTCGTCTCGCCGCCGCGCAATGTCAAGATCGTCTTCTAAAACCGCAAGTGCCGCGTCTTGGTTCCCCGGACACATGGCGGCCGGCTTGCGCGCGCTCGAGGGGATCGCCGACCTCATCGACATCTTCATCGAAGTGCGCGACGCCCGCATTCCGGCGGCGACGGACGTCGCTGCGTCGCGCGCAAAACTTCGGTCGAAGCCGGTCTTCATCGTCTTAAATCGAGCGGACCTGGCCGATGCGAAAGCGACCGCGGCTTGGCTCGCGCACCTGCGCGCCGTGGGCAAATCGGCGTTCGCAGGAGTCGGCAAGGAGCCGAGCTCGCTCAACCGCTTGCGGTCTGCTTTGCTCTCACAAGGTCGCCGGGGAAAGCGCTTGCGCCTGGCCGTTGTCGGCGCGCCCAATGCCGGCAAATCATCCGTCATCAACGCTCTGGCACGGCAAAAACGCGCAGTCGTTCGTGATCAGCCCGGCGTCACGCGCAAATTGGAATGGCGTCAGCTTGGACTCGACGCGGATATTTTGGATACGCCCGGCGTCTTGAGCCCGCGCATCGATAGCGCGGACGCGGCATGGCAGCTAGCGCTCTGCGGAATCTTACCGGAAAAGGCCTTCGATCCCGAAGAAGTCGCCGAGCGGTTTTGCCGCTGGTCTGGGTGCCTCGCCTCGGCCCTCGACGTCGACGCATTTGCGGCGCGGCGGGGGAGGCTCCGGCGAGGCGGCGAACTTGACCGCGCCGCTGCGGCGCGCTCGCTGATCGCGGCTTTTCGGACTGGGGCGCTGGGCCGCATGACATTCGAACGACCGCAGAGCGCACCGGCGTGACGCCGAGAGAACGGCGTCGCTTGCGCCGCCTGCACAGCTTCGAACGCGCCGCCTGGGACGGCGGCGCTCAATACATCTGCGGGGTCGACGAGGTGGGTCGCGGACCGCTCGCCGGGCCCGTCGCCGCCTGCGCCATCGTGATCGCGAAGCCGCTCCACATAGAATTTCTCAACGACAGCAAAGTCGTCACCTCGTTGCGGCGGGCGCAGCTCGCCGATTCCATCAGGAGCGACGCAATATGCTTTGCTCTTGGGTGGGCCACGCCGCAGGAGATCGACCGCGTCAACATCTTGGCAGCCACCAAACTGGCGATGAGCCGAGCGATCGCCAGCCTTGCGCGTCCGCCTTGTCAGGTGTTCGTCGACGCCTTATCGATTCCGGATTGTCCGTATCCGCAACAAGCCATCGTCGATGGAGACGCCAAGTCGGCAGCCATCGCGGCGGCAAGCATCGTTGCCAAGGTCGCTCGCGATGCCCACATGGCGATGCTCGACGCGCTGCACCGCGGATATGGATTCGCCCATAATAAAGGCTACGGCACTGCCGCCCATTTAGCCGCTCTTGCCAAGCACGGACCGTGCCCGGAGCACCGCCGTTCGTTTGCGCCCGTCATGGCGCCGACTCTAGCGCTGGCCTACGATGGCGATATCGTATGAACGCCGGTTTGCGGCGGACGGCTGGCAGCGAAGGCGAACGCGCCGCCGAAGCGTTCCTGCGCGAGCGAGGGTATCACGTGCTGGAGCGCAACTTCCGTTGCCGCAGCGGTGAAGTGGATCTTATCGCCCTCGACGGCGGCACTCTGGTGTTCGTCGAAGTAAAAACGAGACGCTCCCTCAAGCGGGGTGCACCCATCGAGGCCGTCACGCCGCTGAAGCAAGCCAGGGTGAGGAAGGCCGCCCAAGAGTACCTCGCATATTCCGGGCAAGTCTTCGGCAGAATCCGTTTCGACGTCATTGCGGTGATGAAAGCCGCGCGCAGCAACGAAATCACGCACTTGAAGTCCGCTTTCACCACGCCCATGGAATGAACGTCGTGCCGGACCGCATCCTGGCCAACCGCTACCGTATCGTGGAGCGGATCGGCAAGGGCGGCATGGGAGATATCTTCCTAGCCGTGGATCACGTCCTAGAACGCGAAGTGGCCGTGAAGATCTTGACCGACACATCGGATGAGGTCAGCCGGCGCTTTCTCATCGAAGCGCGCTCGATGGCGCGGCTCAATCACCCGAACATCGTCGCAGTGTACGACGTCGGCGTAGACCGTGAGGTTTCGTATATCATCTTGGAGCACGTCAGCGGCAGCGCCATGGCCAACCTCGATCTCGGCGGCATCAGCCTCGACGACGCCGTCGGTTTGACGATTCAACTGCTGCAGGCCTTGCGCTACGCCCACGATCGCGGGGTTCTCCATCGCGACATAAAGCCGGGCAATATCATGTTGACGGACGATCTGACGCTTAAGGTCATGGACTTCGGTCTGGCCCGGCGGCTTTCGGATGCGACCAATTCCTCGCAAAGCGGTGAGATCGTCGGGACGGTCGCGTACCTACCGCCCGAGCGATTCTTGGGAAAGCCCGGCGATCGCACGGCCGACCTCTATTCGGTTGGCGTCGTGCTCTACGAATTGCTGTGCGGGAGGCTGCCCTTTCGCGACGATTCCGCTGATTTGGTCGCGATCATGTCCGCGCACATCAACGAGTCGCCGGCGCCCCCGCGCCGGTTCAATCCTGCTATCCCGGTCGGTTTGAACGACGCCGTCATGAGGTTGCTGCACGCAGATCCCGCGCAGCGCTATCCGGACGCAGCGTCCGCGATCGACCGTCTTGAAGCTGAACGGCTGGTTTGGCAAACCGCTTCAGCGCGCTTGGACCGAGGCGGCACGAAAGCGCCCCTAGAACACTCCGTGCCCGGTGGCCAAGAGCGAGCGCGCAGGGCCTTTGCCCAAGCATTGACGTTCGTCGTCGCCGGCATGGTGGACTCGCGACGGCATGACCTAGCAG
>JACRUD010000195.1 GCA_014304875.1 Vulcanimicrobiota bacterium
GGCCCACGAACGTCGGCGCCGCGTCTGTCGTCATGCTGGATCCACGTTGGGCCAAGCTGGTCGGGAAAATGGTATTCAACAAGCGCCCACCACCTCAAGACTTATTGATGGTCGCCAATGCCACCGGTGTCGCGGGCTGGGATAGGATGGTCGCCGGTGCGCTGCGCGGCGGCGGCTGGAACGTGCGAACCTCCATCGAGCAACCCGTGAATCAGCAGAGCGAACTGGTCGGGACGTCGCAAGCCGCGAAAGAACTTGCGCGCATCTTCACCTCGCTACGCCGTCGGAACGGAAACGAGACGGTGCTGCGAATCGGGGCCGACTTGGCCCCCATCCAAGGCTAACTGCTTCGTAGCGCACGCCGTTATCGGCCCAAAGCGGTTCGGGCGTCTAAGGCCCTTGATGCAGCGACCGGATGAAGGCATAGGCGGCAAGCGGCACCGCGATTATGACGTAGATGCGCAGGAGCCATAACAGCACCAATATACCCGGGCCCAGCTTGCGACGACTCAACGGTTGAAGGAGCAGGAGGGCTCGATCGCGCGCCTCCATAGAATCGAGGTCGCCATCGTCAGGCTGCTTCATTCAGGAAGCCTCATTTAGGAACGATCGCCGGAAACACGGTAATCACGCCGTACGCGGCGCCCATGATTGCGATGGCGACGACTATGAAGCCGGCGGAAAGATTGCTTTTCCAGCGATTCACCAGGCTTCCCATGATCTCGGGGTCGCTCGCCAGCAGCAAAAGGAACACGAGAGCCGGCGCCATGAGAAGAGTGGCGACAACGTTGACGGTGATCGTGATCGCCAGCAATGGGGCATGGGGAATGAGCACGACGAGCGCGGCAAAAGCGGTCGATATGATGGCGGCCAAATAAAACGAGCGTCCGGACCGAAAATCGAGGTTTAGGCTATGACCGCAGTGAGCCACTTCACCGAAAGCGTACGCTGAACTCGTGGAAATGGTCATCGCGGCGACCAGCCCCGCTTCGATGATACCAAGCGCGAAAAGCGCGGCACCGGCCGAACCTAAATATGGCCGCAAGGCGCTCGCGAAATCGGCTCCTCCAGAAAAGTTCGCAGCATTGACATGATGCGCGAAGAGCGGAGCGCATGCTACAAGCGTCGCGATAGCCGCAATGCCGGCAAAGATGGCTCCAAGGCCAGTGTCGAGCCGGCCTTGCCCCACGTCGTCACACGTCAACCCTTTGTCCACGACCGCGCTTTGCTGAAAGAAGATCATCCAGGGCGTGACCGTGGCTCCGATATTGGCCAGGAGCAAGGTAATGAAGCCGGCCGCGACGCCTCCGGGCAAAGGTCGCCAGGTTGCCAAAGCCGCGAGCAGACGCGAGACGTCCGGATGAGCGAAGATAGCCGCCGGAACGAACAACAGGTTCGCGGCGCTCAATACGAGCACAGCTCGTTCCCACGTGAAGTAGCGGCGAGCGAGAAGCGCCGCGGTCACGATCCCGAACCCTACCGCCACCGCAAAGCCCGCTGGGATGCCGAAATACGCCGCTCCTGCGCGAATGGCGATAAATTCAGTGATCAAGGTGAGGATGTTGCCGATGAAAAGGTCCAGCATCGCAAAATAGCCCCAAAATGGCCCGAACCGGCCGAAGATGAGCTCCGCGTGCCCGCGGTGGGTGGCGATGCCTAACCGGACGGTCATCTCTTGCACCACGAACGCCATGAGAAACGTCACGCAGATGAACGGAACGAAGAATCCGATTCCGTAAGTCGCGCCCGTGGTGGCGTACGAGAGCATGCTGGGCCCGTCGTTTTCTCCTAACATGACCAGTATGCCGGGACCGACGAGCAGTAACAGGAGCCACAGGGGCCTGCGCGCGGCGCGCAGGCCCCTGATCTTGCGCCGGTCCTGTACGCGCAGCGCATCTTCACGGCTAGGCGTCCAGCGCGACGGCGATGCACCGTCGCGCGCGTCAACGGTGATGCTCATGCCGTCAAGCAATCCACCCAGACCGCGCAGCGCACCCGGGCCGCAAGCGCGCTGGACAGCGACACGACTTTGCGTCCGGCGCGCAAGCAAACTCCGGTGCCGTCGTTTTTGACGACGATGCCGCGAAAACCCGGTAATGCGCCCAGCGAAGTGAGCCGGCGAAGGGCTCGTTCATCCGCATCGTCCAAGGCAGTCACTTCGATCGATTGGCCGAGTGTCATCGCGATCAGCGGCGCACCGCCGGTCGGACCTCTTGCGTCAACCGACGGCGGAATCACGTGACCGTGCGGATCCGTCGAAGGGTTACCGAGGAAGTTCGCGAGGCGCCGTTCGATCTCGTGTGAAATCGCGTGTTCGATTTTCTCGGCGTTCCTATGGAGACGATCCAGCGGTACGCCGAGCGACCGGTGTAGGAACGTCTCGACCAGACGATGTCTGCGCACCATACTGACGGCGATCGCCAGTCCTCGCCGAGTCAACGTCATAGGTTCGACTCGGTCGGCCGCCACTTCAACGAGGCCATCCTTTTCAAGCACCCGTCGGAACATCGTCACCGCGGCACGGGATACTTTGAGGTGACGGGCTAGGGGCGCGGCTTTTACGGGGGCTCCGCAGTTTAGATGATAGATGGCCTTGAGGTAATCTTCTTGGGCTCGCGCTCGCGAGCGGTCGACTTGCTTGTTAACCATGCTTTACGAAATTTGCACCTGTGCCGGAAAACCCCCTTTCGAACGACTCTATTTGGCTTTGCCATTCCGTCGCGGTCGTGGCCTGCTATGCGCTGGTCTCGCTGCAGCGGGGGGGCGCCCTACCGCGAATTCAGGCCGATGGGATGGGCGCCGGCCCTAACATCAGAGAGCGAAACCTCCGATTGACTTTAAAGAGGGATGTGAAAGACAATATGATGCAACAGAAATATTTGTGGCATGTGGCTCTTGTGACAGGGTTATTGGCGGCTTTTGGCGTCGCGAGCTGCGGCGGGGGTGGCGGTACGGCGGGCGGTCGGCCGGGCGGCGGTGGCGCTTCGCCCACGCCCATGCCGACCACAGGCCTGGGTTCGAACATGCAAGTTTCAACGGGCGGATCGTACGCGCTCTATAGCTACGGGTCCGCGGCGAACGCGCAGATCGTGTTTTCGTGCGGTTGCAGTCGCCAGGCGGGGACGACAACGGCTGATGCAAACGGCAACTTCACCGTACCCGGAACGACCGTTGCGACTCCGGCCGCGCCAAGCCCCACGTATACCATCGTGCCGACGCGCAATTACATGATCGTCGCGCTTCCATTGAGCGGCCAAGGCCCGCAAGGGTGGACGATGGAGTTCGCTGGAACTCGGCCGTCGCACAACCTGGCGTTGGGCGACCGCGGTTCAGTGCCGGCCACTTCGAGCAAAAGCGATGTCTTCACGGCTGCCGCCGCGTTATACGTGTATGGCAAGTCGCCCAATGGCGTCACGGCGTATGATGACTGGAACTTCAACGCGATCCAGTCGTTTGTCCAGCACCTCGTCACGGCTCCGAACGGACCGGAAAGGACCTTGCTGGATGCGATCGCTTCCAGGTCAGCGGCGAACGGCTCCCTCTTTCCCTCCGCACCGGCGTGGAATGCGGGCCAACCAATCGATGCCGCAATCGCAACCGATATAGCCAACGTATCCGCCAGTAGAGATCCTGCACTGCCGACGCCCTGCCCTGGCGGCGACGCGGCCTGCACCGGCACTCCCACTCCGTAGCGCATAGCGTAAGAACAGACCGGCGTCGGCAAACAGCCGACGGCCTGGGCGTAAAGAGGACGCGGTGTTGCAGGAATCGCGGCACATTGTCCAACGACCTCCGCTGATCCATGTCTGACGCGCCGCAACAGAGCACCGGATTCGACGACCGCGTTCGATTAGCGGTTTATCGTAGCTTTGTCAAAACCGCGCAGCCGCCGCATCCCGACGAACTCGCGAGGCAAGTGAATGCGACACCGGAGCAGGTGCGCGCGTCCTATGGTCGTTTAGCGGATGCCCACGTCCTCGTTGTGCAACCGCAAAGCCCTTTCGTCCGCATGGAGATGCCGTTTTCTGCGGTGGTCACGGACTATGAGGTGCTCGACGGTTCCACGCGCTACCATGCAAACTGCGCTTGGGATGCTTTTGGGGTTGTCGCGGTGCTCGGCCGCGATGCCACTGTGCGCTGTCGGTGCGCCGATTGCGGCGAGCGCGTCGCCTTTAGGATCGAACACAACAAGCTAGAACCTGGGGACGGACTAATCCACTTCGTGGTGCCCGCGCATCGTTGGTGGGACGATATAATCTTCACCTGAAAAACCATACAGTATTTCCGGTCGGAAATTCACCTCTCGCGCTGGCTCGAAAGATCCGGTATCGCATACGGTCAAGTGGTCGGCGTCCCGACCGTCTGGGAGCTCGCGAGAGCCTGGTATGCCGGCCGCCTGTCTCCGTCGTGGAGCCGCCGCACCGCCCCCGAGAGTCAGAACATCTTGGCGAAGGTCGGATTGACCCACGAGTTTTGGAACCTTATCGCGCTCGATCACGGTCAGCGCACTGGATAACGGAACCGTCTATCCTTGTTTTAGGCGTGGCGCTACGGGTTCACCGGAAAGGGCGCGAGCTCCGGCGAGAAGTCGTTCGGCTTCCGGATCTTCAGGAAAAAGCCGCAGCTGCACGACGCGGACGATGCCTACAATCGGAACGGCGATGATCATGCCCAATATGCCATAGGCCTCAGCCCCGACCAAAAGCGCGATGAGCACGACCAGCGGCGAAACCCCGACGGATTTCGCGACCACGAACGGTGCAATCAGGTGGCCTTGCAGTTCGAAGACGACGACGAATAGACCGAGCACGATGAGCGCCCGCCCAAAACCAATGGCAAGGAGCGCGATGAAGAACGCCGGAATCGCTCCCGCGATGGGACCGACGTAGGGCACGACGCTCGCGATGCCGGTCAGCAGTCCGAGCAGAACTGCGTACGGCACTTGGGTTGCAAACAAAATAATCGTCGTCGCTATGGCGATGATGAGACACAACAGAGCCTGGCCGCGGACGAATCCCCCGATCACCCGATCGCTGTCTATGGCGAACGATATTGCTGCGGCGCGGTGACGGCTGGGCACCATGCGCAAGGTCGTCCCTTGGATGCGCTCCAAGTCGATGATGAAAAAGAAAGCCAACACCAAAACGACGAAAATTTCGACGATAGCCTGAACCGTTCCCGAGATGAATTTGAAGATGTTGCTTCCAACGGCGGCGGCGATGGCGCCGACATAGGTTCCCGCCTTCGAAGCGTTCTCCGCGATAAGCGTGCGTACGCGGGGCGGCAGACGCGCCAGAAGCGGGCTCCCTTGCGGGTTCACCATCTGCCGCTGCACTTGGTTGGCGATTTGCGGATACGCTTTGCCGATCTGCGTCGACTCCTCCGCGATGGTCGGGGCCAGATAGGCGCCGATGAGCACGAGCGCGACGATGAACGCCGCGTAAATGACGCAGATGGCCAGCGCGCGCGGCATGCTGCGGCTGAGCCGCTTGACGCCGGGGTAGATAAGGTAGGAGAAGAGGATCGCGAGCATGATGATCGTGATAACCGTGTGCACGCGGTCCAAAACGGTCGATGCCATCCAAATAGCGGTACCGACGCCCACGATGAACGCGACGACCTGCAAGTAATAGGTGATGCGCTGCATTGCGTATGCATACGCGATTGGAGCGACCGATACTTGCGGGAAAGAGCGGCAAGCATGTCATTGATTCGATTGCGACGTCAAGATGGATGGCGTACGGTTAATCCCAATTTTGCCAACTTTTCAGCGCAGTTTCATTTATGCGCCGTATGATCGCCTCGATCCCCGAGCTTTATGAAAGGTGACATACCGATATGAAACTGGCGATACCAACCCGTGTGGGTGCCACCCTAGCGCTTTCACTGAGTCTAGTAGGGATGGCGGGCTGTGGCGGTGGCGGCGGAACAAGCGTCGGGCTGGGTGGTGGTCCTCGGCCGACCCCATCCCCGTCCGGCTCGCCTCCCGTGACGACGCTCAACGTGGTTCACATCAACTTCTTCGGTCCGGGCAATGGTGTCTTTAACGACGCCACTTTCGGGCCGGTTAGCGGATACACCCAGCAGCAGCACGCTCAAGTCCTCGGCTTGATTCCGGGCGAGGCGATCTCGCTGACGAACAACGACACGACGCCGCACACCTTCAATGTCTACTCCAGCGGATTTCCTTCGGGAGCGCTTGACTCGTCGGCCTCCGGTGGAACGATGCTGCAAGACGGATATAGAAGCGGCGCGATCCCACCGGGCCAAAGCGTGAACCTGACCGTGGGTCCGGCAGGCAAGTATTTCATCGCCTGCGCCTTCCACTTCGGCATGTCTCCGTCGATGCGGGATGGTCTCATGGTTCAGGTCGGCGCGGTGCCGAGTACGCAAGCGACTCCCGCCGCGACGCCGGGAATCGGCGGTTGCACGGGATACGGCTGCTGACAAGACGCGCCAACGACATGAACGATGCGAGCGTGTGCGGGTTGACCCGTCACACGCTCCTCTATCCGTCGAGATACGGCGATATACGAACCTGGTTCGCGCGAAATCAGCCGCCGGTTTTCAGCGGAATTTCAGACACTGCGTTTACGATTTCTTCCATGGTCGTGGAACGTTACCTAAAAAATGCTATACTGGGTGCTACGGGCGCCGCTGCCATCGCTTTGGCGATGTTCGCGTGCACGCCCAACGCTCCGTCCGGGAGCGCTCAAATCTCCGGGGCGGCCGCCAGTGCTTCCATCATCGAGGTGAGTCTGCTCCAGTTCAGCCCAAGCCAAACGGCGTATGGAACGGTTGCCGGCTATAGCCCCAACCCGCTTATCATCTCGGTTGGAGCGACGATCCAGTTCCACAACCGCGATTCATTCGCCCACACCGCGAC
>JACRUD010000131.1 GCA_014304875.1 Vulcanimicrobiota bacterium
CGCCTGAGGCGAGCGGACGGCGTCAAAGCCGTCGACGGAGTGCGATCCAAATTGATCTCCTACCGCGGGCGGCTCACCTACATCGCAGCGTCCGATATGCGGGTCACCTCGCGCTACGGAGAGCTTCCGCTCCTGGGTGCCGGTCGTTGGCGGGAGATGGGTCTGCGGCTCGTCGGCCGACGTAGCGTCGTCGTGTCCGAGTCGTTCGCCCGGAAATTTCGTGCGACGCCCGGCCATACGCTGCTGTTCGATACCGCGCGGGGGGCCGTGCCGTTCGCGGTCATCGGCGAGTATGAAGATTACTCGAGCGATCTCGGATACGCGTTCATGGACATCGGCCAGTACCGCAAGTACTACGGCGACCCGCGCCTCAACGGCATCGCGGTCTACGCGCGGCCCGGCGTCGACCTTTCCCAACTGCGCGCTCGCGTTCAGTCGGTTTTCGGCGGCGAGCGCATCGTCGTCCAGAGCAACCGCGACCTGCGTTTGGACGCCTTAGCGCAGTTCGACCGGACCTTCGCGGTCACGTACGTCCTGGATGCGATCGCGCTCGCCGTCGCGCTGATGGGAATCGTCGCCACGCTCGCGGCGCTGGTCATCGAAAGGCGCATCGAATTAGGCGTGCTGCGCGCGCTTGGAATGACGGCACGGCAGGGAGAGGCGATGATCGTCACCGAGGCGGCGCTGCTCGGCACCATGGGCGCCGGCTTGGGGACGGCGGCCGGATACGCGCTCGCCGCGATACTCGTCTTCGTGATCAACCCGCAGGCCTTCGGCTGGACGATCGCATTCGTCGCCACGCCGCTTTACGATCTGCAGCTTTTCGGCGCGGTCGTCTTCACCGCTGCCCTGGCGGGCCTCATACCGGCTGCGGCCGCGGCTCGCGTTCCGGTGGCCGGCGCTCTGCGCTCGGAGTGAAGGTTTTGCGGGACATACTGCCAACGAATCCTCTGGAATAGGAGGTTCTCATTGAAAAAGTCATTCGCGATTTGTGCCGCTCTCTCGCTGCTCGCGGTCGCCGGCTGCAGCTCCAACAAGCCGGCGGCCGATAACGCGCCGGTGCACCGCACGGAGGCGACGGTCGAAAGGAATGCTCTACCGCTCAACCAGATGGCCGCTATGCCTCACAACCTGCGCTGCCGGCGGTCGGACACCGTCTGGGTGAACATGAACACGCGCACGATCCACGAGCCCGGCGATCCGTTTTACGGTCGCACCAAGCACGGCGGTTACATGTGCATGGAGGACGCTCGAGCCGGTGGTTACCACCTAGCCGGCGCCTCGCACGGCCGCGGTTCCGGGTATGGCGAGCGGGGAATGCAAAGCCAGGAGCAGGGCTACGGCACCCGCCGCCACCGCAGACGCTCCGAACCCATGCCGGTGGAAACGCCGACTAACTAGCTGACAGACCGCTGCCTTGGCCGCCATGCCTATTTTCCTCGCTGCGCTGGCGGCCGGGCTGACCTTTCAGTCGGGTTGGTGGCAGCCGGCTCTGCCAAACTATAGGTACCGGTTCCCCAGCGACTACGGCGCTCACGAGCGATCCCAAAGCGAATGGTGGTATTACACCGGCAATCTATCGGATAGACGCCGGCGCCGCTACGGCTTCGAGCTGACGGTGTTTCGGTTCGGCGTCCAGCGGCCGCTGCCGCATCGATCGCCTTGGGACATCGATGATGTGTACTTCGCGCACTACGCGATCTCCGATATGGCAGGCAAGCGCTTTTATTATTTCGATCGTGCCGGCCGCGCCGCGCTGGGGCTCTCGGGCGCAGCGGTCGGTGACGAAAACGCCTGGGTCGGGGCGTGGCGGGTGCGCCGCGACCGCGACGGTTTCCATCGGCTAGCCGCCCGTGCCGGCGGCACGGCGCTCCAACTGGTGCTCAAGCCGAAAAAAGCGGCGGTCATCCAAGGCCGCGCCGGCGTGAGCCGCAAGGGACCATGCCCGAACTGCGCTTCCCACTACTACTCGTTCACCCGGCTCGTCGGCCATGGAACGCTTGCGCTGGGGGGCGCGTCCGCCGCGGTGAGCGGAGTCGCCTGGAACGATCACGAGTGGGGTTCCGACGAACTCGCGCCCGGCGTTGTGGGATGGGACTGGTTCTCGATTCAATTGAGCGACGATGTCGAGATCATGTTGTACCGTCTGCGTTATGCGGACGGCCGATCGGTTCCGCAAAGCAGTGGCACGCTCATCGAGCCGAATGGCTCCGCTCGCTATTTGTCGCTGTCCGATTTCTCGATCGCACAGACGCGGAGCTGGCTCAGCCCGCACAGCGGCGGCATTTACCCGGCCGGGTGGCGCATACGCGTGCCGGCCAAATCCATCGATTTAACGGTGACACCCGCCATGGCCGATCAGGAGCTGCTCACCGCGCGATCGACGCGGGCGAATTATTGGGAAGGCGCTTGCGACGTCGCGGGCTCGTTTGCCGGACGGCGCGTTTTGGGAGTTGGCTACACGGAGTTGACGGGCTACGCGACGGCGCCCCCTGGGTCGCGTATGTAGCCACGGACCTTTAGTCCGCCGCCCGTTCTGACGACGGGGCCGCCACTTGAGGGGTGGCGCTACATTAGGAGAGGTGGCGGAATCACCGCGACGCTGCGGCGAGATAGGGCTGCGCGAGGTAAAACGCCTGCGGCACGATGCCGAGCAGCATGACGCCGGTGGCGCCGACTGCGATGGCCACCCACGAGGCCGCGGCATTGCCGGCGAATTGCGGGGCTTGGCCTTGGGCAGGCAAAAACATCTGGTAGATGACCTTGAAGTAGACGTAGAACGAGACGAGAGTGCCGAGGATCAGCGTCGCCGCCATCGCGATGCCCCAGGGTCCGCCCCCCAATGCTTGTTCCAGCAGCAGCAGCTTCCCGATGAAGCCGGCGGTCGCCGGTATGCCTGCCAGAGATGCAAAGAATATCGTCATCCACGTCGCCACCCACGGCCGGCGGAAGAACAACCCGCGATAGCCCTCGATATCGACGTATTCTTCGCCGCCGTCGCCGAGCAGCGAGATCGTCGCAAACGCGCCTAGGTTCATGAAACCGTATGCGATGAGGTAGAAAAGCATCGTCGACAGCCCCTTGCTGCCGACGCCCGAAAGCGCGAGCACGATGTAGCCGGCCTGCGCGATGCTCGAAAAGGCCAGCAGCCGTTTGAGATTGCCCTGACGGACGGCTCCGAAATTTCCGACCAGCATCGAGAGTATGGCCAAAGCCCAGACGGGGATCAACGCCGCCGAATCGTGTTGAAAAACGGTGTAGATAAACCTCGCCAGGACGGAGAAGGTCGCCGCTTTGACGGCGACAGCCATAAACGCGGTGACGGCGAGCGGCGAACCTTCGTACACGTCTGGGGTCCAGGTGTGAAACGGCGACAGCGCCAGTTTGAAGGCGATGCCCACCAGCCAAAGGCCGAAGCCCGCGACGAATAATGGAGCGCCGCTTGCGGCGGCCGTTGCCAGATCCGCCAGCGCGATGCTGCCGGCGGCTCCGTACAACAGCGCAGATCCGAAGATCAAAAAGCCCGACGCCAGCGATCCGAGCAGCACGTATTTGAGCGCGGCTTCCTGGGATGCTTGCCTGGGGTAACCGGTGCCGGCGAGTATATAGAGGGCGAGCGACAGCAGCTCGACGCCCAAAAAAATTCCGATGAGATTGGCCGCGCCAGCCATGATCATCCCGCCGACCGTGCAAAAGATCAGCAGCGCCGCGTAGGAGCCGGGACTGCCGCCGTCTTCGGCACGCTTCAGGGATGAGAGCAGAAACGTCACCGCAAGCGTGAGCAGCAAAAGCGCATCAAAACCCCAAGAGAAGCGGTCCGCCGCGAACGCACCGGACAGCGTCGTGACCGTGCGCCCAGACAGCGGCAACGACGCGGCAAACGATGCGGCGCATCCGGCGACCCCCAAACCGTAGAGGACGTTGCGGGCGGCTTGCCGGCTGACCAGGTCCACGAGCAGCACGAGCAAGCCCGTCGCCACCAAGATGATGAGCGGAGCCAAAACGGCATAATCGATGGCCGGCAATTGCATCATCGCGCCGTCTCCGACGCGCCCAACAAGCCGCTCAACACTTTGGATTCCGCAATCGCCTGGGCTTTATGCGGCACAGCTGTCTGCGCTTCATGCGAGCCCACCGTCGTCGGCGTGCGATCGTTGAGCCAGGCAGGCCACACGCCCAACCAAAACATCGCCGCCAAGAGCGGCGCGACAAGCCATCCCTCGCGCGGCCGCAGTTCGGTGATGCGCGCGTCCGCAGGCGCCGACAGCGGTCCGTTCATGGCGCCCTGGAAAACCCGCAAAACGTAGACCGTCGCCAGGATGACCGACAAGAGCGATATCGCGGTCGCCACGGGCTGCGTCTGCCAGGAGCCGATGAAGATCAAAAACTCTCCCGCGAAACCCGATAGGCCCGGCAGGCCCAAGGCCGCCATTGCTGCGATCAGCATGAGGACTTGCAGACGCGGCGCGCGCGCGCCCAAGCCGCCGAAGGCCGAGAGGTCGCGCGTGCGGGTACGCTCCTCGATGAATCCCAGCAGCAGGAAGAGCGCAGCCGCGATAAGGCCGTGGCTGACGACCATCAGGATGCTGGCCGGGACCGACGTGATATCGAACGCGAACAGCGCTAAGATGACCAGCCCCAAATGGGAGAGCGACGAGAACGCGACAAGCGTCTTCATGTCGCGCTGCCCGAGAGCCGTGAAAGCGCCGTAGAGCACGCTGATCACGCCAAGCGCGACAAGCGGGCCGGCGAAGCGGTGCGCGGCGTTTGGGAAAAGCGGCAGGGCGAAGACCAAAAAGCCGTAGAGACCGGCTTTGCTTTGGACGCCGGCCACCATCGCGACGACGGGGGACGGCGCTTGTGTGTACGTCGCCGGCATCCAGCCGTGGAAGGGGAAGACCGGAGTCTTGATTAGGAACGCGAGCGCGAAAGCCGCGAACAACCATGGTTCCGCGGCCGCAGAGAATGCGAAGCTGTGCCCCAGGACTTCGAACGTGCGCGTCACGGCGACCATGCCGACGATGCCCAACAGCAGCACGAGGCCGCCGGCACCGTTGTAGATGAGATAGCCCCAAGCCGCGCGCCGCGCCGCCGCTGAGTCGGTGT
This sequence comes from Vulcanimicrobiota bacterium, assembly GCA_014304875.1. Taxonomy (GTDB): domain Bacteria; phylum Vulcanimicrobiota; class Vulcanimicrobiia; order Eremiobacterales; family Eremiobacteraceae; genus Mawsoniella; species Mawsoniella australis. The sequence goes on from JACRUD010000131.1 coordinate 5,107, forward strand.
ACCCAGCGAGAAGCAAGAAGACCGGGATCAGCATGAGATCCCAATAGACGTAAAACAAAAGCAAGTCGCCGGCGGTGAAGACCCCGAGCAGGGTCGTTTCGAAAGCAAGCAGCAAGAACAGGTAGCCGCGCAAACGCCGCTGGTCGGCGTAGGAGAAGGCCGCCCAGATAGCCGGGACGCTCACGAGCGTCGTCAGCAGCACAAAGAACAAGCTGATGCCGTCGACGCGCAGATGGTAAGATGCCGGCAGCGCGCCCGTAATCCACGGTATCGAAAACTGAGCCGATGCGTTCGGCCCAGCTCCCAAGAAGGCGAGGCTCAACGCGAAGGTGGCGACGGCGCCCGCGAGAGCGATCGCTTTTGCCGGCCGCGCGTCGCCTTTTGGAACGAGCAGCAAGATGACGGCGGCGGCCAACGGCAAGAAGATGACGGTGTTGAGCAGCATGGGCTAGCGTGCTCCCAGCGCTGCGCCGTTGTGCGCGACGACCAAATAATAGACCAAAAGCGCGACGACCCCCAGCGCGATCGTCAGCCCGTAACGCCGCAGGTGGCCGCTTTCCCATGCCCGCGGAACTTCGCCCACTTGCCCTGCGGCTCGAGCCAACAAGCTTGGTACACCGCTGAAAACCTCGGGCTCCATGGTCGTCGCCGCGGCCTGCGCCAACCGGTACGCCGGTCTTTCGAACAGCAAGTGGTACGCTCTGTCGAAGTAGTACGCGTTGTTCAAGAACTCAAGCAGGCCGCCGAGATGACGGCGCGCCCACGTCCGTGCAGCGGGCTGGACCACGTAGACCGCGTATGCCGCGACGATGCCCGCGACCACGAGCATAAGCGTGCCCAAAGCCGCAAGCCAATTGAAGTCGCTGAGATCGAGCGGTCGTGCCATATCGGCAAAGCTGACCTGCAGCGCAGGCGACAGCAAGTCGTGGCCCGGCAGCACGAGAAATCCACCGACCACCGACAGGGCGGCCAGGATTGCGACGGGGACGGTCATGGACGGCGGTGTGGCGCCGTGGTGAGGTTGAGCTTGGCCGCGATAGGGACCGCTGAAGAACGTCAGCAGCAGCAGCCGGAACATGTAAAAGGCCGTCAGCAGCGCAGCGGCGGTGGCCAATGCGCCGAGCAGCGGATGATGCAAGCGGAGCGACTGGTCCAATATCGCGTCCTTGGAGAAAAAACCGGCGAAAGGCGGGATGCCGCAGATGGCGAGCGTCCCTATCAAAAACGTCCAAAAAGCGAACGGCATTTTCTTCGCCAGGCCGCCCATCTTGCGGATGTCCTGTTCGCCCGCGAGATCGTGGATGATGATGCCGGCGGCCAGAAAGAGAAGAGCCTTGAAGAAAGCATGCGTGACGAAGTGAAACGCTCCCGCCGAATACGCGCCGATCCCGACCGCGAAGATCATGTAGCCGATCTGGCTCATCGTCGAATACGCGAGCACGCGTTTGATATCGTACTGAACGCAGCCGATCGTCGCCGCGAAAAAAGCCGTCACCGCGCCGACCGCGGCCACGGTCGCCGCGGCGACCGGCGCGTGGTCGTAGATGGGATGCGCGCGCGCTATCAAGTAGACGCCGGCCGTCACCATGGTCGCGGCATGGATGAGAGCGCTGACGGGAGTCGGCCCTTCCATGGCATCGGGCAGCCACGTCTGCAGGGGAAGCTGAGCCGATTTCGCGACGGCTGCGACCAGTAGCCAAATGCCGATCCAGGAAAGCGCTTGCGCCCCGACGGATGACGTGTTCGCGAAAACGTTGGCGTACGATACGCTGCCGACGTG
>JACRUD010000097.1 GCA_014304875.1 Vulcanimicrobiota bacterium
ATGTTATAGCACCACAGCGCGCCCCAGGCGTATGTTTTTCCCCACAACGAAATGCCCGAAGACCGTGCCGCGACGTACAGCGCAACGCCCGTCAGCGCCACGGACGCGAAGCCGTAGAACGTTCCGTTCGTATGGATGGCCCGCAAGCGACCGAACGAAAGATAAGGGCTCGACGCGAAGTCGGGATACGGGAACTTGAAGCTGAGCAGCAGACCAACCGCCGTCGCGAGCAAGAGCCACGCAGTCGCCGAAATGGTAAACGCGCTGAACAGCTTTGTGTCGCCGGCCGTGTTTTGTTCCGAGCGTCGTACCGGCGTCGCGGTCATCGTCAGCGTCCTTGGAGAACTGGTCCGGCTGTTTTGCGCCAGATCTTTACGAGCGAAGTCTTTTTGGCCGCTGCGCCATATCCCTACGGGTCCAACCGCGGGTCGCGACTGAAGCCGCGGCATTACATTACGCGACCTCCGGTGTAGTACCGCCGCTGTAGTGGCGGCAATGTGTATCAACCGCGCGCGCATGGCTCGTCGCGCGGCGCCGGACATGGGCTCTCTTGCGAGGCACCGAAAGCGTTCGTGGCCTGGCCGCTGTCGGGTATTCGTGCGAAGCGGCGGGGACATGCGCCGGCCGCTGCGCGTGCGTGCGCCCTAGGTGTGCGCGCGGAATCCAGCGCGGTTTATCGGCAAAGGCGAAAGCTGGCGGTGCGAACAAACTACTTAGCTTCGGCGGCTGCTTTTTTCTTTCGACTCCTGGAGAAAGGGCATCACATGCAAGGCAAAGCAACGGCCATGGGCCATCCGATTCACCCGATGATCATTCCGTTCCCCATCGCTTTCTTCGTCGGAGCTCTCATCAGTGACATCGTCTCGCATTTTAGCGACGACGCGTTCTGGCCGCACATGAGCGTCGTCTTGATCGGCTTCGGCATCATCGGCACTTTGCTGGCAGCTCTTTTCGGCTATATCGATTACTTTTCCATAACCATGTCGGATGCAGCCAAGAAGACCGCGACGGCACACATGATCCTTAACCTCGTCGTCTTGGTCGTTTTTATCGGCGCATATTTCGTCCGTTCTAACGATGCGACATCGACAGGCGGTTATGCGTTGACGATATTCGGAGTTGTCGTCCTGTTGGTCTCCGGGGCGCTCGGCGGTCAACTTGCGTATCATTATCGGCTCGGCGTTGAGGAAAGCGGCGTGGAACACGGCACGATTCCCCGCAACTGACATTGCGGCAAGACCTGGACCGTGAAATCTACTAGATGCCGATCGAACCTCGCATTTTCATCAAGACGGGCATCGCTTATCTCTTTCTGACTTTTCTTGCCGGCGCCATCATGACGATCATGGAAGCGACAGGTCACGCCGTTCCGCGGGTCTTCGAGGTCGAACACGGACACATGGGGTTTGTCGGATGGCTTGTCAACGTTGTCGTCGGAGTTGCGCTGTGGATGTTTCCCCTCGATCGAACGCGCTTTGCCCAGACGAGCGGCCGCTATCCGACTCGAACGGTGTGGCTGTGCTACGCTTGCCTCAATATCGGCTTGCCGCTGCGGCTAGTGGCCGAGCCGTGGTATCAGTTGGGTGGCGGCCACGCGCTCAGCGCCGCGCTGCTGGTCGCCTCCGGCGTGTTGCAGGTGGCCGCCGTAACGTTTCTCGCGTGTATCGTCTGGATACGTGTGCACGCGCCGCGTGCCCCAGCGCCCGGCGTTCGATAGCGACTAGATGAGAAAGGGGCGGCCCTGGATCCCTCCGAGCACGCTCCTCATCGCGCAAATAGCGCACGGTGCTGCGTGGGTCATGCTGTTCGTGCTGGCGACAGACGGTGCCCTGGCCGTCCCGTCGATGCGGTCGCTCGCATGGGTGCATTTGGTCGTCCTCGGTTGGCTCACGATGGTCGCGCTGCCCGTGCTCTTATTCGTCGTCCCGCAGTCCACCGAGGCGCGCTGGCGCGGCGAGGGCTTAGCCCGCGTGGGCTTAGGAGCGTACGCCGTCGGAGCGTTCGCACTCGTCGCCGGCTTTTGGTCTGCCGACTTCGCAGTGCTTGCGTTGGGCGCGGGGACCCTAGCGATCGGCCTCGCCGCGTACCTGACAGCGGCCGGGATGACGTTGCTCGCGGTAGCGCACCGGCCGGGTACCGAAGCCGCAATCGCCCGAGCGCTGCTGGCCGTCTTCGCCTTCCTCGGCATTGCGGCGCTCATCGGCGCGGCGATGGCGGGTTCGTTGGGGCGTTTCTCTGGTGCAAGCGCACTTGGCGCGTCACCGAGGGTGCACGCTGCGGTCGCCGGCATCGGCTGGCTCACGCTGCTGATCATGGGAGTGTCTGCGCGCACCATCGGTCCGATCGCGGGCGCGAAATCCGCGAACCGGCGGCGCCATATCATCTCCGGGGCACTGGTCAGTGTCGCGGTGATCTCGCTCGCGGCCGGGATGTGGGCGCATTCGCTTGTCGCGACGAAGGCCGGCGAAGCGCTCGCGTGCGCCGGTGTCGCGGTATTCGCGTTCGATCTGCTGACGGTCGTGATGCGCGCTCCCGACCCGCACCGGCCGCCTCAAGCATTCGTCGCTGCGGCAGCGATGTGGCTCATCATGGCGGCTGTGCTGGGAGTCGGCGCATCCGCCGGCAAGCCCTGGACCAACGCGTTCGTCTTCGTCGGCCTGGTCGGATGGATGGGGCAGATGGTCAACGGCCATCTGCACCACATCGGAGTCCGACTTATGGCGACGGTGGCACGCGGCGATGACGACGAAACGTCTCCCGGCGCCCTGTTATCGTTGCCCGCAAGCTGGCTCTGTTGGGGACTGTTTCAGGCCGCCGTCGCGCTGGGCGTCGCGGGCTTGTTGCTGTCCGCGCCTTCCGCGGTCCGGTTGGCGGCGTTGTTTGGTGGTTGCGGCTGGCTGACGATGGTGGCAAACGCGCGCATCGCTTGGAGGCGCGCGATTGCGCCCGAGATTCAGGCGGCCCGGTAATCTCGTCCCTTCAGTTCGCCACACCGTTTCACCGCGAGCTACTTTGGCGCGAATTATTCGGCTTCAGAACCAAGCAGGAATATATAATGATTCTTCGCAGCAAGCATCCGGTGCGTTTCGCCGGCTGAATCATCCGTCGCGACGCAAGCTCCGCTCACCGTATTCTAGGAAAAGCGTCGCCGCTAAGCAGTGAATTGGACGAAATCGCTGAACTCGCAATGGGACTGTAACAACGAACAGCCGTAAGAAGGGGGCCGTATGGAGCTCGTTGCAACGATCGACCGGAATACGCTCTTGCCGGAACGCCTTGTCGCCGAGTCCAATGAATTCGCAATATACGATGTGGGGAGCGACACGTATGCGCTCGTGCATCGCCACCAGGGCGTCGAATGGCAAGCAATCACGTTTTCAGGTGATGGTTTGTTTCGCGTCGCAGAACTTGTCCTTTGTGCTACTCGCGCATTGTATCGCGATGTCGCATCGGATGTTTCGCGCCGACGCAGGCAAGACGCGTAAGCCGCTGCCTCCCTCCAAGGGAGCAGAGTCACTACTCGGTTGTCGCGATAATCCGAAGGCTGCCCAACAAATGCGGAGCTTATCAGGCTAGGATGCCATTCTGGAGCCCCAGGTCAAATGGTATGCTGATGCGTAATCTGCGAAGTCTATCGGACTGAGATGCGTCGGTCGCTAAGCCTGTTCATCGTTGCGAGTTACTTGATTTTCGATCGCAGACGGCGTTTCAATATGTCGCGTAGCACAACCGCTTCATTGTGTTCGGTGTCCTTCGCGCCGTAGATGAGTGTTATCGCGGGTGCCTGCTTCGCATTATCGACGATTTCAGCGATTGTTTGACGCGCTTCCGCTTCCTTTAATTCGGCTTTGTAGCGCTGACAAAATTGCTGCCATCGCTCGGGATCATGACCAAACCATTTCCGCAGAGCCGTACTCGGCGCTGCGCCTTTGGCCCACATATCGAGACGTAAGTTGATCTTACTCACCCCGCGCGGCCAAAGTCGGTCGACCAGCACGCGAAAGTCATCGCTCTTGGCAGACTTTTCATACGCGCGCTTCAACAAAATCTGCCGCGCCACGCTAGCCCTTCCGACTGCCCGTTTTTCCCCGCGGTGTCTCTCATGCGCGTGGTGACCATAATCGTCTCTTCATAGGGTGCACTCGCGACGGAAAACCCCCGCGTGTTGCCTTCGGCGTCTGTTTCAGGCGGATTCGAGAGCGTGATGTCTACGAATTGTCCTGGCTATAAACGTCCAATCGGGCGGCTTTTGAAATTCGAAAGACATCGTGCCCTCGGCGGCTTGCCGGCGCCCTTTGAGCGGTGATCTAAATGTCGGCCAATTTGGCGCAGTCGTCACATAGCTGGCTTCGACGGCCCATCCCTACTACCTATGATACTGCATTGAAGCGCTCGGTATGCTCGGCGAAACGCGCGTCCGGCAAGAGAGGCAAGCACCACGTGCCGTTGTGCATCCGAGCGCTTGAATTCAGGGCGACAGCCCGAGGCGGTGGGTAGCCGTAGAGGCCCGTCCACGGCTACATGCGGGGCATGCCGTGTCCCCAGGTATCTGGGGCAGACAGGGTGCGCCGTATTGACGACGTCCGCATATTTCGTTTCTGGGACGCGAAGACTTCAGTTCCTTCAGTGATCAAGTAGTCGCCGATGCGTGCAGCGAGAGCCATGATCATCAACCCAGGATTCGCGGACCCCTGCGTCGGCATGATGCTGCCGTCGCATATAAACAGGTTTGCAATATCGTGGGTACGGCCGAACTGGTCGACGACCGACTTATGCGGAAAGATTCCGGCAAGGACGCTTGGGCGAACGCGCCGATGGTTCCCTTTGCTAGGAGCCGTGCTGCGCCGAGCGCAACATCTAACTCCTGCCCGGTTGAACCAACCGTTCTCACGAGGTGCTGCGGTGATTTCCTTAGATAGTGCTCATCGGGCGGTTCACTATCCGGGCGACCGGCGCTTTCGCGTTTGGATCAGTCGCTCGACTCTGATCGTTCTCATTGCGCTTGTCGTTGTACCTTTCGCCCTGGCCTGGGTACAAGGCGCGGTGTTCGGCCTGCCGTCTATTGCGCCGTCCCCCGCCTCGCATGAAGGCGCAGTCAGCGGTCCGCATGGCTTCCCCACCTGGATCCGCTGGAGCCACTTCTTCAATTTCTTCTTCTTGTTCATGTTGATCCGCAGTGGGCTGTCAATCCTGATGGACCATCCACGGCTCTACTTCAACGACCATTGTACGCCCGGCACCGAATGGATTCGTTTCACACCGCTAAAGGTTCCAAAGGACCGCATCTGGACTGCAAAGGACGATGCGCGCTATATCTCACCTATCGTTGCGTTGCCCGGGTATCGCCATACAGTCGGAGTTGCGCGTTCCTGGCATTTCATCAACGTCTATGGTTTCGTATTGACGGGCGTTTTTTTCGTGGGCGGCTTGCTCACCAGTGACCAGTGGCTACGCCTTATACCGACGTCTCCCACGGTGTTCGTCCAAGCCTGGAACACCTTTGTCCACTATGCCAACTTCCGCTTCCCGCCTGAACCCAATGGTTTCTACGGGTACAACGCACTACAGCAGTTGGCCTATTTCGCCACGGTCTTCCTCATGGCGCCGCTGTCGATTCTAGCCGGAATGGCTATGTCTCCCGCTCTAGTAAATCGGTTCCCCGCATACGCGAGACTCTTTGGCGGCCGCCAGTCTGCTCGGTCCATTCATTTTCTACTGCTCGTTGGATTCATCGGCTTTATCGTGGCCCATGTGACGCTCGTTGTGCTTACCGGCTTTGCTCGCAATATGAACCACATTGTGCTCGGCACGGACGACATGCGATCGATGGGGATGATTTTGGGCTTTGTCGGCATCGCCATCCTCGTGCTTTCCTGGGTCGCAGCCCATTACGTCTCTTGGTTCTTCCCACGCGCGCTGCAGCATGCGCAAAAAGCCATCAGTTTGCCGTTGAAGCTTATCACATTGGACCGTCTCATTCCGAGCGAGCACTACACCAAAGATCAGATATCCCCGCATTTCTGGCCCAACGGCAAGATGCCGCAGCGCGAAGACTGGAAACAGCTTGAGGCAGGCGATTTCAAGGATTACAAGCTCAAGGTTTCCGGTCTAATAGAAAATCCGGTGGAGCTGTCCATCGCCGACATGCGGAAACTAGGTTCGGAGGACTCGATCACCATGCACCACTGCATCCAAGGCTGGTCGGGCATTGCACAGTGGGGTGGCCTTTCGATGAGTAAGCTCATCGAACATGTCAAGCCGAAGCCTTACGCCAAGGTCGTTGCCTTCTATTCATTTGGCGAAGGGCTGTACGGGGGCGCCTACTACGATACCCAGGATATATACAACGCGCGCAAGCCCGAGTGTCTGCTCGCGTTCGAAATGAATGGACAGCCGCTCCCGGCTATTTATGGTGCGCCTCTGCGATTGCGGGTTGAGAACCAACTCGGCTACAAGATGGTCAAGTGGATCGAGCGAATCGAGTTTATCGAATCCGAAAAGCCGCTAGGGAAGGGTGAAGGCGGCAAAAACGAAGACGACGAGTATTTCGATCTGCTTCCAAACATTTGACCCGAGAAGACTGAACTCCAACGCGTGCTTAAGTTCTGTCCTAAGCGCAAGTTGAACGCCACATGGCACGCACACTTTCTTTCGTTGAAGTGACGTCCAGCCGCTCCCTGAGCGGTTTGAAGAACCAATTGGAACCGCCGGTCCACTGGCGCCATGGCAACGACGTCTGTGGCGGCTAGCTAGCGTATGTTGTGCGCTTTTCAATTGACTCTGTGTCGGCGCATCCTTGAAGCTGTACCGCTTTCGTAGACGGTTGGTGATTGGACATTACGCGATCTGAG
>JACRUD010000158.1 GCA_014304875.1 Vulcanimicrobiota bacterium
AGTTGGAGATGACCTCTACCCGAGAGGCGGGAACGCCGTACAAACCGATGACTTCTTTCGCGACGCCGTTCGACACGGCGATGCACCGGTCGGACAGCCAGCCCATGGTCTGCTCCATAAAAGCGACGGCTTCGTCAACCGCTGCTTCGTCCGGACGGCTTAGGCTCAAAGCCCGGTAGCGCTCGTTCGGACCCAACGCCGTCAAGTGGAAGCTCGACACCAAGGCGGGGCGCACGACGAGCCGAGCCAAACGCAGCGCGATGTGGAAACCATATTGTCCGTGGCAATGGATGATGTCGTATCGCGCGGCGTCGATCGATTCCGCAAATCGCCTGGATTTTTCCCTAAATAACTCGACCGGGTCGCTGGCGCACAGCGATTGCGGGTCGATTCCCACGATACGCTCGGCCAACGGGTTGTCGGCATCGGGCAGAAAAGGACGATCTTCGCAAACGATCTCGACTTCGACGCCGCGCTTCATAAGCCCGCGCGTCAGTTCGTAGACGTATTTCTCGGTGCCCCCGCCGGCTGGAGTCGGCCGGTAGCCGCAGATCATGGCCACCCGGATCCGGCTCGAATCTGCCATAAGAAAGCCTCAGCAAGACTGCAAGCGATGTGGCCGCGAAGGCACACCGCGAGACACTCCAAGGTCCAAGGGACCTCGGCGAAAGCAAACCCTTACGAGCGGCGGCGGCCCTTGACCTTGTGGTCCGGGCCGGTTTGCTGACGTCAGGGTCTGGCGGCGCCAGGTGACGGAACGCGACGCGGCGAGCGTGGAGGGGTCCTTTGGACGGCTGCAAATTTGTCCGGCGGATGTGGACGCTCGTTTTGGCCCAGCGTCGCAGCGGTGGGCCTTGTATCATCCGTAGCGCGGATTGACGTTGCAATCCATCCGCCGCCGACGCTTTGCATGGTTCCCGGGATTGTCGCTTGCCGCAGCACTGGCCGCGGTTGCGCACCTGCTCGGCCCAGCCGCGAAACCGCTTCCGGATGTGGTCATCGGCCTGCTGCTCGGCGTCGCGGTTCGCTCCGCGCTGGGGGATATTGCGCCGATTTTGGCTCCCGGCATTGCGCTGACGCTCAAATACGTGCTCCGCACCGCGATCATCCTGTTGGGCAGCGGTCTCAGCGTCGCTGTCGTGCTCGAGACAGGATCACGGACGCTTGCGGTCATCATCACGTGCGTCATCGTGGCGATGCTTTTGGGAATCAGCCTCTCCCGTCTGTTCCGCTTGCCTGGGGTCGTCGGCACGCTGATAGGAGCGGGTACGGCGATCTGCGGAGGGACCGCGATTCTGACGATCGCGCCGCTGACACGCGCAACGGATGAAGAAGTGGCGTATGCTCTCACGACGATCTTCACGTTCAACATCATCGCCCTTTTGACGTATCCGTGGCTGGGCCATATGCTGGGTCTTTCCTCGACCGCGTTCGGCAGCTGGGCCGGTACGGCGGTCAACGATACGTCCGTGGTCGTCGCGACGGGGTACGTCTACAGCAATGCCGCCGGCGCCGTCGCCACGATCGTCAAACTCACCCGCACTGTCCTGTTGGTTCCGCTCGCCGTATTGGTCGGCTTTTGGTATGCTGGATCGCCGCCCGTTGCGAAGGCGCAGCGGGGCGTCTGGTCTCGGACGCGCGCTTCGACGCCGTGGTTCATCTTTGGGTTCGTCGCGATGGCGAGCCTCAACAGCCTCGGACTGCTTCCGGCGACCGTCGTCCATACCCTGACGACGACGGCGACGTTCCTCATCGTCGTGGTTCTTGTCGCGGTCGGATTGAACGTCGATATCCGCCAACTGGCGAGGATGGGTCTGCGGCCGCTCGTGGTGGGACTACTGCTGGCATCGATCATGGCGCTGTGCAGCTTCGGACTCATCGACGCCCTCAAGATCGGGTGATGGCAGCCGATGGAGAGGCGCACTAGGGAAAGAGGAATCTCATGTCTCTTGAAGTGCTAAACACGATCGGAAACCTCGGCACTTTCATCGTGCTCAGTGCCGCCGCGATCGCTGCGATCAACCAGCTGCGCCACACCAGGGCAGCCAACCATCTCGATGCCGTCCTGGCCCTCGAGCGCGACTTCAACAGTCCTAATCTGCAAGAGTCTTTGGCCTTCGTGCAATCCACTCTGCCGACAAGGATGCAAGACCGATCTTTTCGAGCCGAACTCGCGGCGGTCGGCTTTATCGATCCTCGGTCACATCCTGAGATGAACGTGCTCAATTGGTTCAATCAGATCGGCACGCTGGTGAAAAACGAGTTTATCGACGAAGACGCTTTTCTCGACCAGTTCAGCCGGCTCATCGACCAATACTGGATGCTGCTGGGTCCCACCGTGGCGCTGTTGCGTCGCGCCCGCGGCAATGCGCAATACCAAAACTTCGAGTATATCGCCAGCCGCTCACGTCAGTGGCGCGATCGTGGAGCCGCTAAGCCCTTTCCGCAGAAGACACCACGCATGCGGGTTGACGATCCATGGCTAGCGGAAGATACAAGGAACAACGCCCCGCCATCGTAGTGAGCCAGCTCCGTTCGCGAGCACGCATTGCGATATATCGAGAATGCTTCAGCTCAAAGTGTGTTCCATAAGGTAGGGCGACGTCGGCGCTTTGCTTCCGGCGCTCGGCTCGACGCTGAAAGCCACCATATCACCTCGCTCCACCTGCATAGGCATCTCTATCACGGCTCCACGTTGCGCGGGCAGCATGCCGACGCTGTGCATCGTGCCTTTGTGCTTCAGCCACGCTTGGTACATCATGCCTTTAGGAATCTGAGGCAGGGCGGCTAGTATCATGGCATGAGCTCCATGCGGGGGTTGGATGACGACGCAATGCCATCGCCTCGCTTGGGCGCCTCCCCGCATATCCCACACATTCCCAGTTATGACGGCGGCGACGATGTGGTGGTTGGCGGCGGCGGCAGCCTTGAGGTGCAGGTCTTCTCTTTGCATCGCGGCCACTTCCGCCTGCATTGCGCTTAAATGCCGAGCCGATGACGCGCGCTGCGCCATCCCATTAAAGCTCAATGCGCCGCCGACGACAAGCGCAGCTGCTGCGGCCGATGCCAACCAAAGGGCGGGCCGAGTCGGCGAGAAGTGAAAGCGAGACGCCCGCGCGCTCACTGATGAGCGGTGTCGTGGACGATGCGCTGAGACACCCTCCTGCCCGGCCATAGCCATGAGCCGCGATTTGACATCCGGTGAAGGCACGGCTTGCGGGCATGCCAGAGGCAACAACCGGGCCAGCTTGCGGAAATTGTTTACTTCGTCACGGCACGAGGAACAGGACGCGATGTGCGCGCCGACCTCAGCCGCCTCCTCCGGCGTCACAGCGCCCAACGCATAGGCAGCCGCGAGTTCGGCTGTGTGTTCCTGGTCCGTCATGCGGGGGCCGCTCCGAGGTTCTGACGATCGAGCAAAGCTTTGAGTTTGAGAAGGCCCGCTCGCAGTCGGCCTTTGACCGTGCCGAGCGGCACGCCCATCAGCTGGGATATCTCCACGTGCGTGTAGCCTGAAAAATATGCCAGTTCTATGCTTTTCCTCTGGTCGTTAGGTAGACTTCCGAGCGCCTTCCTGACCACGTCGCCGCGCAAGTCGCTCCAGACCTGCTGCCAGGGGTCCGGCGCTTCGTCTTTGCTTTCCGGTAGCTCGTCGATGGGGACGTGGTTGCCGGATGACGCGCTGCTGCGCAGCCGATCGATGGAGCGGTGGTGCACGATCGCCAAAAGCCATGAACGCGCGGCGCCGAGATCGCGGCGGTATTTGTTCGCCTGCCGCCACACCGCCAAAAACGCATCCTGCACGATATCTTCGGCGGAGCCGTGATCTCCAACAATGCGGTACGCGAGCGAGTACGCCACTTTGCTGTAGCGATCGTACAGCATCTCCAGCGCCCGCAGATCCTGACGAGCGAGCGCAGCCAATATTTCTTCATCGCTGAGCGAATCTGGGTTCACGAACGCTTTTTCGCCGCGCGTCTACCGAGCGGCCTTTTGGCGCATGAGCGCATCCACTTCGTCCTCGACGATCTTATCCTGCGAGTCTCCGACGACGACCTTGCGCAGCACGCCGCCGCGGTCGAAGAGCATTTGCGTGGGCCACGCTTGCACGCCGAATTCGTTCCAAACGCCGAAGTCGTTATCGACGATAACCGGCCACACGACGCCTTGGTCTCGTAAAGACGCGACGAGATTGCTTCGGTCCCGCTCGTATGCCGTCTCGGGGCTGTGGACGCTGATGATGACGAAATCGCGGCTCGGCTTTTCCCGGTGCAGCCGGCGCAGGTTCGGTTGTGTGCGTTGGCAATTGATGCACCCGAAGGTATAAAAGTCGACCAAGACGACCTTACCTCGGATGTCAGAGCTGGAGATTTTGCCATTAAGCCAGTCGCCGGCATGCAACAGCTCGTGTAGGGAGGGGCTTGCTGCCGCGGCATGGAGCGGCCACCCCAACGCGACGGTCGCGCACAGCAATAGGCCCGCGATTGTTCTCATCATGTTATTGATACGGAAATAGAGGGCGGCCGGATGCCTTCGACTGGACGCAGGCTCCGTCTATTCTCCGCTCGGCGTTAGCGAACGCATCCGACCACTTTAGACGAACGAGTAATGTGGGTCGTCAGGGAGTTGCTCGGAAATTGAGAAAAGGCTGTCGAAACCGACGATGCGGAACAGGCGCGCGATATGCGGTCGTACTCCGACCAACCGCACCTCCATGTCCGCCATTCTCGCCTTCCATCCGGCGAGGCAGCCCAACGAGGCGGCGTCGACAAAACTCACGTCGCTGAAATCGATCGTCTTAATGCGCCGGTCTTCCGCCTCTTTGAGCGTAGCTCGCAGTTCCTCTGCGCGATATATGTCGAATTTGCCGGACAGAGCGGTCATTGGGCCCCGCAACGGCGGCGCCGATAGTTGGGATGCCATCTGCCGAGCGTACGCTTGCTTGGCCTGCGCAGTCTGTACGCTTTCAAACAGGGACCTTCCCAGCGCCTCAGAAAGTGACGTGCGTCATTTGGAGAGCCGCATGAGCATAAAGAGAGCATCTGCATCCAAAGAACGAGTGACTTTGAAGTTGCTCAAACGCAACGCTATATTGCGCGACCTACCGGACGAGCAAGCCTCGGTCGTCTTGAAAACAGCTGAAATCGTAGAGATGAAAACCCGGCAGAGCGTCTACCTACCTGAGGATAAGATCAAGGCTGTCTATTTCCCGATCGATGCTTTTTTGTCCGTCGTGACGCGTATGAAAGACGGCGCGATGATCGAGGTGGGCACGGTCGGGCGCGAGGGAATGACTGGGATTCCATTGCTCATGGGATCTGAATCGACGGCAAACGAATGCTTCTGCCAGGTCCCCGGCCGCGCCCTGGTGATTCCAAGTCAGACGTTCAGGCAGCTGCTGCCTAACGAAAAAGTCCGCAAATTGCTGGACAGGTACTTGCAGGCCTACGTCAACATGTTGGGTCAGTTGGCTGCGTGCAACCGCCTGCACAGCGTGCTCGAGCGCGCGGCCCGCTGGCTGTTGATGACTCACGATCGCGTCAATCGCGACTCCTTTGCTTTGACTCACGAGTTTCTTGCGACGATGCTGGGGAGTCGCCGGTCCGGGGTCACGATCGCCGCCGCGGCGTTGCAGCGCGCGGGGTACATCCACTACGAGCACGGCTGTATGACGATTCTGGATCGCAAGGGTCTCGAACAGGCAAGCTGCGAGTGCTATGAAGTCACGCGACGGCAATTCGGCAGCTTCTTACGGCCGAGCGTCAAACAAGCCGCATAGCCCGCCGGGCAGCACGATACGGTAATCGTCCTGAGTCATCTTACGATCGAGTTGCGCCCTTGGTCGACTGAGGATGTTTCGATCTTGGAGAGAACGGTCGGGAATCCCGTGATGATGGAACACCTCGGTGGCATTGAAGATGCGGGTCAGATAGCCGCCCGCCATAGCCGGTATCTGGACACGTCTGAGAAAGGCGCCATGTTCACGATCCGGCTCGGTGCGCACTCCGTTATCGCCGGAACCGTCGGATTCTGGGAGAGAACGTGGCTAGGCGAGCTCGTCTACGAAGCCGGTTGGATGGTTTCGCCTGAATACGCCCGTCACGGGATTGCGACAGCGGCCGCAACGGCAGTCGTGCAGCGCGCTAGAGCTTGCGTCGAACATCGGTTCCTCCACGCGTTTCCCGCAGTTTCGAACGTGGCTTCGAATATCGTCTGTGCAAGAGCCGGCTTTAGTAACTTCGGCGCATGCAGCTTTGAGTATCCGAAGGGACATGCCATGCGGTGCAACGATTGGCGTGTGGACCTTCGAGAAGAAACCGTGTCCCAGACGGCGCATCCGTCGATCTGAGTTCGCCCGTCTCCGCTTGAAAAACCCGGCTAAAGCTTTCCCGATGCGCGCGCTGGAGGTGTCCGCGCATTTGGACACGCGGGCCGCCGATGCTCCGAGTACTGACGGGTGTCGATTCGGTTCCGTCCGATTTACAGTGGCGCAGGCCGTTGTTTTCGACTAGCATGGGCAAAATGACTACGCGGGCCCTGCTGTTTGGAACCTTGCTTTCATTAAGCGCCGCGTTTATCGCCTCTCCGAGCGCCGTAAGTGCTCGAGGTTGTTTTCCGTTGGCGTCCATGGATCCCGGACCAAGCCCGACGCCATTCCCATCACCGACAGCCGCGGCGTCTGCCACGCCGAATATCACGTATGCCGAAGTCGTATCCGGATTTTCGTTTACGACGAACGGTCGCAATTCGACCGGGGCGCTCGACACGGCAAGCGGA
>JACRUD010000145.1 GCA_014304875.1 Vulcanimicrobiota bacterium
CCTCCGTGCGATGGTCGTTGACCATCGTGTACGGCTGCAGGGTGTAGGAACGAATCTGGCTGCCCCACTCGATGGCGCTTTTCTGGCCGCCTAACGCCGCCATCTTGGCAGCGCGCTCCTCACGCTCGCGCTGAGCCAGTTTCGCCGCCAGCATCTTCATCGCCCGATTGCGGTTCGCAAGCTGCGAACGTTCGGTCTGGCAGGCGACGATCAGCCCGGTCGCTTTGTGAATGATACGGATCGCGCTTTCCGTCTTATTGACGTATTGCCCACCCGCGCCGCCGCTTTTGTAAGTCTCCGTCTCGATCTCGTCCGGCTTGATCTCCACGTCGTCGTCGGAGTCTTCCAATTCCGGCGTGACGTCCACCGAGGCGAACGAAGTATGGCGGCGCTTGGCGGCGTCGAAGGGCGAGATGCGCACCAGCCGGTGGACTCCCCGCTCGCTCTCGAGATACCCGTACGCGTTGCGGCCCTCCACTAAGAAAGAGACGCTCTTGAGGCCCGCTTCTTCGCCCTCCAAAGTATCGACGATCTCGGTGCGATAGCTATGGCGCTCCGCCCAGCGCAAATACATGCGCAGCAGCATCGCGGTCCAGTCGCATGCCTCCGTGCCGCCGGCGCCCGCATGGATGCTGATGATCGCGCCGTGCGCATCGTACTCGCCGTCCAAAACCGCGGTCATCTCGGCCGCGTCGACGTCCGCCCGCAAGCCTTCTAGAGCTCTCGCCAGCTCCGATTCCAAGGCGGCATCGGAATCGCCTAACGCCAAGTATTCTTGGACCTCTCCGGCAGCAGCCGCAATCCTTTCCAGCGGCTCGATATCGGCCTTTAGGTCGGCGACCCTTTTCATGTGCCGTTGGGCCGCCTGGGAATCATCCCAAAAGGAAGGCTGATTCGTCTCTTCTTCGCGCCGCGCTATCTCCCGACGTTTGCCCGCGGCGTCAAAGGCGCACCAATAAGGTTTGTAAACGGTCCTGGAGTTTGGCGAGATCGGTGTGGAGCTGTTCGTTCATCGGGATACCTCATCAGGGGGAAAATAACGGACCTAAGGTCCGTGGTTACATTCCTTGGCTACGCTCTACGCGGCCGTCGCGCCGTGGCACTTTTTGAACTTCCTCCCAGAACCGCACGGGCACGGATCGTTGCGGCCGACCTTGCCGTTGGTTCGGCGCGCCGGTTCGGGGCCGCTCCCGTCCTCACGATTGCTGTGCAGCTGGTCGAATCGGCGAGCGGCGGCCGGATCGAGCGGCAGAGCCTTGCCGGCGGTCTCAAACGGCGCGTCGGAAGGAGGCGCGAGCGTATCTGGAGGCGGCCCCTGGACGACGATGTGGAAGTCGTCGCCGGCGAACATGGCCGCCAAGAACTCTTCCTGAATCGCGACCTTGAGGTCTTCAAAAAGCTCGAACGCCTCTTTTTCGTACTCGACGCGCGGGTCTTTTTGACCCCAGCCGCGCAATCCGATCCCCTGTTTCAGGCTGTCCATCGTGTACAGGTGGTCGATCCACAGCCGATCCACGATCTGCAGCATGGTCCCGCGCTCCAGCATACGCAAACCTTCGCGCAGACCCGCTTCGTCCAGCTGCGAGTAGCGCGCTACCATGCGGTCTTCTTTGTCGGAATACATGCGGTCGGCTTCAGTCGCCAGCAGTTCGACCATCTCGTCCTTAGAGAGCGGTTGCAGCCGATCGGCGGTAACGGGCTGCCCGATTCCACGCACCGACGTCTCCGTATCCGCGATGATCTGGTCGCGATCCCACTCTTGCGGGTGCGCGTTTTCGGGACAGTTGCCGTCAACTGCCTGTCTTGCTTTCCAGCGCACGATCTCGCTGATCGAGGGCCGCAGATCGTGGCCTTCAAGCACGCGCCGGCGTTCGCTATAGACGACCGTGCGCTGCTTGTTCATGACGTCGTCGTATTCCAGGACGTGCTTGCGGGCCTCGTAGTTGTGCGCTTCCACCTTCTTTTGCGCGCGCTCGATGCTGGCGGTGAGAATGCCCGCCTCGATCGGCGTGTCGTCGTCGATTTTGAAGCGCTCCATGATGTTCAAGATGCGCTCGCCGCCGAAGATGCGCATCAGTTCGTCATCGAGGCCGACGTAGAAGCGCGACGACCCCGGGTCGCCCTGCCGTCCGGAGCGGCCTCGCAGCTGGTTATCGATGCGTCTGGACTCGTGCCGCTCCGTTCCGATGATATGCAGGCCGCCGGCTTGGGTGACGCCCTCTCCGAGCTTGATGTCGACCCCGCGACCGGCCATATTCGTCGCGATGGTCACCCGCCCGGCCAGACCGGCATCTTTGATGATCTGCGCTTCCTTCTCGTGGTACTTCGCGTTGAGGACTTGATGGTCGATGCCGCGCTTGGACAGCATGGCCGACAGCCGTTCCGATTTTTCGATCGATCGCGTTCCGACCAGAACCGGCTGCCCTTTTTGGTGCAGCTCTAAAATCTCGCCGATGACAGCACGGAATTTTCCCTCCTCGTTCTTGTAGACCATATCGTCGTAGTCTTTGCGCTTGACGGCGACGTTGGTGGGAACGGCGATGACGTCCAGCCGGTATATCTCGCGAAACTCGCGCTCCTCCGTCTTGGCCGTGCCCGTCATGCCCGCCAGCTTTTTGTACAACCGGAAGTAGTTCTGAAACGTGATCGTGGCAAGCGTTTGGTCTTCGCTTTTGACCTTGATGCCTTCTTTTGCCTCGATGGCCTGATGGATGCCGTCGGAATAGCGACGGCCGTACATCAAGCGGCCTGTGAACTCGTCGACGATGACGATTTCGCCGTCCTTGACGACGTATTGCTCGTCGAGGCGGAACAGCTCTTTGGCTTTGAGCGCGGCCTGCAATTGATGCGCCAGCTCCAGGTTGACCGGGTCGTACAGATTTTGGGTTCCGAGCAGGCGCTCGACCTTGGCGACTCCTTTTTCGGTGATCGGAACCGCGTGCATCTTCTCATCGACGGTATAGTCCTCGTCTTTGACGAGTTGAGGCATGATCGTGCGGGCGAATTTCTCATAGAGATGAGAAGCGTCTTCGTAGCGCGGTCCCAAAACCGCCTCGGGCCGGCCGCTGATGATGAGCGGCGTGCGGGCTTCGTCGACCAAGATGGAATCGACTTCGTCCACGATGGCGTAGTTCAACTGTCGCTGCACGCAGTAGTCGATGCTCGGCGCCATGTTGTCGCGCAGATAGTCGAACCCGACTTCGTTGTTTGTCACGTAGGTCACGTCGCTTGCGTACGCTGCATGGCGCTCGGCCGGCGCGAGAAAATGCTGGATGACGCCGACCGAAAGTCCGAGCGCATTGTAGATCGGAGCCATCCACTCCGCGTCTCGCTTGGCGAGGTAGTCGTTGACGGTGACCAGGTGCACGCCTTTGCCTGCGAGCGCGTTGAGATACACCGGCAGCGTCGCGACGAGCGTCTTCCCTTCGCCCGTCCGCATCTCGGCGACTTTGCCCTCATGCAACACCATGCCGCCGATGAGCTGGACGTCAAACGGCCGCATGTTCAGGGTCCGCTTGGCGATCTCGCGACAGGCGGCGAACGCCTCCGGCAGCAGCTCGTCCAACGTCGCCCCGCGAGCCAGCCGCTCGCGAAAATCCGGGGTTTTGGCGGCCAGCTCGGCGTCGCTGAGAGCCTGCATGCCGGACTCCAGCGCGTTGATACGCACCACGGTTCGGCGCAGGCGCGCGACCTCGCGGTCGTTGCCGTCGACCAGCGACTTGATCGAGTTCAGGAACGACAAACTTCGAGAACCTTAGCGGGCGGCATCCGTCGCGGGAGCGTCGTTTGCGCGATGATGGCGTCCGATTTTCTTCGTCTTATACTTGCGGATTTGCTGCTCCAAACTGTCGCGCACCAGATCGACCGCGGCATGCATGGTCTGCGAGCGTTCCTCGGCTTTGATGAGATAGTGAGGCAGATTCAGCGTGACATCGACGATCTGTTCGCTTCTCTCCGTGCGCAGCGTCACGTGCGCGTCGATGATGCGTTCGAAATAGTGTGCCAGGTGACCGATCTTCTCTTCGATGTAGCCGTGCAGCGCATCGTTGACGGAAAAGTTCTTGCCTTTGATGAAAACTTGCATGGAAGCGTTGCCTCGAAACGTGCCATCCGCACGGAATGCGCGGCCTTTGCGTGTTCCCGCATCCAAAGATGCGGTCCTGCCCAATAGATGAGCGCGGCGATCGCCGCCAAAACAATGATCAAAATCACTATGCGCGCGACGATGTAGGGCCGCTGGGGGCGCGTCTTTATGATCTGTCTGCTCATGCTCCCTCGTTCGACGCACGCGGCGATAAAATCCCGCGCCGTCAGCGCAGGGTGATGCGGACCGGATCGTTGATCGCGTCGATCGGCAACCGCCTCTGTAATTCGGACAGAGTGACAAACGTGAAACCGGCACGGCGATACGCGCTCACGATGTCCGCAAGGGCCTGAATCGTGGGCTCCTTTCCGTTGTGCAGCAGTATCACCGCTGGTGAGCGCGCCTGCGCGACGACGCGGGTCACAACGTCGGCCGGCGTGACGGTTCGCCAGTCGCCGGCATCGACGTTCCAAAGCGCCACCGTTTCCCCAGCCGCCTTGGCGGCTTGCAGCGTCGCTTCGTCAAAATTCCCATGCGGCGGCCGAAAATACGTCGTCACCCGGCCGGTCACGCGGCGGATCGTCACCGCTCCATCGACGATCTCTTCGAGTTGCGCCGGGAAGGAAAGCGTCGACATCTCGGGATGGGTCAAGGTATGATTGCCCAGTTCCATGCCGGCTTGCGCTAAACGAAAAGCTATGTCTGGTTGCTCGCGTGCGTCGTCGCCGATGAGGAAAAAATCGGCGCTGACTGCGAGCCGTCGGAGGGTGGCCAGCAAAGCCGGCGTCGTGACCGGATAGGGTCCATCGTCGAACGTCAGCACGGCCAGGCGCTCGCGGCGCGGCGGCGTCAGCACGTCGGCGATGTCGCGCCTCATTCGGCTGGCCAGCTCTTGCGCCGGCGGATGCGCGATCGCGGCCGCATCCAGCGTCGCCGGCACGATGGCCGGCACCAGTTCCAGTTGAGCGTGATGCACCCAGCGGCGCATCTCGACGAACGACGCGAAGAGCATTAGGGTGACGACCACCAGGCGAACGGCACGCCGGCGGCCCGCGCCGCCGTTATTGGATGCGATAGTCCTGGCCGACCACGATATCGATGTCGCCGCCCTTTACGCGTCCGACGGAAAAGCGGACGTTATGCATGGGCAACCGTTTTGTTACCTCGCCGAGCAGAGTCGCGTTGACCCCGATCACGGTGGTTTGAGCATTGTTGAACGTGCCGGCATTTCCCGTCCCCACGATAGTGAATCCGCGTTGGCGAAGATAGTCGGCCAGCGCAGAAGCCGCACCTGGCGTGCCGGAGCCGTTTTCGACCTTGACGTGAACCGTCGACGGATCGAACCGGGAACCGAAACCCACGACGAGATACTTGCGCACCAGTTCGCCGGTTTGCGTCCGGTCCTCGTATAAGACCGATTGGCCGTCCGTCCAGCCCACGTCTGCGGGGACCTGCGCGCTATGCACCTTTTGCGGTGTGACCTCGCGCAGACCAGCCGCTAGATCGACCATCTTGTCCACCGGCATGTCGGATCGCGCGTTGGCCCGTACGACTTCGATCAGAGCCGGAACGCGCAGCGCGATCGCCGGACCCTGAAAACGTCGGACCAGCGTCTGGGTTATCTGCCGCTGGCGCCGCATGCGCCCCAAATCGCCTTCCTCATCGTGCCGGAAACGTATGTAGCCGACGGTCTGCTCGCCGTTTAAGTGCTGAAGCCCTTTCTTCAAATGGATGTGCAGGTGACCCCACGAGTCGTCGTAGTCCATGTCTTTTTCGACGTTGACCGCAAGACCGCCGATGGCGTCGACTATCTTTCTGGTCGCATCGATCTTCAGCACGAAGTAGTAGTCGAACGGCGGCGTCCCAAGAGTTTTTTCAACGGTCAGCTCGCTACGCTGCGGTCCGCCGCCCGAAAAGGCGCTGTTGATCTTGCCGAAACCACTTTTGGGGATATCGACCCACAGGTCGCGCGGGATCGATAGAATGCCGATGTCCTTGGTGTTCAGGTCGATGGAAACGGCGAGCAGCGTATCGGTGCGCGCGCCGGCTGTGTACGACTCGTCCAGATCGTTCCAGTTATCATCGATCCCCATGACCAGAACGAGCAGCTTGTCTTTGCCGAATGCCTGCGGCAAGTTTCGCCCGACGACGAGCGGGATATCTGCCAGCACGTTTCGCCAGCCGCCGTTGGTCCCCAAAAGCGCGGCGCCGGCCGCAGCGGCCAGAACCAATGCGAGAGCGATGAGCAGCAGCGGCGCGCCGCTGCGTTTGCGCGCCGGGGGGCTTGGCAACACGATCGTATCCTCGCGATCGTCCGCCGGCCGCGCATCGTCGAAGGAACGCGGCATTCTAGCGGTAGTTCACGAATTGAACGGGGAAATCGAGCTCCATGCCGTTGATCAGGGCGATCGCTTTTTGCAGGTCATCCTTTGATTTGCCGGACACGCGCAGTTGTTCATCCTGGATCTGAGTGCTGACCTTGAGCTTGGCGGCTTTGATCCCTTCGGCGAGCTTCTTTGCCCGATCTTTCGCGATGCCTTGCTCCAACGTGATCTCCTGACGGATCGTGCCTTGAGCCGCCGGCTAGGCCTTGCCGTACTTCAGCGCCTTCAAGGAGACCCCGCGTTTCACGCATTTGCTCTGCAGGATGTCGACCAAGTTCTTCAATTTGAGTTCGTCATCCGCGATCATCGTGATCTGAAGCTCGCGCAGATCGAACGATGACTTCGAATTTTTAAAATCAAAACGGGTCGCGATCTCGCGCTTGGCTTGGTTGACTGCGTCCTCTAAGCTCTGCTTGTCTACGCGCGATACGACGTCGAAAGAAAAATCACTCATGCGTTCTGTTATCCGGCAACGGCGTCTTCACGGCAAAGGTTCGTTCCTGGACCTGGCCAGGGCTGCCCAGCGTGCCGAGCGCCCGGCCGTCGATGACTGCCGTCACCCCGCCCGCGTTGCCGGCTCGCAAGAGGATCTCATGAACGCCGTGAAAGCTCCTCTTCGTGCCGGCCGGAAGGGTGTTGTAGATGACCCGCTTGCCGTCGACCGTCACGGATAACCAGGATTCTTGGGTGAGCGCTAAGCGTAGGTCGATGCCCCGATGGACGTTTTCCGTCCCTGCGGCGGCCACGGCTCGCGGTGCCGGCGCGATCGCCGGATTCGCGCTGAGCGTTGCGGGCGGCCGGACGGTTCGCGTCTCGTGGCCGTGCAGCGCGATCCCGAAGAAGTTCCAGACGACGAGCCCCACCAGCAGCGCGGCAATCGTGCTCATGGGCCACATCAGCCATGGATACCAAGAATTGGATTGGCGAGCGGCTGGGGACCGCAGCGAGACGTCCGGCGAGGTCGGGCGCGTCGGCCGGTATCGACCATCGAGGTCAGCGACGAGGCTGTCGGCGTCCAGACCGAGCAGGCGCGCGTAGTTGCGGAGAAATCCTCGCGCGTAGACCGGTTCGCCCACGGTCGCCCAATCGTCACGTTCCATGGCGGCGACGAACATCGCGCGCATGTGGAGGCGGTGGCCGGCGTCTGCAACCGTGAGTCCGTTTGCCTCGCGGGCTTGAACTAGGCGTGATCCGATTGTTTCCATTTCCATTTTGCGGCATTCATGACGATCGGCGCTGGTAAAGGAAATCGAAGAAGCAGCCGCCGGCAAACCGGATGGCCGGAAGGACTTTTGCCCGCGCGAGGCTAGTCCTTTAGTGATTATGACGTCCGCCGCCCCAAGCCCTGGAGTCATGCCTTCGGTCGACGAGCGTGCGTTGGTTGCGGGCCGCGAAGTCGCAGCATTGAGCGGCGGCGTCGACAGCGCGGTCGCTGCGGCGCTCGCGGTGCGCGGCGGTCGCGACGCGGTGGGTATCACCATGCGGCTGTGGACCCCCGGTGACGGAGCGGCGAGCGACAAGGCGCGTCTGTGCTGTGGGCTAGAGGCCTATGAAGACGCGCGTCGGGCGGCCGGCGTGATCGGCATCCCGCACTACATCATCAACTTCGAGGCAGCCTTCGAGCAGGCGATCGTACGCTATTTCTGCACCGAATATTTGGCCGGGCGGACTCCCAACCCGTGCGTGGCTTGCAACAACCTCATGAAATTCGGCGCGTTGCTGGATTTTGCGCGCGCGCTCGGCGCTGCGCGCATCATCACCGGACACTACGCTCGGGTTCTTCAGGCACCCGACGGCCCGCGCCTTTTGCGTGCCGTGGACCGAGCCAAGGACCAGTCCTATATGCTCGCCGGTCTGCGCGCCGATCAGCTCGCTTCCATGGTGCTGCCCCTGGGCTACTGGCCCAAGGAGCGCACCCGGCAACTCGCGCGCGATTTCGGTCTCGACATCGCCGAAAAGCGTGATTCGATGGACTTGTGCTTTGTCGACGGGGACTATCGCGGTTTCATCGCCCGACGCTTCCCAGAAAGCCAGGCCCCCGGGCCCGTGATGACGACAGACGGCCGCATCATCGGCCGCCACGACGGCCTGGTGGGTTTCACGGTCGGTCAGCGTAAAGGTGTGCCCGGCGACGGCGACAACGGACCGCTCTACGTCGTTCGAACGGAAAGATCGACGAACTCGGTGATCGTCGGCAGGCGCGAGGAGCTCGCGCGAGAGTCGCTGTTATGCAGCTCGCCGAACCTCGTGCGCCCGCAGTCTTTCGCGGACGGGCGGCGGGTCAGCGGTCTTGCGGTGTGTCGCTACCGAAGCAAAGGAGTACCGGCGACCGCGCATCTGCAGGACTCCGATTCCCTTGCGGTGCGCCTCGAAGTCCCGACACCGGTGGCCCCTCCCGGCCAGTTGCTGGCGTTCTACGATGAAAAGGACGAGGAAGTGCTCGCGTCCGGGATCATAGAGCAGTAGACGGCAACCGATTGGCTTTCTCCCGCGTACTAGAGAATATGAAAACTTCTTCCCGCGCCTGCGCGATTTTGCTGCTCGCAGCCGCCACCCTTGGGCTGGCCGTGGGCCACTCGGGAAGCGCCTCAAGAGCTGCCGCCCTTGGCCAAGATCAAGGCATTCCGTCATTGGACGGGAGCATCGGCTGGCTGAACTCGAGGCCGCTAAGCGTGGCGGATCTCAAAGGCAAGGTGGTGCTGGTCGATTTCTGGGAGTACACTTGCGTCAATTGCTTGAAGACTTTACCCTATGAGAAGGCGTGGTACGATCGCTACGCCCGTTACGGCTTCACAATAGTCGGTGTCCACACGCCCGAATTCAAGTTCTCTGGAGAGCCGCGCAATGTGGCCGCCGCTGTGGAACGCCTGGGCATCCGCTGGCCGGTGGCGCTGGACAGCAACGATATCATCTGGCAGCGCTGGAATAACGATAGCTGGCCGCACGAGTTTCTGTTCGACGAAAGCGGCCGACGGGTCGCCGATCACTCCGGGGAAGGTGACTATCCCGAGATGGAGATGCGGATCGCCGCGCTCGTGCGAAAGAACCATCCCGGCGTGAAGTTGCCGAAGCTGATGGGCTACCTGCCGGCCGACAACTATAGCAAACCCGGCGCCGTTTGCTATCCGAGAACGCCGGAGGTCTACGCCGGGAATTGGCGCGGCGACGGAGCGTTGGGGAACGCCCAAGGCTATCAGCCTGAGGTGACCGTGCAGTACGACGATTCTACGCAGCGACACCAGGACGGGCGCGTCTACCTACAGGGAAGTTGGCACAGCATCAATCAGGCGCTGGTGTACGACGGAGCTTCGACCGCGACGGCCAAGGATTACATCGATCTGCGGTACCACGCGATCGAAGTCGTGTCGGTCCTCAAACCCGAAGATGGGAAGCCCGTGTTGGCCTACGTCGAACAGGACGGCAAACCGCTGCCCAAGGAAGAGGCCGGAGGCGACGTCCGTTACGATTCCGCAGGGCGTTCCTACATCGTGGTGAATGCGGCGCGCGAGTACGGCCTGGTGACGAATCGACATTTCGGTCATCACGATCTGCAACTGCGTCCGGCCGACCAAGGCCTCGGAGTCTACACCTTTGCCTTCGAATCGTGTCAACTGGGCGCCGACCGGTGAGGGCCCGATGACTACGGCGCGCGGCCGGCGTTGGGTCGCCCCAGGCGCGCTGTTTTATCTGATCGCGACGATCGTTCTCTACGGCTGCGCCAAGCCGCCGGCGCCTGAGGGTTTTCGAGCGGGAGTCGCTCCCGGCGTTTCCCGCGCCAAAATCGTGCAGCTACTGGGGAAACCTTCGCAAGCGGGCGGCGTCGGCGTTTCGGGCACGCCGCCGACCGATTTGATGGCGTATCCGTTCGGACAGATACTGCTCCAAAAAGGGCGCGCCGTTGCGGTCACGATCGCTAGCGATGCAAGTTACGTCGGGCCCTACGGCATAAAGCTCGGCATGGCGGAAGATAAAGTAAAAGCCGCTCTCGCCGCGCATCGAAAGCCTCGCCAAGGCCACATGTCGTCCTATACGGTGACGGCGGGCACGATGGACACGCGCTCGCGCGATCTCTACGATGTCACGGACGGTTTGGTGATCGAGATGGCGGCTGCAAACGCGATCGACCCGCTGGCTTCCTTTAACGTCGTAAGCATCAGTCTCGTGAATCCCGACGGCGCGCGCCTCCTCAGCGGTATGACGAAAGCCAAACTGACCGGTCTCAACGCTTCCGAGCACGTCTACAATTTCGTGGACGAGCCGTGGTCGACGCGATGAGCGACGGCGATCTAAGCGCCCCGGACGAATTCAGCATCGAGCTGCCCCCCAACTCCCGAATACGCGCTCTGAAGTTCGAGATGGAGAAGGACGTTCTGCATGTGTTCTTTGACGACGACGGTGCGGAGCGCGTTCTCAAGCCCGCTGACCTGCTGGCACTGCACGGCGGCTACATCCGCAGCGAAACACTGACGCGCACCCCCACGAAGTCCTCGTCCAAGCCTTCCTTCGGCAGTCTCGGAATGATGGCGATGACCGGGATGCCCATCAACCCGGGCAAAGTCGTCGATAAGATCATTTCGAAAGACCAAGTGCATCTGTCCGAGGAGTTTCATTTCGTCTTGGGTTTGCGCGTAGCGCGCACGCCCGCGCTCTGGTACTTGCGGGCATCATCGTTCAATTTCCGCACGGCGCTTGGGCCTGAAGCGACCTACTCGACGGAGATAAACTGCCGCCAGCTCGTGCGCCGTTTATGCGGGTTTGCGCCCGACGCCGTGCGCGACAACTTCATCACCGCGTATTCCCAGCGGCTGCCGCTGCCGCCCGCGTTGAACGGCCTGATCGAATTCCTTCGAGTCGCTTCCGGAGCGCGTCTATAGGCGCGGACCTTAGGTCCGTCCGTCGCGCCTACGCCGGCGTCGCGAGCGGGTAATCCCGCTTTTGGAAATACGTATCGCGTACGGCGGGCACGTATCCGGCTTGGCGGATCGTCCGTTCGAGATCGGCTCGCGAGGCGCTGTTCGTATTGCCGGCTAGCGTCACGACTTTTTCTTCCAAGATCGTCCCGCCCATATCGTCCGCTCCGAAAAGCAACGCCAGCTGCCCCAGTTTCATGCCGGGCGTCAGCCATGACGACTGGATGTGCGCGAAGTTATCCAGGTACAGCCGGCTGATCGCGATGACGCGCAGATAATCGAGGCCCGTCGTCTCCTTGCCTTTGAGCGGCGTCTTGTACGGGACGTAGTACCAAGGGATGAAAGCCGTAAAACCGCCCGTCTCGTCCTGCAGCTCGCGCAGGACGTCGAGGTGTTTGATACGCTCTTCGTCGGTTTCGATAGAGCCGAACATCATCGTCGCGGTGGTCGGCATCCCGAGTCGTTGCGCGACCCGCATGACGTCGAGCCAGCGGTCGTTGTCGATCTTGCGGGCGGAAATGCGACGCCGCACCCGCTCGACGAGGATCTCGGCTCCGGCGCCGGGGAGCGACTTTAGACCGGCCGCGCGCAGCGTGGTCAGCACGTCCTCGATCGGCATGCGCTCGCGCTTTGCGATGCCGCAGATCTCGCTCGTGGACAGCGAGTGGATGTCCACATCGGGGAACTCGCGTGCGATGCGCTCGAACAAATCGACGTAGTAGGTCAGCGGCAGGTCGGGATTGACACCGCCTTGGATCATGATCTGGGTGGCGCCCTGATCCACCGACCACTTCACGCGCGCAAGGACATCGTCGTGCGTCATCGTGTAGCCTTCGGGATGGCCTTCCGGTCGGAAGAACGCGCAGAACGAGCAATGAACATTGCAGACGTTCGTATAGTTTATGGTGGTGTCGATGACGTACGATACTTCAGGCCCCGGAAACAGGTCGCTTCGGCGACGATGGGCGGCTTGCCCGATGTCGTGCAGAGAGGCCTCTCTGTAGAGCCGCACGCCATCCTGATAGCTCAAGCGGCGGCCGGCGGCCGAGCTCTCCAGCAGAGCGGCGATCTCAGACACGTTCGTACGCCTCTTCAAGAAATGCCAACGCTGGGCGGCTCTCCAGCACGCCGCAGCGCTCGGCCAATTCGTAAAACGCTTCCAGTCCGGCGCGTGCCGTCTCGTCCAAGCTGAAATTTAGCTTGCGATAATAGTCCGCGTAAAAGCCGGCCGTCCGGGGCAGCAAGGCTTGCGCTCGCGGAACGACCTCGTCGTCTAGGTGCGCGATTCCCCAGTGAAGTGAGTCGAGCAAGGCGGCGTTGACTTGCGCTACCGTCGCCGGGTGCTCTTCCGCGAAACGACGCCTTACCGCCCACACCGCGTAGACCATCGGATGGCCGGTCGATTCCCGCCACATTGACCCTAAGTCGTAGACCTGCTCGCTGGGAGCGCGCCCAGCCGCCTCGACGGCAGCGTCCCCGATCAGCACGCGCGCATGCCCGTAAGTCTTACCGTCCGGTTCGTCCGCGATATAACGCGGCGCGAAACCGTAACGCGTCCGGCAAAGAACATCGAAAAGCGCGCGGCCCGTCGCCGACTCCGCCGTCACGCACACGCCTTGGCCGGCCAGGCGCTCCAGCGGCAGCGCCGAGATGCAAAGCACGCTGAGAACGGCGCCCTGCGATGCCACGCACAATCCCGGCAAAAGCCTCAGGTCGTCCGGATGTGCGGCGTAGTAGATCGAAGAAACCGGGCTGCAATCCAACTCGGCGCCGAGCAGCATGCGGTTCAGCTGCGCCGGAACTCCGCGGACGAGGCGGCCGGGAAAACTCCGGGCGCCGGCATCGAAGGCGGCGTAGACCGGCAACACGTTGGTATAGCTGATGCGGCCGCAACGCGCGTTCTCCGGCATGGACGTCACGCCGGTTCCATGACCGCGTAGAGCAAGTTACGCCGAGTCGGCTCGAAGCCCGCCTCTTTGATGGCGCGTTTCAGCTCCTGCGCCGGCGTGCTTTGATCGGTGGTGCTGCCGGCTTCGCGGTAGATGCGCTGCTCGTTATCGACGGTGCCGTCGATGTCGTCAGCGCCGAAATGGAGTCCTAACTGCGCCAGCTTGATCCCGTACGAAATCCAATATGCTTTGATGTGATCGATGTTATCGAGCATGAGCCGCGATACCGCAATCGTCCGCAGGTCATCGATTCCGCCGGTCCAGCCATACTCTTCGAGGTCGTTTCCCTCGGGATGGAACGCCAGCGGGACGAAGCACTTGAAACCGCCCGTCTCGGCTTGGAGCTCGCGCAATAGCGCCAAGTGCTCGACTCGCTCCTCGATCGTCTCGACGTGTCCGTAGAGCATCGTGCAGTTCGTTTTAATGCCAAGCCGGTGAGCGACCCGGTGGACTTCAAGCCATTCCTCGGCGGATGCTTTGCGCGGACAGACGAGTTTGCGCACGCGTGCCACCAGGATTTCGGCACCGCCGCCGTTGAGCGACGTCAAGCCGGCGTCGCGCAGCAGCCGCAAGCCTTCTTCGTACGTGCAGCGCGCCCGCTTGCACATATAGTCGATCTCCGCTGCCGTGAACAGAGCGAGTTGCACGTGCGGAACTCGGCGGTGCAGCTCCTCGATGACGGGAATCCAGTACTCCAGGCTGGTCTGTTTGGGATCGTGGCCGCCGACGATATGCAACTCGTCGTAATCGGCCGGCTCCGCGCAGGCGCGGGCTACGATATCGCCCGCGGTCATCCGGTAGGAACGCGCCTCTTTTTCATGCGCGGCAAACGAGCAAAATTTGCAGCCTGCATAGCAGATGTTGGTCGTGTTGAGGTAGCGCTTGAACACGTAGTAGGCGCGATTGCCGTTTTTCTCGGTGCGGACTTGGTGCGCGAGCTTGCCGAGAGCGTGAAACGGCGCTTCGGTGTAGAGATACACGCCGTCGGCGCGGCCGAGCGGCTCGCCGGAGCGCACCTTCCGGCTGATGGCTTCGAACGCGGGGGCGCCGTTCATGAGGCCATCCGCCTTCGGCGATGCGTCGTGCGCCGCCTGGCCCTCAACCAGCGCCAAGCGTAGCGGCGCGACTTTAGTCGCGCAACGGACCGAGCTAAGGCAGCCGGCACGGACGGACCTGAAGGTCCGCGGCTACCTTACCCGACGCGGCCGATCGCGGCTGCACTACAATAACGTCTGCTCCGGCCGGCGCGGGGCGAGCATCGCCGCGAGTTGCTCGACATCGCCTTCGCCGACCATGATTTTGCGCGGTTTGGTTCCCTCGGAAGGCCCGACGATGCGGTATTCCTCAAGGATTTTGATCAACCGGACGGCCCGCGGATGGCCGACCTTCAATTCGGCTTGCAACAAGGCCACCGACGCCATCTGGCGTTCGATGATGATCCGGGCCGCCTCGTAGGCGAGATCGTCTGCCGGGCCGGCGCCTTCTTCCTGCACTTCGCTCAACGCTATGTCGATGCGATTATCGGGATCATCTTGCTCGCGCCAAAACTCGCACAGCCGCTCGATCTCGTCGCCTGTGACGAGCGCGCCCTGCACGCGGACGGGCTTCGGCGCGTCGATGGGCAAGTAAAGCATGTCGCCGCGCCCCAGCAACCTTTCCGCACCCGCCATGTCCAAAATCGTTCGCGAATCGACCTGTGAGGAGACCGCGAAAGCGATGCGAGATGGAATGTTGGCTTTGATCAGGCCCGTGATCACGTCGACGGAGGGCCGTTGCGTTGCGACGACCAGATGGATGCCGGTTGCCCGCGCGAGCTGCGCGATGCGGCAGATGCTCGTCTCGACTCGCGTCGGTGCCACCAGCATGAGGTCCGCCAACTCGTCGATCACCACGATGATGTAAGGCAGCCGTTCCTCAGGATACTGCTGGTTGTACTCTTCGATCTTTCGGACGCCGGCACGCGCGAAACGTTCGTAGCGGGAGTCCATCTCTTTGGTCAACTCGTAGAGAGCCCCAGCTGCGAGCTTCGGATCGGTGATGGTATCCTTGATGAGGTGCGGGATGCCGGTATAGCTCGTCAGTTCGACGCGCTTGGGATCGATGAGCAGAAGCTGCACCTGATCCGGAGTTGAGATCGACAGCAGCGACGCCAGGATCACGTTGAGGCAGACGCTCTTGCCGGCGCCCGTGGCGCCCGCGACCAAGAGGTGCGGCATGCGGCCCAGGTCGGCGATGATCGGCCGTCCGCTGATGTCCTTTCCTAGGCCGATCGAGAGCTTGCCATCTCCTTTGGGCAAGTAGTCGAGAATCTCCCGGATAGCGACCAGCGATACGGCGCTGTTCGGCACCTCGATGCCGACGGCGGCTTTGCCCGGGATCGGCGCTTCGATCCGGATGCTATGTGCTGCCAAAGCCATTTGGATGTTGTCCGACAGCGATTTTATGGCGCTGACTTTCACTCCCTTACCGGGCATCATCTCGTAGCGGGTCACGCTTGGGCCGCGCTCGATGTGAGTCACCGCGGCCGTCACGCCGAAGGAGGCCAGCGTTTCTTCGAGCAGCACGGCGGCGCTGTTCTCATTCTGGATACGCTTCTCGGGAGGGTTGAACATCGCGAAGTCAGGCAGATGGTAGCCCCCGCGCGCGTTGCCTCGTGCAGCAGGCTTCGCCAAGTCGGGAGGAGGCGGCGGAAGAACGGAAACCTCGGGTGAGATAATAGGCGCGAAGATCCCAGCAGTCGGCGCCGCCGCGTCCTCGGTAGAGCCGTTCGGCGCGATCTCCTGCACGTGCGAAGCGGCGCTGGACGCGGCTCCGGTTTGCGCCTGAGCTTGCGGCGCATCGACGCCGGCGGATGTCTGCGTCGTCGGCACCGGGCTCAGCCCGTCGGTAGACGGGCAACGCGCTAACTCAGCCGGCCGATCCGCGCTCGTGGCGATCGTCTTTGAGCGCTGGGGTGTCAGAGATCGAATCTTCGCGAGCAGCGAGCGAGCGGAATCCGCCAGCCCTGCGCTCGTGCGTTTGAGCGAGATGCCGGTCGGCGCGATCGCAAGCGCGATCGCGAAGCTAAAAAGGATCACGTTGGCGCCGGCGAGACCGACAAACCTTTGCAAGCCGATCGCCAGGCTGTCGCCGACGATCCCACCGTTGCCGACAGAGCCTAACAGGCAGTCGATCACCAGAAATTCGCCGGCTGCGCAGGCCGCTAAGCCAGCCATAGTTCGCGGCATCCGGACTTCCATGAAGATGATCACCGCCAGGGCCAGGACGGCAAGCATAAAAAGCCACGCTCCGGCCACGCCGAACCAGCCGTGTAGCGCCTCTTTGACGACCGGCCCAAACCATCCGGACTGGCCGTGCGGCAGGGCGAGGGAGAGAGCCAGGACGATAGCCGCGCAAAGCAAGCCGATGCCCAGGACCTCGAGGTTGAAGCTGAGCCCCGGTAACGGGTCGACGCGCCGCGATCGCGCGGATACCTTTGCGCGTTTCATCTGTTTGCCAACTGACGTACGGGCGTTCGATGACAGCGAAAATCCGCCTGCGCCACGACGGTGTGAGATGCTTATGTATCCAGGGACCTTTAGGTCCGTCCGCTGCTGACGCCGGTCGCTAGACTTCCATGACGACCGGCACGATCATCGGCCTTCGCTTGGTGCGGTCGTAGACAAAGCGCTGCAGACCTTTATGGACGTGCTCGCGGATAGTCGTCCATTCCGTGAGACCTTGCGTCGCTCCGGATTCGATGATTTGCCACGCTTGGCGGCGCACGTCTTCGACGATGCTGTCATTTTCAGTCCGCTGACCGAAGGTAAACCCACGCGTTGTGATGTCCGGGCCGGCGAGCACTTTGCCGTCGGAACTGTCGATGGTGACCGTCACGACGATCATCCCGTCCGCCGAGAGATGCTTGCGGTCGCGAAGCACGACCTCGCCGACGTCGCCGACGCCAAGTCCGTCGACGAACACCGGGCCGCCATTCGTCTTGCCGACCGGCTTTGCGCCGTCGGGAGTCAGTTCAAGAACGTCGCCGTTTTCTAAGACGAACGCGTTGGACGCCGGAACGCCCGTCTTCAGCGCGAGCCGCACGTGCTGCGCGAGCATGCGATATTCCCCGTGCAGCGGAACGAAATACTTGGGTCGCACAAGATTGAGCATCAGCAGGAGCTCCTCCTGACACCCATGACCTGAGACGTGGACCATGCGGTCCCTTCCGTAGATGACGTTCACGCCGAGCTTGAATAGATTGTTGATCGTGCGCCCGACGCTGCGCTCGTTGCCCGGAATAGGCGTTGCGGAAAGGATGATGGTGTCGCCGCGGACGAGCTTCACCGTGCGGTGATCGCGCGCCGCCATGCGCGTGAGCGCCGACGTGGGCTCACCTTGGCTCCCGGTCGTGCAGATCACCACCTTATGCGGCGGATACGCGTCGATCTCGTGCTCGCGGATCAATTGACCCGCCGCCACCGCGAGATACCCGTGCTCGATGGCGATGCTGGACACGTTCTGCATGCTGCGCCCGACGAAACACACTTTGCGGTCGTGCTGCGCCGCTGCGTCCGCGGCTTGCTGCAAGCGAGGCACGTTGGAAGCAAATGACGTGATGATGATACGGCCCTTGCAGCGCGAAAAAATGTCCGCGAATGTCTCACCCACCACCCGCTCTGAAGCCGTGTGACCGGGTACCTCGGCGTTCGTCGAGTCTCCGGCAAGCAGAAGAACGCCCTCCTCGCCGCAGCGCGCGAATGCTGCGATATCGGAGGGGTGGCCGTCGATCGGCGTCTGGTCGAATTTGTAGTCACCGGTGTGCAGCACAAGCCCGAGCGGCGTACGCAGCGCCACCGAACAAGACCCGGCGACGGAGTGAGTAATCGAAATGAACTCGCCGCGCAGCCGTCCCAGCTTGATGATCTCACCGGGGTCGATAACGTTCACACGGGCGACATCGAGCAGTTTGTGTTCTTTGAGCTTTCCCCGCAGTAAAGCCAGCGTCACACCGGTTCCGTATACCGGCACGTTGAGCTGCGCTAGAAAGAACGGCACCCCGCCGATGTGGTCTTCGTGGGCGTGAGTCAGCAACAGGCCCCGCACTTTGGCCGCCCGCTCCAACAAGTAGGACATGTCGTTGATGACGAGGTCGACCCCCATCATCTCTTCCTCGGGGAACTGAACGCCGGCGTCGATGACGACGATGTCGTCAGCCGTCTCGTAGACCGTCATATTGCGGCCTATCTCGCCGCACCCGCCCAGCGGAATGACGCGCAGATATTCACCCGCCGGAGGCTCGGCGAGCACGTGGGCATCTCCCGTGCGCGCGGGAGTAGGAAAAAACTCATGTTGCATGGGTAATTAGACTTAAGGCGGGGTGCGCGCATGGCCTGCTCGGTTTAGTGGCGGCATCGTCCGAACCGACGGACCTGAAGGTCGGCGGCTACATTACGCTTTAAAGCCGCGCCGCGGACCACTCGATGGAGCTCGGCACCAAAGCCGCAGGGCAGAGCAACTCGATCCGCCGGCTCTCGTGCGGCGCAAGTCGCTCGATGGCGAGCGAAGCCGTCGCCTTTGGACCGTCTGAGGTGGCGATGACTGCAGTCACGACGTAGGAAACATGGTCGGGCGAAGTGTTGGTGACGCGAGCCCTGATTATGGGGCTGCCGACGAAGTCCAGCGTCACGCTGACATCGTCGATCTCTATGCCTTCGGCTAGCGCGTGCCGCCGATCATCCCGCATGACCTGACGCTCGGTCGAGGCCCCCACTAAGAACTCGCTCAGCAGAGCCTCGCGTCGTTCGAGCATCGCGATTCGGGCGAGCCGGACGACGCGGCGACGCAGCAAACGCTCTTCTTGGCGGCTCGAATCGGGCGACGAGGCTTCGGGTTGCCCGCACGCTGGCTTGCGTTTTTTACGGGTGTGCTTTTTCTTGACCTGATGGACCGCTGCCGTCGCGGGTGATTCAGTCAGCGCGATATTGGCCCGACCTCCGCCGCAATGCGAAGCGTTCCCTACGCCGCCATCGAACCCAACGGCGATGACCAGGGCGACCAACGGCACTATCGCAAGCAGCATGCCCCAACATCACTGTTGTCGACCGCGCCATCAAGCATCTGGGCCGTTGACAACGGGCGGACCTTCGATATATCATACGCTTGTCTTAAATGCCTAAGACAATAGGACAGCCCAACGGCCACCGCAAGGGAACTGAACTTTCGGCTCGAGCCCGCCACGAAGATGCCGCTTTATCTGCAGCTGAAAAGCCAACTGCTCCACGCTCTCACGAGCGGAGCCATCGCGGCCGGCGACCAGCTTCCGACCGTTCGTGAACTCGCTGTACACCTTGCGATCAATCCGAATACCGTCAATCGCGCGTACGCAGAGCTTGAATGGGACGGCGTTTTGGCGACGCGGCGCGGACGCGGTACTTTTGTGGCAAGCTCCGCCCGCCCGGCCGATTTCGCGGCGCAAGCCGCCCGACTTCACGACATCGTGAAGCGGGCACTAACCGAAGCTGGCGCTTTCGGCTTTGGCCCAGCCGAACTCGTTGAAGCCATCGAACTGCTCGGTCGCGGAGAATAACGATAAAGACGCTCGTTAACTTTGGAGCACAGCCGCTTGACGGAGGTTTGAAACGATGCCCACCCTATCTTCATCGCGTCCCAAGGCAGCCGCACGCCCGGCGCCCCCGGCGGTCCGGCCGCCGCAAGTTCGCAGATCCACCTCGGAAACGCGGTGTCATGGCTGATCGCCGGATTGCTTTTGGTCTTAGGAGTGCTGGGGACGGCTGCAACGGATACTCCTCTCCCGCTCTTCGCCGCGATCATCCTAGCAGCGATCACCGTCGCCAGCCTTCAGATAGCGAAGGCGTGGGAACGAGCCGTCATCTTACGCATGGGACGTTTCCAAAGTCTGGTTGGACCCGGCCTTTTCTTGTTCCCGCAGTCGATACCGTTGCTGCCTGGATCGATCAGCGCGTACAGAGAGCACCTTTACCGCCCAAGAATCGCTGACCAAGGATACCGTGCCGGTTGACGTCGACGCCGTTTTGTTCTGGATCGTGTGGGATGCGAAAAAAGCGGCGCTGGAAGTGGCTTCATACGGCCAGGCCATCGCATGGGCTGCGCAGACGGCGTTGCGCGACATCATCGGAACGACCGACCTTGCCGACCTGCTTTCGAACCGGCAGACGGTGGACCAGCGGCTCCAGCAGGCCATCGACGCCCGAACGACGCCCTGGGGCATCACCGTACAGTCAGTAGAGATCCGCGACATCAAGATCCCCGCCAATTTGCAGGATGCGATGTCGCGCCAGGCGCAGGCTGAACGGGAGCGCCAAGCGCGCGTGATTCTCGGCGAGGCAGAGCGGCAAATCTCCGAATCTTTTCTCGAAGCCGCCAAAGCGTATGCGGGCAATCCCATCGCGTTGCATCTGCGCGCCATGAACATGCTTTATGAAGGCCTGAAGGAGAAGGGAGCTATGATCGTCGTCCCCAGTACGGCAGTAGAGACGATGGGCTTAGGCACCATCGCAGGGTTAGCCGCGCTCGGCGGCGCCAGCGCGGGCGGCCCCGGCGGCGCGCTCATCGGCTCGCCGGCCGCTGCGGCGACCAGCATCCCGCCGCGCCCGCAGGTAAGCGAAACCATCACCGGAGCGGCGCAATAATGGCGAGCGACGCCCTCAGCGGGCCGCCTGGACGCGTGAACGGATTGGCGACCTACTTTTCCATCGTCCCGACACCGAAAGCAGCCTTCGCTCAGCTCGCCCGCACGCCGATGTGGGGGTGGGCCGCCGTGGCCGGCATCGTCTTGACGTTGATCGG
This sequence comes from Vulcanimicrobiota bacterium, assembly GCA_014304875.1. Lineage (GTDB taxonomy): Bacteria > Vulcanimicrobiota > Vulcanimicrobiia > Eremiobacterales > Eremiobacteraceae > Mawsoniella > Mawsoniella australis. The sequence goes on from JACRUD010000145.1 coordinate 21,137, forward strand.
ATCCGTCCTTGCCGCGCCGGCGACCGCGCATTTCGCACAGATCATGCAGCAGCAGCGCCTCGCGCAGCTACCTGCCGACCAGCGGCAGCAAGCTGCGGCGGCCATGGCGGCAAGCGCTTCGTTCGTGAACTTCTTTATCGCCGCAGGCGGAGTCGTCACGCCGTGGATCGTCTGGCTTGTCACGGCCGCCATATTTCTTGCCGGGGCAGCGCTCCTCGGCGGGCAGGCACGCTGGAAGCTTGCTTGGGTCGCCGCCGTCAATGCCTACGTGATCTCCGCCATCGCGGCAGTTATCTATGGCATCATTCTGCGTTTGCGAGGACCGCTGAGCGTCAACAGCACCGCAGACGTCTACGTGCTGCCGTCTCTCTCCCAGTTCGTGCACGGCAGCGTCAAACTGGCGGCGTTCCTTGCCGCGTACAACGTGATGTACATCTGGTATTACATCGTCGCCATCATCGCTTTGGAACAAATATTGAAGCTGAGGCGAAGCGCAGCCATCGGCACGGGCATCGCCGTGAGCCTCTTATCGGCCGGGTATGCCGCTCTTGTCTCGCGCTAGCTCCTCCATGCCGCGTTTTTGGTCGCTTGTCGCCGCAGTCGCGACTGCGCTCGCGGTTGCGGCGCCGGCCCTGGCCGACGGCTCCGCCCAGTCGCCTAGCCCGCTAAGCTTAGCGCAGGCGGTCGACTTCGCGCTGGCACACAACGCTTCGGTCCTGCAAGCCCAAGCGCAGGTCGCTTCCGCCGGTTCGGTTCTGGCGCGCGACCGCTCGCTGGAGCTGCCGCTCATCGCAGGCCAAGCGCAATCGGTCTTGGACCGCCAAAGCGCGAACAACGCGGGAAGCCTGGCGCAGTTCGGGCTGCGCCCCAGCCCGAACTTTTCCCAAAACACCGCGCAACTGCTCGGGTCGCAAAACGTCTTGAACTTGACCGACACGCTGCAGGCGAAGCAAGCCAAGCACGCCTACGACTCCACCGTCGAGAACCTGCGTCTCGCGCGCGAGCAAGTCACCTTGAACGTCGACTCGGGGTACTATGCGCTCGTCCAAAACTCCAACATCGCCGCCCTAGACCGGAGCGACGAGCTGTACCAGCGTGCGCTGCTGCAGATCGCTCAGGCGAATTTCAAAGCCGGCAGAGTCGCCGGCATCGACACGCTTAAAGCGCAAGTCCAGCTCACGACGGCGCAGGAACGGCACGCGTCCGCACTCGCTGACGTCGCTGATGCCGGAGAAAACCTTGGGCAGGTGATCGGAGCGCCTCCGGGCACGAGTTTCATCATCGCCGCGACCGTGCCGCAGCCCGAGCCGAAGACCACGGATCTGGCCGTCTTGCGCGCAACCGCATTGGCCAATCGACCTGAAGTGGCGATCGCCGGAGCCAACCTGCAAAATGCGCTGCTGTCGAACGGCTTGGTCGATGCTCCGAACCTGCCCAGCGTGGCCTTAAACGGCGGTTACGGCAACCAAGTGTCCCCAACCACCAACGCCGCGTTCGTCGATCAATGCATCGCGTCGAACAACAATCCGAACCGCCCGCCGACGATCCCGATCCAAAACTGCTCGCCCGGCACATCCCACTTCTACAATATCGGGCTGACGTCGACATGGACGCTGCCGATCGTCGATTGGGGGGCGACGCACGCCGCCCATCGCAGCGCGTACTCAGCGATCGACCAGCAGCGGGCGGCTTTGGATCTGGCGCGCAACCAAACCACCGTCGATGTCGACCAAGCCGTGCGCCGGCTTCAGGTCGATAAGGAAAACGTCGGTTTGGCGCAGGCCAACGCTCGTTTGGCCAAACAAGCCGCCGATATCGCGCAGGTGCAGTACCGATTGGGCGTCATCAGCCAAGTCGACGTCACATCGGCCGAGCAGAGCTACCAGCAGGCCGCTCGCGATCTGCTGGCTGCGCAAGTCGGCTACGCGCTCGCCGTCGACAAAGTCGAATTGGCCACGGGGTCCTTGTAGAGATGCCTAAGTGGGCGATCGCCGGCCTGATCGCCGCCGGAATCGCGCTTGTGGTCATTATCGGCGTCGGATCTCACCGCAGCAACGGCGACGTGGCCGTCACAGCGATCACCGTCAGGCCGGTTATCTTGATCACGAAGCTGCCGGAAAACGGAGTCGTCGATCTGCCGCAGACGGCGACCATCGCCGCCCAGACGGCAGGCAGCGTCGTCAGCATCGAAGCGCGCGGCGGCGAACGGGTGCGCAGGGGTCAGCTTCTCATGAAGTTGGACGATCGCGCGATCTCGGCCAAACTCAGCGCCGACGACGCCTCCTTGGCGCAAGCGGCCGCGGCGCTGCGCAAAGCCCAGCAGACCGCCGCAACCGCCGGGGACACCAGTGCGCAGACGGTCGCGCAAGCACAACAGACGCTGCTGGCGGCGCAGGCGCAGCTGCAGTCCGACGTCAACGGCAAGCGCGAAGGGCAAATCTCCGGCTCAATCTCAGGGGTCGGATCGCTGGGAGTCAGCGGCCGGGCGCAGATGGTCCAGCTACAGCAGCAGGTGGAGAGCGCCGATTCGAATCTGCGCACCGCGAAAGAGACGTACGACTCCGATCGTCAGCTTTTCAAGATAAACGCGCTTGCCCGCCAGCAACTAGACCGGGACCGCGCCCTGTACGAACAGGCACAGGCGACGAGCGTGTCCGTTCACCAGCAGTACGATCTGACGGCCCAGCAGTTGCGCGACAACGCGGGGCAACTCGGCAGCCGCATCGAGGCCGACCGCCACGCCGTCGAAAGCGCCCAAGCCGCCCTGGCCGGCGCCCAGGTGCAGTCCCACCAGGACAAGACGGTGGATGTGGGCTCGGCCGAAGCGGGCGTCGCGTCGGCGCAAGCCCAACGCCAATATGACGCCCAGCAGTTGGCCGACACCGAAGTGCGGGCGCCCTTTGACGGAGTCATTCAAACTCTCGGCACCGCGCCGTCTGGCTCGGGCACCGCGGCTGCTGCCTTAGCCGTCGGAGACTCCGTCACCGCAGGGCAGAGCCTTTATACCATTGCGGGGGCCGGCGCCATGGTCGTCAAGGCGCAAGTCGACGAACAAGATATCTTCGGTGTCAAAATAGGTCAGCATGCTCTGGTCAGCGGCGAAGACTTTCCAGGCTACACTTTAGTGGGAACCGTCACCGCCATCGCGCCGGTCGTGGTCGCGCAAAGCCAGGGCGGCAATGCGGCCAAGAACGTCGAGACGACCATCGCGCTTTCAAAGCGCTACCCATTTTTGCGTGACGGCATGTCGTGCGATGTCGACATCATCACGGGCAAAGCCGTGCGAGCGCTGACCGTGCCGCAGACCGCCGTTCTCGGTGACCGGAACAAGCGCTACGTTTTCGTCGTCCGCGCAGGTATCGCTCGCAAAACTTCGGTGCGGGAGGGTTTGCGCAACGACACCGACGTCGCCATCACGTCCGGCCTGCGCTCGGGCGACGTGGTCGCGGTCGGCGACGTGAAGGCGATCAAGGACGGCGTTAAAGTCCATGCAACGGCTGCATCGCCGGCTCCAGCTGCTTCTGCGTCGTGAAGCTGGGCGGGTTTTTCGCCTCTGCCGTCGACACGTTGTGGGCGAACCGCATGCGTTCGCTGCTGACGATGATCGGCATCGTCATCGGCACGGCGGCGGTCATCGCGATTTTAGGCATCGGCCAGAGCGCTTCGAGTTCCATCGGAGCGACGTTGGGCTCTTTCGGCAATCAAGGCGTCATCATCATGCCGGAGCAGGGTTCGCGCCGCGTCGGGCAAGCGCAAATCCAATGGAGCGACGTCCAAGTGCTGCGCGACGATTGCTCGCCCTGCGGCCACGTGCTGCCGTTTTACGACAGCTATTATTTCATCCGCCATGGCCATACCAAAGATGCTTTCGAGCTGGCATCCGACTCAGACTACGTCGTCGACACGCTGGCGATGGCCGAAGGACGCCGCTTCAACTCGGACGACGTCAACGGGGCGCGCCCCGTGTGCGATCTTCTGTCGGGTGCCAAACAGAAACTCTTCGGCGACGCGCCAGCGTTGGGGAAGTACGTGCGCATCGCCGGCCGCCGTTTTCTGGTCGTCGGAGTCTTCGCTCCGGCCAGCGCCGGGATCGTGGGCGCGGTCGGCGGCGGGAGCGACAGCATCAACATCCCTTACACCACCTATCACAAGCTGCCCGACACGGTCATCTTGGGAATACAAGTGTACCCGGCGGCCGGTGCGACGGCCGCTGAGGTGACGGACGAAACGCAGGCGATCCTGCGCCGGCTGCACGGCACCCGCGTGAAGTATCAGTCCATCGACATCACGCAGCAGGAGACCGTGTTCTTAAACGTCATCAAGTACGTCTCGATCGGGGTCTCCGCCATCGGCGCGATCGCACTGGTCGTCGGCGGCATCGGCGTCATGAACATCATGCTTGTGTCGGTCATAGAGCGGACCCGCGAGATCGGCATCCGCAAGGCGATCGGAGCGTCGCGCGGCGATATTTTGCTACAGTTTCTGATCGAGGCGGTGACGATAGCGTTGATAGGCGGTGTGGTCGGCGGTCTGGTAGGGGCCGGCGCCGCCGTCGCCGCGAGCGCGGTGCTCGTCAAGCAGCTCGCGGGGTCGGTCGCCGCCATTCATTGGCTGTCGATCGTCACGATCGCCCTCGGGACGTCGCTTGCGATCGGGATCTTCTTCGGTACGTATCCCGCGTTGCGTGCGGCGCGCTTATCCCCCATCGAATGCTTGCGCCATGAGTGAAGCCGCATGTAGCCACGGACCGTTAGGTCCGTCCCCCGCGGCCGTGACGACATGAATAAGATCGCCGAGCTGTGCGGCCAAGCCTTCGACCTCTTCTGGAACAACAAGCTGCGCTCGCTGCTCACCATGCTTGGGCTCATCATCGGGGTCGGGTCGGTCATCGCGATCATGGCCGTCGGCGACGCGACCAATAAGTCCGTTCAGCATTTGCTTTCGCCCTACTCCCTGGCGTCGAGCTACATCGCGCCCAAACCCGACCAGCCGGATCCCGAGACCGCCCAAATCCGCTTTGAGGATGCTCGCCGGGTCGCTCGAATGGTACCGGCCGCTGCGAGCGTGCAGCCGATCCTATCCTTGCCGATGGAGACGCGCGTTCAGCACACGGACAAGACGATTTTGGTCTTCACGGCCGGCGAGGGAGTCGGTTTCGATTCCACCCCGTTGTCGGATGGCCGCCGCTTCACGCAACAGGATTTAAGCGCCCATAGGCGGGTGTGCATCATCTCGGCCAACACGCGCGACGAGTTGTTCGGCGCGGGCGCGCCGGCGCTTGGCAGGACGATCCGGCTGGATGGCAGTTCCTTCACTGTGGTGGGCGTGCAAGCGCCGCCCCAAAGCGCCGGGCTGTTGCAGACCAACGCCGGCTCGCCGACGGCTTCCATTCCCTACTCGCTGGCGCCGGCGCTCGGCTACCGCTACGTGAACGCGCTCGCGGTAGTCGCGAGCGGTCCGGACGTCGTCACCCAGACGGGCGACGCAGCCATCGCCGCATTGAAAAAGATCCATGGCCAGCGCTCTCAGTACCAAGAGCGCGATATAAAAACGCTTGACGAGGGTATCGCCAAGACCTTCGCGGTGCTCACCGGCGTGATCGGCATCGTCGCCGGCATCTCGCTTCTGGTCGGAGGTGTGGGCATCATGAACATCATGCTGGTCTCGGTCACCGAACGCACCAGAGAGATTGGCCTGCGCAAAGCCATCGGAGCCAAGAGATCGGACATCCTGGCGCAATTTCTGATCGAAGCGCTGCTTTTATGCTGCATCGGGGGAATCATCGGCCTAGCCGGCGGGGTCGGCTTGGCGGAGCTCGTGATCCATTTACTGATCGTCAAGCTGACGGGCGCCATCGTTTCGTTCGCGTGGCTGCCGATCGTGTCGGTCGCCGTCATATTTTCGGTCGGCGTCGGCATCCTCTTCGGCACGTATCCAGCCGTCCGGGCGTCCTATCTAGACCCGATCGAAGCCCTGCGCTATGAGTGACGTCATCGAGATCACTGCGATGACCAAGATCTACGAGATCGGCGACATTAAAGTGGAAGCGCTGCGCGGGGTCACTTTTACGATCCAGCGCGGCGAGTACGTCGCCATCATGGGGCCGTCGGGCTCGGGAAAATCGACGCTGATGAACCTCATCGGCTGTCTAGACAAGCCGACGAGCGGGCTTTATCGGCTGGACGGAGTCGATGTCGAAGCGCTGGCGGACGACCAGCTCGCCGCCCTGCGGCTGCGCAAACTTGGGTTTGTTTTTCAAGGGTTCAACTTACTCGCCCGGACCTCGGCCGTCCGCAACGTTGGTCTTCCGCTTTTCTACGCCGGGGATCGCGACCGTGATGCCAAGGCTGCAGCGATGCTCAAACTCGTGGGTTTGGGGGACCGCTTGGACCACCGGCCGAACGAACTATCCGGCGGCCAGCAGCAGCGCGTGGCCATCGCGCGGGCCTTGGTGAATGACCCGGCCTTGCTCTTGGCCGACGAACCGACAGGTAATCTCGATTCCATCACGGCGGAAGAATTGATGGCGCTGTTCGCCCGCGTCAACGAACAGGGACGGACGATCATCATGGTGACGCACGATGAGAACGTCGCGCGTCACGCCCGCCGCATCATCCGCTTGCGCGACGGCCTCATCGTCAGCGATGACCAGGTGGCGGGCCGCGTCGCGTCGCCGATGTAGCGCCGCGATACTTTAGGTCGCCGGCGGCCGCATCGTCCGGACCAATGTACCGCCGCGGCTTTAGTCGCGGCCCGTCGTCAACCGAAAAAATCACGGGCATGGCAGCGCCAGACTTGACGGGATCCGCCGGAGGGTTACATTAGTGGAGAGCGATTGTGGAGGTAGCCGTGAAACCCACCGCGCGAGTGATCTCCTGTACGATGTAGATTTTGCTGCCTGGCTCGACAGGCCCGATTGAAGTGGAGTACGCGGCGTCTCTCCACTTTCTTGGACTCTTCTTACAGGCGTCGGTCTGGGCGAAGCAACATCAGAGGCCGCTGCTATGTCAGTCTTGCCGCTTCGCGGCACATGGGTTGGCACGTTGGCCGTTAGCCGAACACAACAGTGCTGCTACTCCAGTATGAGCCCAAATTTAGGAGGCCGGCACCATGGCCGGCCTCATCTGCGGGGTTGGTCGAGGTCGCTGGCGCGCTAGTACGTACCGGCGCCTTTGCCGAGCTTCGTCGTCACGGTAAAGAGGAATTCCTGACTGTTATTGATTGATGCTGGAATGTATGGGCCTTGGCCGTAGTGCAGGAATCCGTTGAATCCGCTGCTCGGATCGGTAGCCGTGGTAAAGTAGGGATTCTGCTCGACGGCCAGCGGCGAGTACGCCTTATTCAGGTTCTGCCACTGGATCCCAAGCTGGGTCGCTCTAGTCACATTGTAATAGACATTTAGGTTGGCAGTTATGACGGAACAGCACGTCCGACCGTCGGAGAACGTGCTCTCCGCCGGATCAGCAACATTGCCGTTGGCATCGAACTGGGCAGCGTTCGGGATCAAGGCGCCGCACGCGGGCAGCGTCGGGCCGATGAGGCTGGCCCGGTCTCCCGGGCAGTTCGTGTTCGCATGGACGATACGGCCGACACCGTAGGGGTATCCGTCGACATAGGTGATCACCGGATTGAACGTCCATTTGTCATGTTTGAAGTTGGCGACTAGATTCGCCACGTTCGGCGGCACAAAAGAGACGGGATAAAGCGCATGCGCCGCCTTGTCTCCTGGGTTGAGCGCTTGATTGAAGTCGCCCGTCACCGAGGAGAGCGCCCGGGTATGCGTGTAGTCGATGTAGCCGGACCAGCCGTTGCCGGGCCGTTGCAACTGCACCTCTGTCTCAAGACCGTTGACGTAGTAGGGCCCGACTGCTTGCGGAAGTCCCGCTGGCTGTCCGGGGTTCTTGAACGTCAGAATAAGGTCGGTGGTCGTCCGCAAAAACGGCGAGACCTTCAACGACCAACCGTCTCCGATGTCATGTTCTACCGACAGATCGGCGGAGTGGTTTTCAGTGGGCGCTGGCTGCGCATCCCGCAGAGTTAGTTGGTTCGGTCCGGAGATATCAACGTAGTTAGGCGCTAGCGTGAAGATACGTTCCACGCGCCCTGTATCGGGCAAGCGAGCGAAGTTACCGTAGGAACCTCGAATCACCGTATTACGGGCCGACTGCCAGGCGAATCCAAATCGCCCTTGAGTGGCCCGATCCGTGAATTTCGGGGCCGAGAGACGATCGTAGGAACGGGAATCGTAGCGACCGCTGATATCGAATGTCAGCTTGTCGTTCGGCTTGAACGTGTCCGAAGCGAAGAAGTTCGCGTCGTGGTTGTTCGCCGGCTCGACGACGGCGTATCCGGAGCTGGGGAGCGGTTCAAAGAGAGCGTTCTTGCTAAAGATCGTCGCGCCGCCCAGTTTGATTAGGTTTTGAGAATTTAGCTGGGTCGTGTATTCAGCGCTGACTTCGTGCTGGTTTGAATTTCGCGTTTCGTAGAAATCGCCGAACCCCGCGTCGCCGAACGGATAGCTGAAGGTCACGAACGACCCCACGAGGGCGTAGCGCAGGTTGATGAAGGAACTCGAGTTGAAGTTGTGCGTCAACTGGAGCTTGTCGATGAAGTATCCCTGATCATCGTGATCGCTCGAGTTTCCCGTCCCCTGAGCGCACGACTTTTGGCCTGGAAACAAGCCGACCTCACCGCCTCCGTTGGGGCTTGGCCCGGTGGGGGTATCCGCACATAGGCCGGTCGCGGGATCGAAGTAAATCTCGGGGCCGACGTTACCCAGTTGTGCCGCGGTCGCGGGATTGGTGCTGGGGTAATACAGCGCCCGGATGCTGTTGTCGTAGTGTTCGATGCCGGTAGTTGCTAGGTATTGTAGATCATTCTCGTTGTTTTGGCCGAATTTGTAGTGCAGGTTGACGACTTGGTCCCGGCTGGGAATGACATCTCCTAGCGGCCCGCCGCCGAAGGCCGTTTCAGCGCTTTGAGCCCCCGGAGTGAACGAGCCGCGGCGAGCCCAATCGTAACCCGAATTCCAATAAACCCCGGAGAGGTAGTAGCTGAAGCGGCCGTTGGGTGTGGCGCTCCCGTAGTCGAAGTTGATGCCGTGATAATACGTCGGCGCTTGGGATAGCAGGGTGACGCTGCCCGAGCCAGGGTAGGAGCCTTGCCCAACGACGGTGTTCACGATACCCGAGATCGCATTGCCGCCAGAGGCCGAGTAGCCGCCCGTGGTGACTTCGATGCGCGCCAGCCCATCGTTGACCAAGTTTGTCGAGAAGCCGTCGGTGATGGGCTCCACCGTCGTGATGCCATCGTATTCGTAGCCGACTTCGTTAAAGCGGCCACCGCGGATATGCGAGTAACCGCCGGCGTCGAGCGTTACGCCTGGTAGCGTGCCGATGACGCCGGGTGTCTGATACAATCCGTACGAACCGCCCGAACCGTTCGTGGAGTTCACCGCCGCCGCATTAAGAGTGTACTGATCGGGAGCGGTGTTTGGCTGAACCAGCGCGGCCTGGCCGCGAACCGCGATCTGACCCAGCGATTTAATCTGCTTGCTGAGCTCCAGGTTAACTCCTGTGTTCTGTTCTTGGTTGACCGTATTGCCCGGGCTGGAGGTAACTTCGTAACCGACAGCCGAGGCGGTAACCGTATAGGTATCGGGAAAGACGTTGACAATCGCGTAAAAACCGTTGGCCCGCGTCGTCGCTGTGTACTTGCCCGTCGGGGAAATTGCCGTTACTCTCGCGCCGGCGACCGGCGCGTGTGTTGCCGCATCGGTGACATGGCCTGAAAGCTCTCCGGTTGATGCGGCCAGTGTCCTTGTTGCCTGGCCGAAAACCAATGCGAAAGCCGCGGCTACGCCGACGACGATACGGAGTGACCTTTGATTCATGGCTCCTCCGAGTAAGTTTTAAGGTGCTGAAAAGGTCAAACCAGGCTGGCGTCGCACCTTTGGACTCCAGCGTGTTTGGAGATTTTCAGGAAACTTCTAGTAATCCTGTCCGCACCTGCGAACGGGTAGAGCCCACCTTGGCGTTTTAGCACTCTCGGTGCTGTAGTGGTAAGCGAACCGCCTTCCACAATTCGAGCAGGCAAGCGAGCTACTGCTAGGCAGCGCCTTGACGGTTTAGCACTCTCGGTGCTATAGTGCTAATGAAAGATTTTGGCGGGCTTTTTGAGATCGGCGAGCGGGCCGAAAATGGCACTGTCCCTGAAACCCTCAGGCAGCGTACCGAGTACCACCACCCAAGGCCGGATCACCGGCTGTCGGCAACGCATGCGCCGTGCATGGCGAGGGCGATCAGCCTGCCGATATCGACAAGGGAGCTTTAAATCAATGAATTCCACGTCCCGCACATCGCTGGGCTTTCTTCTGACGGGCGTCTTGGGCGTGATCGTCGGCGCCTTCGTGGTGGCTTGCACGACGGGTCACTTCCTCAACGGGAGTTCCGTCGGACAGGCTTCAAATATAGCGTCTGCAGCACCGCTGCGAGGAGCGTCAACGGATCTCGAACAACGCCTGATCGATACGGTCAAGCGCACGGAACCGTCCGTCGTCCTCATCCAGTCGACCGTTCACGGCCAGCAGATCCAAAGTCCCTTCGGCAACGATCCGTTTTTCCGGCAGTTCTTCGGCGATCAGGGCCCGGGCGTCGCGCAGCCGTTCACCCCTAAGGCCTCCGGCTCGGGTTTCATCATCAAGCGGGAAGGCGAAAGCGCGATCGTGGCCACCAACGCTCACGTCATCTATCACGCCGACAAAATTTCCGTGCTGCTGTCGACCGGCCGGCGAGTCGACGCGAAGGTCATGGGCAGCGACATCCGCACTGATCTCGCGCTGCTCAAGATCACCGGCAGCAACTTGCCGCCCGCTTTGCCGGTCGGCAACTCGAATGCGCTGCAGCAGGGCCAATTCGTGCTCGCTATCGGAGAGCCCGAGGAGTTTCAAAATTCGGTGAGCTTCGGAATCGTTTCCGCGCTGCACCGCACGAGCATCGTCGCCGGCGGACAAGAGAACATCCCGGCGATCCACTACCAGGATATGATCCAGACAACGACGCCAATCAATCCCGG
>JACRUD010000177.1 GCA_014304875.1 Vulcanimicrobiota bacterium
GTCGACACCCGCGTTCTTGACGTTCAGGCGGCCGCGGCGCAGACCGTGCCGTTTTTCCGCTCCACCGTGAAGTCGCCCCTCGACGGTCAGACCTATCCGTTCGAGATGGTCGGATCGAATCCGATCACGCAGAGACGCAGCACGACCGTAAAATACCTGCCGCTCTTGCTGAGGTTCCACTTTCCGGACGGTACGGTCTTGGACCCCTCCAAGGCCGGCTGCAATGATTACTACTCCGTCGCCGACCGTTTCTTCGGGTCGCCGCTATTCGAGACGAGGGGACTGGTCGTCAAACGGTACGTACGTGGGCAACACGCAGTACGAAGATGCGTTTCAGCGCGCGAACTTCTGGAAGTATGTGCAAGGTTCTGACTTCCACGTGCTGCTAGCGCCGACCGCGCAACCGCGGCTGATCGACGTCAATGCTCCAGCCGACTCCCAGACATTCGGCGGCGTATGCGCGGGTTCGAGTCATAACGTCGGAGCGATCGACATCAACGAATACGACAACATCGTCACGCACTTGATCAACCGGTACGCGACTCCGAGCCAGCTGCCGATCGTCGCCTCATACAACATCGTCGAAACAGAAGGCGGCGGCGGCTGGGTGATCGGCTACCACAGCGCTTACGCCCGGTCAAACGGGACGCAGACCTACACGATCGGCGCCTACACCGACCGCGGCATCTTTCAAACGCTTGCCATATCGGACATCCACGCTTGGAGTCACGAGTTGGGCGAGTGGATGGACGATCCGTTCATCGACAAACACTCCGGCGTACGGCCACACCGGTCAGGTAGCCACCTGCCAGAACGGCCTTGAAGTCGGCAATCCGTTGACCGGCACGGCGATCCCCGCGAAGTTCGAGGGCTTCACCTACCATCCTCAGGAGCTCGTGTTCTTCTCGTGGTTCTACCGCACGCCGCCCACGGGCACCGGCGGCGAGTACTCGTTCAACGGGACGTTCGAGTCGGCTCAGCCGGCTTGTCACTAGACTAGCCATAGCGCCCGGCCAATAGGGTCGGACCCTTACACCGCAACGTTACGGCGAGCGGCGATTGGCAGCACGATCGCCGCGCCTGCGATGCAGACAGCCGCCGCAACCGCAAACGCAAGCGGCGCCCCGAATGCCTGCCAAAGAAGTCCCACGCCCGCGCTCGACGCGAAGTCGCCGACGCTATTGACGGCCGCCAGCGCACCGAAGCCGGTGCCGCGGCGCTCGGCCGGCAGCAATTCGGTCGCAAACGTGCCTTCCATCGGCTCCAAAACAGCCGTGCTCATCGCCGAGACGGCGAAGGCTATTCCGACCGCTAGGACCGATGCCGAGCCTACCGCGACGAGCCCTGACACGATCGCGAAACCGCAAAACGATGCGACCAACAGCCGTCCGCTGCCGACCTTTTCGCTAAACACGCCGGCCGGGTAGGACAGCGCGGCTTGCACGATGTTGTGCATCAGGTAAAATGCGGTCGCGTAGATGATCGCGCGCACGGCGCCGACCCGCGGCGTCAATGCGTGAATCGCCACCAGCACGAGCAGCGTCTGTGAGAAGTTGCCGACTCCGAAAATGCCCGCACCGACCAGATAGCGTTTGAAAGTATTGGGCAAACCGGCTAGCGCGATGTGCAGCGCTTGGCGCGGCGGCACGGTGCGCGGCCGCTCGCGCACGAAGAAATACAGCACGCCCGCAAGCAAACCGGGGATGAGACCGAATGCGATCGCGGTGCGCACCGGAACATGGGCCGCCACCATGGCCATCGCTGCGGCCGGCCCGATCACCGCCCCGACCGTGTCGAGCGCGCGCTGAAAACCAAAGGCGCGGTTGACGAACGCGGGGTCGGTGTCGTCGACAAGCAGCGTGTCGCGAATCGGGCTGCGAAATCCGCGGCATATCCAGGCGAGGGATCGAAATGCCAGGACAGCGGGGATGCTCGCGGCCAGCGCGATCGCCGGCATGAATATCCCAAGGCCGAAATAGCCGCCCGCAGTCCATGCGCGGCGATGCGCCGTGCGGTCGGCGAGCGTGCCGCCCCACAGTTTGAAGACCGCGGCCAGCCCGTCGGCCAGTCCCTCGATGAGCCCGAGCGCAGCCGCGCCACCGCCCAGCGAGGTGACGAGCGCAGGCAGCAGCGGAATAATGCCTTCGTAGCAGGCATCGGCGAGCAGACTTGCGATCCCGATGGCCAGAACCGTCTGCGTCAGCCACGCTCGGCGGCTTACCGTCACGCTCATGGCTGCCGCTTATTTCCGTTTCGTTTCATTCCCTACGCGGTGCGAGCACGCCGAGCCGCGAACGGACGTGTCGTGCGATGCGCCCTCTATGTCATCTCCTACGCGGCAGCCGCCTGTGCGTTGTGTTTGTCGGCGTGCGAGCCGGCGCACCTGGCATCGCAGCAGCGGCCGCAAGCATCGAGCATCGCGTTCAATATCTCCGAAGAGCCGCACAGCCTCAATCCGATTCTGGCGCAAAACGACGACGAACGCCAGATCGCCCATTTGATGTTCGACTTATTGCTGGACGTCGACGCAAACGGCCGCCAGATTCCCGGGCTCGCCGTCGCGGTTCCTGATGGCAAAAATGGCGGAGTGAGCCGCGACGGCCGCACCATTACCTACCATCTGCGCCGCGGCCTTTTTTGGCAGGATGGCGCGCCGCTCACTTCGCGCGACGTGCGCTTCACCTGGCACGCGATCATGGCCAAAGAGAATGACGTGCAAAGCGTACATGGGTACGACATCATCACGGCGATCGACACACCTGACGACGACACAGCCATCATACACTTGGCGCATGCCTGGGCGCCGGCAGTGGCGACGTTCTTCACCTACGGCACCAACCCCATGCCGATCGTCCCCGCGCATTTGCTGGAGGGCAAAGGGTCGCTGCGCGAATCGGATTTCAATTCGCATCCGGTTGGCAGCGGGCCGTACACGTTGCGCGCGTGGGACCGCGGCAACCGGCTGACGTTTAAGGCTAATCGGCGCTACTTTCGGGGTGCTCCCAAGACGGAGACTATCGTCGCGCAAGAGGTAACCGATCTCAATACCGATTTGACCATGCTGCGCGGCGGTCAGCTCGACTGGTCCCTGTTGTCGCCGGCGCAACGTCTTTCGCTCGCGGCAGCTCGCGGGCTGCACTTCGTCTACGCGCCCTTTTCAGGCTTTGGCGCGATCGCGTTCAACTGCCGACAGGCTCCCTTCGTCGATGTGCGGATGCGCCGCGCACTCGCTCAAGCGATCGACCGCCGGCGCTTGAGCGACAGCATCACCAGGGGGCAGTATCCGGTCACAGACAGCGATCAGCCGGCGTTTTCTTGGGCGTTGGATCCGGCGGTGCGCCTGCCGCCTTACGACCCGGCTGCGGCGGACCGGTCGTTGGACGCGCTGGGCTGGCCCCGGGCACGCGACGGCATGCGGCGCAAACAGGGCCGCGCGCTGAACGTCGTCTTCGTCACGTTTCCCGAAGGCGACACGGCTGTGCGGACGGCCGAGTACGTGCAGCAGATGCTGCGCGAGCGCGGCATCGCGGTGAGCGTGAAAAAGGTCACCGTGACGCAATTCTACCTGCCGAGATCCGAACACGGCTTGCTGATGAGCGGCGGCTTCGACATGGCCTACATCGCCTGGCGCACCGGCGAAGATCCAGACGACTCCGACGTGGTCACCTGCCGGGGTCCGGCCAACTACGCGGGCTACTGCAGTCCCAGCGTTGACGCCCTCGAACGGCGCGCTGTCACGACAGACGATCGCGGCGCACGCAGGGCTCTCTATTTCCGCATTCAGCGCGCGCTGGCTACGGACGTGCCGTACGACTACCTGTACGCGCCGCGGTACAGCTTCGCCGCCCGCGATGGCTTGCGCGGCTTCGACCCATCGCCCCTATCGCCGACCTGGAACGCGTATGCGTGGTCGATGATGCGCTGAACGACCTAAGCTTGACTACGCTGATATATACATGTATCATGGCGCTGTCGGCAGCACGTCTACATAAGACAGGCTGCTCATGCCATTTCAGTTAGTCGGGAAGGATCGTTTCATATGACGTGGCTCAAGTCGCGGACCTTCTGCCGATCTCATAGCCGTAACCATCGATCGTCGATGACACATGCGAACCGTCCCACGTGTCACCGACCTTGAGCGGCAAGTACGCTGCGGGCTGGACGATGGTCGGGTCGAAAGGACATTTCGTGGAAGGCAACTTTCGCCGACACGCCGTTTATGACCGGAACGGTACGCGCTTTCTCGCTGCGCTTGCGAGGGAGCTTTTCGGAGCGTGAAACAGCGGCAGACATCGAGGCATCAGCAGCGTTCGGCCGGAGCGGCGGCGCCATGGAGTTTCTCGCGGGCCTGCGTTCGATAAACTATCCGCAACTACGTGTATGGACGGCCGCCGGACAGCAAATCGGGTTAGGCCCTACCCTCGCGCGCTATCGGTTTGGTCCGAAAGTTAGGTAGACGCAAAGCGGCCTCATCGGCCCGCACGGCTTCCGTCCCGCGCGCTTTGGATCAGCGCTCGGCTAGCGTCTCCAGCGCTTCAAGCGCCGATTCCCACGCTTCCATTTGCACGTTGAATCGCTGCGTGACATCGTCCAACTCCGATTTCAATACCGCGACGCGCTGCTTGTCGCCGTACAAGCCGGGGTTGGCGAATTCATATTCCAGCTCTAACCGTCTGGCGTCCAAGGCGGCGACGTCTGCTTCGAGTTCGGCCAGATCGCGCTCCAAGCGCGCTTGTTGTTTCTCGCGCGCTGGAGGTGACGGCTTTCTCGCAGCCTTGCGCTCGGGGGTCGCAACGGCGTTTGACGGCGTTTCGCCGCGCTCGCGGCGCTCGTAATCATCGTAACCGCCGCTCAGGACACTCCAGGCGCCGTCGGCCAGCGACAAAACGCGCTGCGTGAGGCGCCGCAGCAAGTAACGATCGTGTGAGACGGCCAGCATCGCTCCCTCATACTCGTTTAAGACGCTTTCCAGCGCCTCCCGGCTGGCGATGTCTAAATCGTTGGTCGGCTCGTCCAACAACAGGCAATCCGCGTCTTGCGCCATCAGCCGAGCGAGCATGATTCGTCGTCGTTCGCCGCCGGAGAATGACTCCACCGGCTTATCCGCGGAGTCGCCTCCCAAGCCAAGTCGGCCGAGCAGCGCGCGCGCGCGTTGCGGAGTGACGGGCGCAGCTTCCATGACGCCGCCGACTGCACTGACCCCCGCCCGTAATTCCGCCTCGGCATCTTGGGAAAAGTAAGCTACCTTGAGGCCGCTTCCCAAACGCACGCTACCCGCATCAGGCGCCACTAGCCCCGCGACGATTTTGAGCAACGTCGACTTGCCCGAGCCGTTGGGGCCGACGACCGCCATCCGTTCACCGCGCGCCACGTCCAGCGATAGATCGCAGAAAAGCTTGGCGCCGTAGGACTTGGCCAGTCCATCCATGGCGATCGCGATGCCCCGCGTGCTCTTGCGCGCTGCGGTCAGCGCGACGTTGAACGTGTGCTTGGATTGCTTCGGCTGGACCGCGGGTTCGACGCGCGCAAGAAGCTTTTCACGGCTATGCACCTGGACGTAGTTATGAGAACCGTGGGTGCGCAGTTCCGCGATCACCGCGCGCCGGCGCTTTTCTTCCGCCGATGCCTTGGCGAAATCACGCTGCGACTGCTCCACGCGCTCCTGCTTCTCACAAACATAGGCGGTATACGCGTTCCGCGCCGGTTTGTAGACGTGTAGCCCGCCGCCTTCGATCTCCCACACGGTGTCGGCGACGCGGTCGATGAAATACCGGTCGTGCGACACGAGCAAGAACGAGCGCGGGTCGGCGATGATAAGGTCCTCGAGCCAGCGCACGGTCTGGATATCCAGATGGTTGGTCGGCTCGTCCAGCAGCAAAAAATCCGGCTCTTCGAGCAGCACGCGCGCGATGCTCGCTCGCGTGCGCTGGCCGCCCGAAAACTCGGCGATCGGCCGCCTCAAGTCGGCGGCTTCGAACCCCAACGCTTTCAACATCGCGCGCATATGCCGTTCCAGCCCTTCGCCGCCATGCCGCTCAAAGGTCTCGCGCGCGACGGCGTACTTGCGGAACAGCTCGTCCTGCACCGCCGCGTCAGCGCGCTCGGCGCTGGCGCTGATAGCCTCTTCTAGTTCTCGGACTCGCCGCTCGTCGGAGCGGATGTGCGCGAAAGCAGCGTCGAGCAGGCCATGAAGGGTGGCGCCGGATGCGGCCTCTTCGGCCTGCGCGAGATAACCGGCGCGTGCGCCGCGGGCGTACCCGATCTCGCCTTGTTCCGGCCGATCGATGCGGGCCAGCAGCCGCAGCAAGGACGATTTGCCGGCGCCGTTGTCGCCGACGAGCGCGATCTTCTCCTTGTCGCGCAGCACGCCGGACGCTCCGGAGAATATCCGCCGGCCCCCGTAATGCTTGTCCAGGCCGGTGAAGCGAAGCCACTCCATCGTTTAGGATCGGCTACTTCGCCGCGCCCCAGTCAAAACGGCTTACATCTCCGGACAACGGCGTGACGGCACCGTCGACCGAAATGGCGGCTCGCACGGGATCGTTGCCGCGCAGCTCGACGAAGACGTTCCCGTTGGCCGCCGTGCCCATCACGACGAATCCGAAGCGTTGAAACTTCTTGACGATCGCACGCTGCTTTTCAGACATGTTACTTCACGTCCGTCACTTCAGGTATCTGTCGAACCAGCCGACGATGCGTTGTGCCCTGTCGCGGACGTGCTCCGGCTTTGCGATCCTATGACCCTCGTCGGGATAGATGACCAATTCCGTCGGAACGCCGAGCGTTTTGAGCGCGTGCCAAAACTCGTACGACTGCGGCGCCGGCACTTCGGCATCGCGCTCGCCCTGAAGCATAAGGGTCGGCGTCTTGACGTTCTTGATGAACGTCATCGGAGAGCTTCGCGCGTAGACCGCCGGGTCATCGTACACGCTCGCTCCGAAGTACGGGATCATCCATTGGTCGATGCCGTTTTCCCCGTAATAACTCTGCCAGTTGGCCAGTCCCGCGCCGGCCACGGCCGCACGGAAGCGATCGGTCTGCGTCACCGCCCACATCGTCATGTATCCGCCGTAGCTCCAGCCGAAGATGCCGACCCGGGCCGGGTCCACCGGAACGCGGGCAGTCACGGCGTTGACGCCCGCCATGATATCGCGAAAGTCACCGTAACCGAAGTCCTTGACGTTGGCCTGCGTAAACGACTCGCCTTGCCCGAAGCTGCCGCGCGGGTTGGGTAGGAAAACGAAGTATCCCTGGCTCGCCAGCAGACCGTTGAAGTTGCCGGGCCAACCCGCAACGTTTGCGGCGGCCGGCCCGCCGTGGACGACGACGACCATCGGATAGCGCTTTGCGGGATCGAATCCGAGCGGATACAAAAGCCAGCCTTGCACGCGCAGAGCATCGCTGGACCATTGGAGGCTGCGCGCCTCGCCCCACTGGGGCCGCAGAACATCGTTGCCGTGGGTCATCTGACTCCACGATGCGATGCGCCCCGCCCATACCTCCGGGGGTCTTTCGAACGAACTCCGTACGGCGGCGAAATCATCACCGTTGCGCGCCACGCTTAAGCCCGGACCGTCCTGGGCCGTCATCACTTCGGGACGGCTCCACTTCGTCGCGATACTGCCTGTCGCGGCGTCAACGGTTGCAAACGCGAACAGGCCGTTCGCATTCTGGGAAAAGATTATGCGCTGGGAGGCGGCCGGATCCCACGCAAGCCATGTCGCGGACGCCTGCATTCCGGGCGTGATGTCTTTGGGCTGGCCCCCCTCGGCCGGCACCGTGAAGATGTCGCCGCCGGTCGAACCCTCGTCGCTCATGATCCCGCCGATGTACGCGATCGATCGTCCGTCCGGAGACCAGCGCGGGTCTGCGATCTGCAGCGGCGGCTTCAAAATCGTCCGCGCCTGACCCGAAGAGACCGAAAAGGAATACAAGCTCGCGATCCACCAGTTGTTGTCGCCGCTGCCCGCAGCAGCTGAAGCGGCGAAGTTTCTCCCGTCCGGCGACCAATCGTACTCGTAGACGTACAGACCGGCGGGAGAAACGCGCCGTAGTTGTGCCGTCGCGACGTCGATAACTGCGATGCGCTGCTCGTAGACCTTCGATTCCACGACGCCTGCGTCGCGCGCCGTTGGCGCGAGCGGTCCCGGCGTCTTCGGCGCGTCTTCGATGAACAAGAAGGCGATGGACTTCCCGTCGGGAGACCAGCGCGCATCGCTCACATCGCCTTTGATTGCGGTCAATCTGCGAGCCGCGCCGGACCTCGAGTCGGCGACGTAGATCTGCGCTTGCACACTCGAACCCGGCGTCGCGACAAACGCGATGTGTTTGCTGTCCGGGGACCACGAGACCCCTTGCTCCCCATGCTCTTTACCGTCCTGCGCGGCGCGGATGCGGCGTACCGAAGCGCCGGCCGAGCGCACTTGGGCGACGAATAAACCCATGCGCGACGCGCCGGCGTTGCCAAAGGGAATCGATTCGACCCAAGCAACGCGCCGGCCGTCGGGGGAGATAGCGACGCCGGGATACGTATGGACGGCAGCCTGCTGCTCCAGCACCTTGACGATCGAGGGATTCTGTAAACCGGCTTTCGCGCTGGATGCGTCGGACAGAGCGGCCGCTGCCGACCACAGCGCGGTCGCCGCCGCTAAAGCCGGGCGCATCCCAATGGCTGTCATCGTTTCGCTAACGAGTGCCCGCTGCCGCCGGCCGCTTGGTCAAAGACTTCACTGCGGCGACGATGGCCTCCGAGTCGATTCCGGCCGCCTTCAGCAGTTCTTCCGGCGTGCCCGAACCCGGCATCTCACGCACGGCGAGCTTTAGAACACGCGGCGGCGGGCCTTCGTATGCCGGCACTTCTGCAGCGCCAGCGAAAGCGTCCAGGACGGCGGCGCCCAAGCCGCCTTCTTCCCAATGGTCTTCCACCACGACGATGTTGCCGTCTGTTCCGCGGGCAGCGGCATGGATCGCGGCGGCATCGATGGGCTTGACGGAATAAGCGTCGATGACACGCACCGTGATGCCGTCCTCTTTCAGACGAGCGTACGCTTTAAGCGCTTCGTGCAGAGTTACACCGGCCGCGATCAGGGCGACTTGGTCGTCGTCGGAACCGCGCAGCACCTTGCTGCCTCCGATGGGGAAAGCTTCGGCCGGATCGTAGAGCGTCGGTCCGCCCTCGCGTGTCGTGCGCATGTACACGACGCCTTTGCGGTCCGCCATCTGTTCGACGAGTCTAGCGGTTTGATTGGGATCAGCCGGGTACAAGACCGTGCTGCCGTACACGGCGCGAAACGCCGCCAAATCCTCAAGCCCCATCTGCGAGGGACCGTCCTGTCCGATGGAAACGCCCACGTGCGAGCCGGCGAGCTTGATGTCGGCTTGCGATACCGCGGCCATGCGCACGAAATCGTACGCGCGGCTGAAGAACGCGGCGAACGTCGATGCGAACGGCTTGTGATGGAGCACCTGCATCCCGACCGCAGCGGCGACCAACTGCTGTTCGGCGATATACATCTCGAAATAGCGGTCGGGATACGCCTTGGCGAACTCGTTCGCGAAGGTGGAATTGCTGACTTCGCCGTCGAGCGCCACGACATCCGGACGCGATGCGCCGAGCGCAGCCAGCGCGTCGCCGTACGCCTTGCGCGTGGCGACCGTTGAATCTTTGGGGTACGTCGGCAGCTGAAGTTTTTGAGGTTGACCATTTGAGGCCGCTTTTTGACCGGCCGCCGGCTTTTGGACCGTGATGGCGATCTTGCGCTCCCCGCCCAGCTCGGCGATGGCGGCCTTCGCTTGATCCGCGTTCAGGCTCTTGCCGTGCCAACCGTCCTTGTTCTCCACGAAAGAGACGCCCTTGCCCTTTTCCGTCCGCGCCACGATGCAGGTCGGACGGTCCTCGTTCGTGGCCGCCTCGCCGAAGGCGGCGTCGATCTGCGTCAAATCGTGGCCGTCTATCTCGATCGCGTGCCAACCGAACGCGCGCGCTCGCTCCGCGTAGGCCTGCGTATTCCAGGCGAGCATGGTCTGCCCGCGCTGACCCAAACGGTTCACATCGATGATGGCCGTCAGGTTCCCCAGTTCGTAATGCGACGCGTGCTCGAAGGCTTCCCAGACCGAGCCTTCCGCAGTTTCGCTGTCGCCGAGCAGCGCCCAGACGCGCATGGGAAGTTTATCGAGATACTTGCCAGCCAGCGCCATGCCGACGGCGATGGGCAAGCCTTGTCCAAGAGAACCGGTCGCCACGTCGACATAGGGCAAAACCGGCACCGGATGGCCCTCGATGCGGCTGCCGAACTTGCGCAAGGAGAGCATCTCCTCGTCGCTGATCGCGCCGGCCGCTTTGTACATCGCGTAGAGCACGGGCGCGGCATGCCCTTTGGAGAGCACGAACCGATCGTTGGCCGCATCGTGCGGATGGTCGAAATCGTAACGCAGGTACTTCGCCATCAGCACCGCCATCAAATCGGCAGCGGACATGGAGGACGTCGGGTGTCCGGATCCTGCCGCAGTCGTCGCCCGAATGCTGTCCACCCGCAGTTGCTGCGCCAGCTCGTGCCATTGCTGTAGATTGTCCATGTTCATCCCTCCGCTTAGACTGCGGCTAGCACTACGACGGCGGCCCGATGCCCACCCACCGCCGTATGTAGCCACGGACCTTTAAGGCCGTTTTCTCGCCCGTCCACCCGTCCGCGACGAGCCGCCACTAAAGCGGCGGCACTACATTGCAGAAAGCGTGCCTAACAGCGCGCATGTAGCCACGGACCTTTAGGGCCGTCCGTCTTTCCATCGATTCGGTCTCCAGCGGCCGACCGCGTTGCCGGGGCGGAGGGGAAAACCGCCTTCCCCGTAAAGGCGCTGCCATGCGCCATCCGTGGTTTTCCTTTATGCTGTCGGCTTTCTGGCTGTGCGCCGTCTTTTCTAGCGGAAACGCCGCCTCCCAGACCCAGGCTCCTCAGCCGATCCCCTACGGCCGAGGCCGTGCGACCCTGCACACCACGGCGGCCGCGCCTTACCGTTTCGAAAACCAACTCATCAGGCTTTCGTTCGACTTTCGGCGGGGCATCGTGAACGGCGAGACGACGAGCATCATCTTTCCTAAAAGAGATGGTCTCGCAGCCGTCCCTTTCGACAGCGTCGGCTTGCACTACAGCTCCGTCACGGTCAACGGGACTGCGGCGCGCTATCGGGTCTCGCCGGATAAGCTTTCCGTGATCCTCCCTTCGCCGGCTGCTGCTTCGCAGCGATTGACGATCGTCGCCACCTACGCCGCCCATCCGACGCGCGGCGTGTATTTCATCCGCCCCGACGCGTCCTACCCGGCGTTGCAGCCGGAGATCTGGTCGCAGGGAGAAAGCGAGGATAACCGGCGTTGGTACCCCACCTGGGACGAGCCCAACGAGAAGTCCCCCACCGAGATCATCGCGACGGTTCCCCGCGACTGGCGCGTCGTCGCCAACGGCTCGCTGGTGGGCGTCACGCGGGTTGGCAGCACTTCGACCTGGGACTGGCGCGAGAGCCGTCCGCATTCGACGTACCTCACTGCTTTTGTGGCCGGACCCTATGTTAAGCTCGCCGATTCGCTCGGGGCGTTGCCGGTCGACTACAACGTCTCGCCGCAGGACGCTCGCTACGGACGCCTATGTTTCGGCCGTACACCGCAGATGATCGCCTTTTTTCAAAGCAAGATCGGCATTCCGTTCCCCTGGGAGAAATACGACCAGACGACGGTGGAGCGCTTCACGGCCGGCGGCATGGAGAATGCCTCGGCCACGACCCAGACCGAAACGGCCATCCATCCGCCGGCGTACGACACGGTCCGCCCGTGCGACGGATTGGTGTCCCACGAGCTGTCGCATCAATGGTGGGGAGACGACGTCACGACGCCGGATTGGGCGAACATCTGGATCAACGAAGGCTTTGCCACCTATTTCGAACAGCTATGGGCCGGCCGGCACTTCGGCGGCGATCGTTTTGACTACGAGCGCTACAACTCCCAACATGTGTATTTCGACGAGACGAAACGCTACTGGCGTCCGATCGTCGACTATCGCTACGCTAGTGCGGACGACTCGTTTGACGCCAGCGGATACGACCGCCCCGGCCAGGTGCTCCACATGCTGCGCATCGTGCTCGGGGACGATGCGTTTTGGAAGGCCTTGCACGACTATCTTGCGGCCTATCAGTACAAGAACGCGGACACCGCCCAATTCCAAGCCGCGATTGAGAAGTCGTCGGGCCGCCACTTGGGATGGTTCTTTCGTCAATGGTTTTATACCGCAAGCTATCCGCACTACTACCTGACTCAGCGCTACAGCGAGGCGGCGAAGACCCTCACGCTCGACGTGGCGCAGCGCAATCACCTTGGCGTCCTCTTCAAAATGCCGGTCACGATCGAGGTCGAGACCGCACGCACGACGAGAACCGTCCGCGCCATGATCGACCGCGCAAGCCAGCGAATCCAAATCCGCGGTGTCGATGGCGAGCCCCGCATGGTGCTTTTCGACGTGGACAACAACGTGCTGCGTCAGCTGGACTTTCGCAAGTCCACGGCCGCGCTCACCTATCAGGCGACCCACGCGGCGTCTGTGCCGGATCGGCTATGGGCTCTGAACCAACTTTCGACGACGACCGGGGCGGGCAAGCCTGCCGCGCGGGCCGCCGTTCGCGCGGCCGTTTCGACAGACTCGTTCTACGGCGTCCGCGCCGATGCTCTCGCAGCCGCCGCGGCGCTCGACGATGCCGATTCGGTGCGCCTGGCGTTGCGCGACGCCGATCCCCGGGTGCGCATCGCTGCAGGCCAAGCCGTCGCCGGCCTGCAGCATGCACGCAATGCCGCGCTGATCGCCGCGTTGCGCGGCGCGACCCGATCGTCCGACGCGTGGACCGCGGGAGCGGCGTACCAAGGTCTAGGCGCGACCAGAGTCACCGGGCTCTACGGCGCAGTACTGGCCGGCTTATCCAGACCGTCGTACGACGCGGTGGTCGCGCGCGGCTCCATCGCGGGTCTGGGCTTGCTTGGCGACGTCCGTGCGGTCGATCCGCTGGAGACGCGGGCCCGCTACGGCGCGCCGGAAGCAGCTCGTCCGGCGGCGATCGCAGCGCTAGCCAAGATCGGTCACGGGCGACCGCAAACGGTTCGGCCGTTTTTGACGCAGCTGGCGCTGCGCGACCCCTATTACCGAGCGAGGCGCGCAGCCGTCGCCGCCCTTGGCGACCTCGGCTCGCAGGCCGTGCTGCCCGCTCTGCGCACCGCCGAACGTAACGATACGGAAGCGAGCGTGCAGGACGCGGCTTACGATGCCATCGCCGCGGTCGATGCCGCCACGGCCCGCAAGCATCCTCCGGCGAAGCGGCCAGCCAAAAAGCGTACCGGCTAAAACCCGCGCGCGCCGCGGCGCCGCGTCTTCCTCGGTCTTACTGCCCGCTATCTCGTTATAGGGCGCCAGGTCTCGCCCTCTTCGTCGGCCGGTTTCAACAAGCCGACCGCTGCCAAAGCGTCGAAGAGCTGGCGAGTGCGCTTTCTATCGTGTTTGTTCGGCATGCCCATCCATAACATCGCCGTCTGCGCGATAGTGACGTCCGCCTTTGAAAGCACGTTGGCAGCGACGAAATCGAGCGAGAAGCCTAACTTGTCCATCAGCTCGATGGTTTTGCGACCGTCCTCGCGTTCGCTGAGATGGTTTTGGAGCTCTTGCGAGGTCATGACCATTGCAACGGCGCTTCGGCCGTTTGAGAAAAAGAACAGCAAATCGGCATAGCGCTTGAGATTCGAACAACGCCGGCTCGTGTCTTGCGTGCGATAAAAGTCGGGCCATCGGTGAAACTTTGCACGCGCGAGCCGTTATAATAATTGTAACGCAATTGAAATATTCCGGTGTTTGCCGGAGGAGTGAAATTCAAATGACCATGCCCATCCTTATCACGAACCTTTCGACGCTGATCAAGCCGCCTGCCACAAGCGGTCCCTTTCAGGGCTGGGGCGTCAAAATCGGGTAGAGTTTTTAAAGAACTCAGCGATCCGCTCGCGTCGATAGGCGAATATACGGGCGATGCTGGCCCGCACCCAGGGCAGGACGATGTTGCCCAACGGCGGCAGCGGCAAAGCGTACTCGACGCGGTCGTGAATCGCAACGCCGCCGCCCACCTCTTCGAATGAATGCGTGTGACGCCACAGAGAATACGGCCCGCGCAGCTGGAAGTCGACGAACCGCTCCGGTGGTTGCCACGTAGCGATCAGGGTCTTCCATTTTATCCGCAGACCGTTGATCCGCAGGCTATAAGCGATGGTCGCTCCTCTGCGCATGGTCACCGGCATGCGAGTGAGGATGTGGAACCCAAGCATGGGCGGCGTCAGGCGCTCCAGGTTTGCGGCGTCGGAGAATAAAGCGAAAACGGCGCTCAGGGGAGCATCGACCCGTTGCACCGCCTCGTGCGTAAAGGTTGCCGGAGAACGCGCAGAGCCGCCGCTTAGGATCTGTAGCAACACCCGTTCCAGCGACGTGTGGTTGAACGTAAAGCCGCCGTCTTCGGCTTTCGCCGGCACCACCAGCTGACTTGCCAGCAGCGATGAGGCGAATTGCCCGAGCACTGCGTGCAGCGCAAAAGCCGGAGCTGGCGCGAGTGCAGGCCTGCGCAATGCGTGTCCAAGCGCGTTCGCAAAACGTGCGCTGGTCGCGTAATCGGGCGCGACCGCGTTGACCGGGCCGACGATGTCGTCTCGATCGAGCGCGAAGAGGAACAGCCTCACATCGTCGTCGAGATGGATCCAGGGGACGAACTGGGCGCCGCTTCCGAACGGTCCGCCGATTCCCGCGCGAAACGGCGGCAGCATGGCCTGCAGCGCTCCGCCCTCCCGTCCCAGCACTATTCCTTGACGCAGCCACGCCGTACGGATTCCTGCCGCGCTTGCGCGGGCCGTTTCACGCTCCCATTCGACGCACACCCGCGCCAAGAAGTCGCCCGCCGGTGCAGAATCTTCGGTCAGCGGTTCGTCTGCGCGATTTCCGTAGTAGCCGACGGCCGATGCCGCGATCAAGCATCGCGGGCCGTTTGCCGCCGCTGCGATCGAACGCAGCAGATTGCGCGTCCCTAGCACCCGCGACTCTTTGATAGCGCGCTTTTTTGATTCGGTCCAGCGACCAGCGACGGGCTCCCCCGCCAGATGAATGACGGCGTCGATGTTTTCGAAGCATCCCGGCGCGGCGGCGGCAGACAGCAGGTCGTACGCCTTGACGTCGACGCCCGCAGGGAACCTGGCGCGCGTGGGATCGCGCACCAGGGCTGTGACCACATCGCCGCGCGCGTGCAGCGCCTGGACGACGGCGCGTCCGATGAATCCGCTTGCGCCGGTCACCGCGACTCTTTTCACGTTAGCTTTCCACCGCAACTGCAGGCAGGGCGCTCACTGGCTAGATCTTAAACATAGTGGCTGAGATGTGGGGCCGCGGCGTTCGTCGCGGCCCCACGCCCAGGAGGACCACCACGCCTATGCGGTATCGCGCCTTGCCGGTCTTAGCGATGTTCTTCCTCTTTTGCGCCGCCTATGCAGACCAAGCTCGGGCCGCCGACGCCTTCTCACTGCGCAGCGCCGATTTTACGAGCGGCCATTCCATGCCGTTGCGTTACTCTTACGATCGTGGCGGCTGCTCGGGCCAGAACATCTCTCCGCAATTGCGCTGGTCGCACGTTCCGCCGGCCACGAAAAGCTTCGCGCTGGCGGTTTTCGATCCGGACGCACGCAATGGCGCGGGCTGGTGGCATTGGGTGATGTTCGACATCCCCCGCGGCGTCAGACAGCTGTCCCCGGGCGCAGGCCAAACCTCCGACGCCCGGCTCGGCATGCAAGCCACCAGCAGCTTCGGCACCACAGGATATGGTGGTCCATGTCCGCCGCCCGGCGACCCGTCCCACCATTACGTGTTCACCCTCTATGCGCTTAACGTCGTCCGGCTGCCGGGCGCGACCACCGGGATGACCGGAGCCCAACTTCTGGCGCTTTTGAAGGGCCATGAGCAAGGACACGCGCAGCTCACCGGCCGCTTCGGCCGACGTATGTAACCGCGGAAATGTAGCCACGGACCTTAAGTCCGTCCCGTCAGCAGGGCTGGCCCTCCTGCCGCTTGTTTGACCGCTCGACCGGCGGGGCATAAGTGCACTAGAGCAAGCCTGATTGCTCGAAGGAGGCCGTAAAGGTATATGGATCTGAAAAAAGATTTCAACAAAGCGGTTGACAACGTGAAAGACGGACTCGACGAAGCCAAGCACCGGTCGCAAGCCGAAGGCGAACGCGCCAAGCGCGACGTCGACGGGGATAACATGACGGCCGGCGAGAAACTCGAGTCAAACGTCAAAGAAGGCGGCCATAATTTGGGCGCAGATTGGGACAAGACCAAACGAGACGTTCGGAACGAGACCTAAGATAAGAGACGACGCAAAGGGGGAGCGGTCGGGCCAAGCGGCTCGACCGTTTTGCTTTTGTGGGTATTGCCGGTCAGCATTTCGCGGTCAGCGTCTTTGCCTCGACGAACGGGCCTAAAGGTCCGTGGATAAATCAGGACCGGCCCGCTCGCCGCTAAAATAACGCCAGCTGGCGGTTTGGCTCAAACCAGCGGGCCTTCACGCCCGCTCGTCGGAGATGGTGCACGAAATCCGGGAACCCATGCAGGCAATAGACCTGCTTGGGTTGGGCGCGCCGCACGTATGCGAGCAGCTCGTCGAAATCGGCGTGGTCCGAAAGCGGCAAAGCGCAGTCGACCCCCAAGCGCAGCCGCGCTCTGGCGTCGACGGCCCAGCCGGTGACCGCGATTTCGTAGATCGGCGCTAGAGCGGCCAGTTCGCGCGTACGCCGAAGAGACGGAGGAGCGACCACGACGCACCGTCGGCTCCCCTCTGCGCCTTGCTCGTCGTAGCCGCCCACGCTGACGCCGAGCGACTCGTACACCTGGCACATGCGGGCGACCGCGCCGAACGCCATAACCGGCAGGCCGGCAGCCCTCAGCGCGGCGATGACTTCTTGCGCCTTTCCCAAGGCGTACGCGTACACGACCGGCGTGATGCCACGCGACAATGCAGCGCTGCAGCGCTGCACCAGCTGTTCCTCCACGACCCGGCGTTGCGGGAAGCGGTAGTGCGGTCGGCCGTAGGTGCACTCCATGACAAGCGTGTCGCAACGAGGCACCTCGCAGGGCTCGTGAGTTCGGCCGGCACGCAGTTTGAAGTCGCCGGTGTAGACGGTGACCGTGTGTTCGGTTCGAACGGCGATCTGCGATGATCCCAGGACGTGGCCGGCCGGCAGCAGCGTCAGGTGCGCGTCGCCGCATTCGAAGCTTTCGCCGAATTCCCTGACCTCGTAGTCCGTAGCGGCTCGCGTCGCCAGCCGAGCGCGGCAAAGCACCGCCGTGGCTTTCGTGGCGATCGTCCGGGCGTGCACGCTGATGTGGTCGCTATGGGCGTGGCTGATGAAGCACAGCGTCCGCGGCCGGAGGGCATCCATCCACAAGCCTATCGCCGGCATGTGCAGTTCGTCGTCGATTGATATCACTGCCAATGCTGTAGTTTGGGGCCCGCGTGCGCGGCGCCTTGAAGGACGAAAGAGTTTTTCGCCGGCCCGGCAAAATCAAGCGCTGGAAGGAGACACCGCTATGCTTTTTTCCGTTCGGCGCGCCGCGCTATTCGCATGCGCCGCCCTCGCAGTGACGTTGGGTGGGCTGGTCGCGGCCTTCGCGGGCACGACGGGGGCCATCCAGGGGGTCGTACAGGATGCCAGCGGTGCACCGCTTGGCGGCGTGAGAGTGACGGCGGTGGCTCCATCTGCGGTTCGCAGCACGGTCACGGCGTCAAACGGCTACTATGCGATCAACGGACTGCCCGTCGACACGTACCGCGTCACGTTCGCAAGGACCGCATACGAAACCGGAACGGTGAACGGCGTGACGGTCGCGCAGGACCAAAACGTCCGCGTCGATGAACGTCTCACATCGGAGATCAAGACGCTGGGCAAGATCTCGGTCCGCGGCGCCGCCTCGCTCGTGCAGCCTACCACGACCGCGGATACCTATACGATCAATCGCTCGACCATCGAAAATATAAACGGGACGCCGCAAGACCCGAACGGCTTCCAAGCGTTGAACGCCTTGCCCGGCATAACGACGGACAATGGTGGCTATCCGATAGTGCGGGCCGGTGAAGCCAACGATGTCGGGTACGAATACGAGGGCATCGACAATACCGATGTGGTGACCGGCCAGTTCCTCAACGGCTTGAGCATGAACGGCGTGCGGAGCATCCAGCTCTCCACCGGAGGCTACGATGTCAGCAACGGGAACACGAACTCCGGAGTCATCAACCAGGTGCTTCAGCGGGGCGCTTATCCCGGCTCCGGACAGGCCACCGTTCGAGTTTTCTCACCCGTCTACGGGCACGAGCTCTCCTTCGATTACGGCAACGCGACGCCGTCGAACAGGTTCAGCTACTTTCTGTCGTTCGGGGGCCAGCGAGACGGTGTAGGTTACGGCGATAACAGGTCGTTCTTTCCGCTCATCTTAGGCTACACCGATTTCAGCGTCACCGACGACGACGTCGTCAACCTCTACTACCACTTCGGCAAGGACAATTCGGACGAGGTGCAGTTCTTGACTGACATCACGGCCGCGTACATCGGCTTCGGCCAAAACGTCAACCGCAACGAATCTCCCTACGCCACCAACAACGGCAACGTCCAGCTCGGCTCCGAAGTCACCGACGCGAATGGGAACACGCTGCTCGACGTAAACGGCAACCCGTTCTATCTCAGCGATTACACGACGCTGTACCCGGGCCAGGCCGGTCTGCGCCAAAACATCCGCTATGTCGATGATCAGATATTCAATACCGGCATCGAAAAATTGAATTTCAAGCGTCAGGTCAGCTCTTCTAGCTTTGCCGAATTTCGTCTCTTCAAGACATTTGAGAACTTGAACTTCCGCTACCCGTACAACGCCGGCTCGTTCACCGATCTCTACTCCGATCTGCAGACGACCGGCAGAGGGCTGGGATTCGACTATAACAATCAGCTCAACAGCAAGCACGAGATCGGCGTCGGCAGCGACTACACATTCTACACGTCGCTGAATTTCGGCGGCACGCCGAGTCTCGAGCCGTTCTACGAGCCGCTCGAGGCGACGGGATGCAGCCAGGTGAGCGGGCTGAGCGTCATGGACGTAAATGGCAACAACCTTGGCAGCCTGAGCGGCGGCTGCTACATCGGTCCGCTCAATGCGGCGCTCAATCCCACTTTGTTGGCCCAGGGCCTGACGCCGCTCCCGACTGACGCCGCCCATGCCCCGATGAAGACCTTCGCCAGCGACTACTACTACACGGATGACCCGGTGCATCGCTTCAATCTCTACGTCAAAGATCTATACCAACCCAACGATCGTTTCACGGTGGACGCCGGCTTGCGCTTGGACCAGCAGATCTATGATTTGCCGTCCGACATCGCCCGCCAGGACATGACCTATTTCTTGGATGCAAACGGCAACTACGTCACGATCCCGGGCGCGGCGATCGGCACCGACGTCACTCGACCGTCGCAGATCAGCCCTCGTCTCGCCCTGACCTACAAAGCCGGCGCTCGCGACGTCTTGCGCTTCTCCTTCGGAAAGAACATCGAGTTCGAACCCGAGCAGGGAGTGCAGGGCTCCTACCGCGTCGATCCAGCGCTCGCCAACTGCACGGTCGCGAACGGCTGCTTCCAGCCGCTTGCCGGCTACCCGGGCCACGTCATAGGGTCCAACGGGCTCGTCGATCCCAGCTTGCCGGCGACCAATACCATCAATAATCTTTATCAGCAGATCATCGTCGATCAGAACACGAATAACTTCTTGCAGTATGCCCCCGTGCGCCCCGAGCGAGCGGTGAACTTCGATTTTTCGATCGAGCACGATTTCGGCCGGGGCCTGGAATTAAAAGTCAGCCCTTACTACCGCAAGGGGACCGACTACGTGGTTTACAGCGCGCCGCTGCTGTTCACGCTCGCTTCCGGCAAACCGATTTTTGGGGCGTCGCGCGCGACGAACGCAGGCATCAACACCAACACCGGCGTTGAATTCGATCTGCAGCGCCAGGCCGCGCTTGGCCTTTCGGGGTTCCTCAACTTCACGTACGATAACACGCTGGCCAACTACGACAGCGATTTCTTTCCCACCGTGAACGACGCGGCCGTGGCCGCCGGCCATTTCTTCCACGTCTCCTATCTGGCGCCGATCACGGGCACGGTCAACCTCGATTACACGTGGCGCAACGGTTTCCACGCATCGATGACCGTGCCGTACGAATCGGGGTATCGTTACGGGGTCGGAAAGAAGACGTTCATCTTCGACCCGAATACGAACCAGCCGGTGCAGGTGTTGAACACCGATCTGGCCTCGACGCCGTCCCAAGCCTACTATTTCACCGACCCCAACAATCCCGGAACGGTGGAGAACCCGAACATCATCGGTTCGCGTGGGACCGCGGAAGGCGACGATCCCGGCACTCTCCACGGTTTGCCGGTCGCGACGGTCAACCTGACGCTGTCGAAAGAATTCGGCAAGCCAAACCGGAGCCTGCTGGCCGGAGTCCGAGTCATGAATCTGCTCGGCAACTACACGGCTTCGACATGCGTCGTGCCGCCCTGCGTCGCCAACAATCAATACTACGTCAACAACGGCTTCGGCGCGTACGGAGCCGGCTCGGGAAGCAATACGAATTTCGGAATCGAGCCGTACCAGAGCAACCTTGGACGTTTGCCCTACGAGAACGAACCATTTGGACAACCGAGGGTCTTCACGTTCTTCATGAGCAAGAAGTACTAAGCGGATGTCGCTCAAACGTTTTGTCGCACCGTTGTCACTTTTCGCTGCCATGAGCGCGCTCTCGCTGGCATCGTGCTCGACCAGCACGAGCATCGGAAACGTCCAATACACTCCGGCTCACGCGATGCTGCAATTGGCCGTCGGCACGATTGACGACAGCGCCGGTTCGCTGACGCTGGCGGCGACGGGCTCTGCGGTTCCCGGCCAGTACCTCAACAGCGTCGCAACGCTGCGCGGCCCTAGCGGAAGCTCCGCGTTTCCCAGTAGCGGAAGCGCCACGCTGACCGCCCCCACAAGCGCAACCTATACGACCGGCAACTTGTACTCCTACGGTCAGACGCCTGGAACGAACGGCGTCGTGGGCTTGCCGCCGACGTATGCCGTCAACGGCAACGGCGTCGGATTCGGCACCGGGTTTTTGCTGCCGTCCGCAGCCGGAACCGCGACATTTCCACCTGTGGTCCCAGGGCAATACACGCTATCGGTCGCGGTCCCGGTCAACGGATCCACGATCCCACTCACCGCAAACGCGGTGCTGCCGGCGAACGCGCCGGTCTTGGGTCCCCTCAGCGTGAGCTTCGTTTCGGATGGCAATGGAGGGGGAACCGTGACGATCGCGTCCGTGCCCGGTATGACCGAAGCCCTGGTCGCGTTCTACGCTGATGTCGGCGCCTCGGGCGCGACGCCGTGCTCGGCCCTCGGAGCCGAAGCCGCCAGTCTCGAGCAAACAGGTACCACGGGCACGTTGCCTTCGGGCAGTTTGAGCGCTGGAACTGCATACTGCGCGCTCGCTTTGGGCGCCGACTATCCGCTCGTGGAAGCAGGCGCCCCGTTCAGCACGGCGGCAAGCCCAAAACTAGCGGGTGCGGGGGGAACGGCGGATTTATCGGCCTCGGCGCTGTTCTCGTTCACGGAATAAGACGCACGTAAATGCAGCCAGGAAATTGTAGCCACGGACAATTGAGGTCCGTCCGTCGCCATTCAGCGCAAGTATTTATGAATCCATGCCACCCAGCGTCGGTCGATATCCGCGTTGCGGACCGGGTCGGACGGCAGATGGCCGCCGACTGGATATGCCACGAACTGCACCGGCACGTGTAGGTCGCGCAGCGCACGATACATCTTGTACGATTCAGGAATGGGCACGCGCACGTCGCCGGTGTCGCACATGATCAAAGTCGGCGTTGAGATCTGCGCCGCGTAGGTTATTGGTGACTGGCGTTGCCATTGGGCGGCATGCTCCGGCGTCCAAGGCGTGCTTCCCAGCTGCAGCCGGTCGGACGTCCGGTCGTCCGCCAAGGAGTAATCGTCGAACCAATCGTTGACGGCCGCCCCGGAGACATCCGCCTTCCAGATATGATAGTGGCCGATGAGCCACGACGTCATGAACCCTCCGTACGACCAGCCGGAGACAGCGACGCGTGATGAATCGACGATGCCTAAGCGTTGCACCGCGGCGACTCCCGCCATGACGTCGCGGCCCGGCCCGTCTCCGGCGTCGCCGAAAATGGCCCGCTCGAACGCGTTGCCGGCGTTGTCGCTCCCGCGATAGTTTGGCTCGAAGACCAAATAACCGTCGGCTGCCAGCAGCTGGGTCAGCTCGCTGAACTCCGTGTTGGAGTTGGCGATCGGCCCTCCGTGGACGACCAGAACGAGCGGGTACTTCTTGCCGGAAACGTAGCCGGGGGGATACGTGAGCACGCCGTCTTCGCGAAAGCCATTCGGGCCATTCCACTGGATGGTCTGAGACGTGCCAAGATCCAGAGCGGCGATCTCGTGATTGACGTCGGTCAGGCGCTCGGGCTTGTCTTGGGTCGAGCCCATGTAGTATAACTCCGGCGGCCGGCGCGAGGAGCTGCCGCTGAAGGCGACGGCGCCGGCGCGCGAGACGGAGGCTGCGCTCCAATTGACTTGGCCGAGGTCAAGCCGCTGTGCCGGGCCGGCCAACGGCTGGCGCCACAAAGCCGTGCGAGTTCCATCGTCGGCGCCGATGAGCAGCTCGCGGCCACCAGGCAACCATTGAGCGAGAGTCACGTTGCGATCTAACTCGCGCGTCACGACCCCGCTTGGGCCACCGGAGGCCGGTGCGACGTAGATTTCCCAGACTTGGTTATAATCGCCCGCGCGCGGATACGCGTACACGATGCGAGCTCCGTCCGGCGAGTAGACGGGCATCGTCTGATATTTGCCCGGGAACAGTTTGCGCACGGAACCGGATGCGACATCCAACGCGCGGATGTCCTGATTCAGCGCGTCGTCCTGATAGGGGCTCGGCAGGCGCGCGTAGGCGATGAATCGGCTATCCGGCGACCACGAAATGGGGGAGGCCAGAGTGTACGGCGGGTCCATACTGGGCAGCCCTTGGGACCCCGCCGTAAGCCTGTGCGCACGCCCGCCCGCTGCGGAAACAAGCCAGAGATGCGCCGGTGTGGGAGCGCTTTGCGCGAGATAGTCGTTATTGCCGACGACAAACGCATCGTCGTGGTTCTCGAGGGCACGTTTGTTGTTGACCGGATCTGCCGTGACGTAGGCGATGTCCCCGCCGCTCGGGCGCCAAGCGAACTGCTCGACGTCGTTGGGCGCATCGGTTATTCTGCGTGCTTGGCTCGCGGCCGCCGGCATGACGAAAAGTTCGTCAGCTTTTTCGGGTTGGCGCTTATCTCGTCCGATGAAAGCGATCCGGTCGCCGGCCGGCGACCAACGCGGTGAAGAAAGGTCCTCCAAGCCGGATTCAAGCGTGCGCTGCGCGCGCGTCGTGATGTCCAGCAGCATCAGCTGACTCTCGTAGCGCGCCGTGCGGAAGTTCGGGCGGACGACCACGAAGATGATCGACTTGCCATCGGGCGAGATCTGCGGATCGCGCACGTCTTTGAGAGACTTCAAATCCCCAAGCTCGATATGCCGCGCTTGGGCGTAGTCGGGCCACAAAGCCAACAACAAGACGGCGCAGCCGATGGCCGCCAAAAGCCGATTTGTCACGATGCTATCCTCCGCAGCCAAGTCCTTATGCGCAAACCGTCCCTCCCGCCTGCCCAAGTTCATCCGAAGTGCGCCGAGCTTCGTTAACGCAGATAGGTCTTTGTTCGCCTCGAATCGTGTAGAGGAGTGACAGTTTGAAAAAGGTTCGATTTGCCGCCCTGGTCGCGGCCGCCGTCGTCATCGGGGGTCTCCGCCCCGGCTTCGCCGAGCCGTCGAATGCGGCTGCGCCGGGCCCCCTGCCGACCCCCGGCTACTATGGCTTCATTGCCGGAGGCTACACCGGCGGAAAAGTGTATAACGAGTTTTCCTCGGGCCAAAAGGACTCGCGCTCGTCGTCATACGTCGCCAGCGGCGCCTACCTGCTCG
Organism: Vulcanimicrobiota bacterium; assembly: GCA_014304875.1. Lineage (GTDB taxonomy): Bacteria > Vulcanimicrobiota > Vulcanimicrobiia > Eremiobacterales > Eremiobacteraceae > Mawsoniella > Mawsoniella australis. Next base: position 24,177 of record JACRUD010000177.1, read on the forward strand.
ATCGCCTGGCATTCAAAGTCGACATCCGTCAGGATCAGTACGACTCGACGGACAACACCGGGCTGGGATTGACAGTTGCTCCGACTATCGGCGGCGGCGCGTCCATCGGTCCGGTTTTCACGGGCCGCCAGACGACCTTCGACGGACGCCTTGAGCTGCAACTGCTCGACCCGCACCTTTATGCAGGCTTGGGGTACTTACAGTCGGTGAACAACTACGGCAATCCGCATTTACGGGGGGCCGGAGTGGGGCTGGAAAAGCTGCCCGATTTCAACGGACCGCTCGGGGTTCATTTCTCGGCCTTCTATTATCCGAATGTCAGCGGCACGTATACGGTCAGCGATTCGTCCAGCGCGAACTTCGGCAACTCATACGTCCAAGCGTACAAACTGATCAAATACGACCTCGGCTTTGACGTTCCAATCACTCAGACGCCGGTGTATGTGAACGGCGGCTTTAGCGGCGATCGCTTTTACGCAAAGGCAAACGCTGCCCGGGATCAGACCCACTCGGGGCCCTACGTCGGGCTTGGCCTTCACTTCTGAGCCGTGTCGCCACAAAATGCGAAAGCCGCGCGAAAAGCGGGGCTTTTTTGTTTCCTGCGTACGCTAAAGAGTCAAGCCCTAAGTTAAAGAGCCCCGCCTCGAACTGATCATCTCCAGCTCCTCGACGATGCCGTCGAATTCATCGAGATCGTGGATCTGGTCGGTGCGCAGCATCCGCTCGTGGCCGAAGAGCCTCGTCTCCCAAGCGACCAAGACGCCGAACATGTCCAACCCGTTTTTTACCGCCCTCTCGACGGCGGGCTGGGCTTGCGCGCAGCCGGAGTAGCCTAGCCAGCGGGCGCAGGTTGCGAGGTCGCTTGGCGAATAAGGCTGGCCACAAGCGTGACCGTTGTCTCTATAATCCATGCTATAAGTATAAAAAAGCGGCCGCTGTGACAACAGTCACGAAATGCCGCATTTGCAGAGCCTAAATTCCCAACCAGACCTCCCCTTATGAGGGCTTTGGCCGTACCTAAGCCACCGTCCATGTAGCCACAGAGCTTTTTGATCCGTCCGGCGGAGGGCAAGCCGAGACCGGCTTGGGGTTCGTGTGGCGCCGAGCGTTCTACGAGATATCCATCGCCTTGGTGACTTCAAGCGTTTGGCCGTGTGGAGTGAGACTGTACTCCAACTCGGACAGGACTTTCCCGTGTCGCCGCTTGCTGACGATGCCCTCGTTTTCGAGTTCTCTAAGCATCGTCTTCAAAGCGGGCGCCGCGACGCTTGGCAGGATGCGCCGCAGGTCGGCCAACGTCAAGCAACCGCCGAGGAGATTAAACCTGATGATCGCTTTCCAATGAGAACTTTCGCCCGCCGCATCTTGGTGTGGCCTGTTCTCAGGCTCGTGCCTTGCGTCCATGCATCGTAGGTACAGGGCCGGCGAGGGAGTGTCCTTGCAGTGCATCGCCGGTCAATCAGGCTTCTTCCACTTTCAGACCCCAGCCACGGCCTCGTTTAGGTCGCGGCAGCTCATTTCTGCTGCCTCTTCGCTAGGGAGCTCCACTGCAAAAAGCGGGCGTAGTAACCTCGGCCCTGCATCGTTTCGTCGTGCGCCAACTCGGGCGTATAGATGAAAAGCGGCATCCCGCCTGCGAGCAACGCGTCGGAGAGCTCCGACTCCATCGCGATTCTTAACGCCGAGCCGTCCTTTTGTATCAGGCTCATCAACTCGACGTTGCCCGAAGCCGTATCGTCCGTGAAGAGGCTGATGACCCGCCGCCTCGGTGCAGCGGCTTGCCATCCCGAGAAACCTGCTAGATCGCCATATGCCGCATCAAAGAGGAGCACTTCGCTGACGTGATCGCTCAGACCGCCGATCTGCAAGACGTGGCTTGCGCCTTTGTAGCCGCCGCTGTGAGCGCTGATCACGATCCGGCCGATCTGAGTGCTGCGCGTCTTCTTCTGCTCGTAGAGAAATTGAGCCACCTCGTGCAACAGCGCGGCAAAGGCGTCCGGCTCGAGCTCCAGCTTGCCGTCCCCCGAGTCTTGGGCGTCTTTGGGCCCCTGCGGCACGACGAGCACCGCGTTGACGCCGCTGGCCTCGACTTGCTGGCGCATCTTGTAGCGATCGAGCACTTTTGAGACGTTGTTCGACCAACCGTGGAAATGGACGATGAAATCGACGCTCTTGGCGTCCGCCTTAAAGCCGGCCGGGATGAAGATTCCCACCGTGCTGTCGCTGTAATGCCCAGCCGCATCGAAAAATTTTCCGTCGTACGTATGGCCGGCGGCGCGGCTAGGATGGGGATACGGTGCATGCGGAAACGGGTGCAGTGCCGTCTCTCCGTCGGCAGACACCTGCCACATATCGGACGCGGCGTTTGCTCCGATCGGATCAGCCAATGCCCGCTCGCCGCAGCTTACCGAGAAGCAAAGGAGAACTACCCAAATCGCGACGAGCGTTGCCGGACGGCAGGGCATCGCGAAGCAGTTGACCGCATGCCGCTCAAAGCCTGCACCTCATGCGGCCACTGAGTAGTTAGACCCAATCCCTCGGCTGGAAAAATTCTGCTGCGGCAGCTTCTCGGCTGCCGGGCTGCGGCTGGAAGCAATACTCCCAGCGGGCCAGCGGCGGCAGCGACATGAGGATCGACTCGGCACGCCCGTGCGTCGCTAGACCAAAAGACGTGCCCCTATCGTAGACGAGATTGAACTCCACATAGCGGCCCCGCCGGTACAATTGGAAAGCGCGCTCTCGTTCGCCGAAAGGCTCGCCGCGCCGCCGCTTGACGATGGGCGCGTACGAGCTCAAAAACGCATCTCCGCAATCTCGCACGAACGCGAAAATGCTCTCCAGGTCGCCGCGCAGATCGTCGAAGAAAATGCCGCCCACGCCACGCATCTCGCCGCGGTGGGGGATGTAAAAGTATTCATCGCACGATCGTTTGAAGCGCTCGTAAAACGAGCCGTCGTGACGATCGCAAACCGCTTTCCAGCTGCGGTGGAAATGGCGCGTATCTTCCTCGTTTGGATAGGACGGAGTGAGGTCGCTGCCGCCCCCGAACCAGACGTCGTCGCCGCGGGTCAGGTATCGAAGGTTTGCGTGCGCGGTCGGGACCATGGGACTGAGCGGATGCAGCACGAGCGAGATGCCCGAGGCGGTAAACTTGCGTTGGGTTCCACCCACGCGCTTTAAGAACGCGTCGTCGAACTCGCCCCACACCGTCGATGTGTTGACTCCGGCCTTTTCGAACAGCGCTCCATCGGCGAGCACCGCCGAGATGCCGCCACCGCCGCCCTCGCGTTTCCACTCATCGCGCCGAAACGACCCGGCGCCGTCCATGCGGGCCAGCTGCTCGCACAGGGTCACCTGAAGCGACTCAAAATAGTCCTGAACGCGCCCTGCCAGCGTGGCCTCCGTCCGTCTCAAAGGGGTCGGCCCTCGACATCCGATGAGCCGGCTTGGGGCAGCCTCACGGCGACGATTCTTTCGAGCCCGGCATAGTCGGTGTGCAGGGCCACTGCTGCTTGGGGAAAGGCGCTGCGGGCTATGGAGACCAGCGAACGCGCGTTGAATGGACCGCACTCGCAGTACAACGCTCCACCGGGACGAACGCGGCGTGGCGCATCGCCGAACATGCGGCGGTATATGTCAAGGCCATCGCCGCCGGCGAACAAAGCCACGTGCGGTTCGTAGGCCCGCACTCCGTCGTCGAGCGCATGCGCGTCGTCATCGCCCACATACGGCAGGTTTGCGACGATAGCATCGAACGTGCTGCCGGGCGGAACGGCCGAGAATAAGTCTCCCGCTTCGAGCGTAACTCTATCGCACAATCCAAGCGCTTCGACGTTTCGGCGGGCGACCGATAGCGCAGCGATGCTGACGTCCGTCGCCAGCACGCGTGCGTTCGGCAGGCTGTGCGCCAGCGCGCAGGCGATGGCCCCGCTGCCGGTGCCTAAATCCAAAACGCGAGGCGCCTGCGTCCGCCAGTCGTCGATCACCGCCGCGACCAAACATTCGGTTTCCGGACGAGGGACGAGCACGTCTGCATCGACTCGCAGCCGTAAACCGTAGAACTCTTTGCAGCCGACTAAGTGGGCGACCGGTTCTCCCGACGCCCGTCGTTCCACGAGATCGTAAAGCTTGCGCCGCAAATCATGGCGTAGGATGCTGTCGCCATAAGCGATGACGGCGGAAGCGTCAAGCCCCGTAACGTGAGACGTGAGCAGTCGCGCGTCGAGCCAGGGGGTTTGCGAGCGATCCGCGAGCAGTTTTCGGCAGTCTTCGACGGCCGCCGCGATCGTAGGCTCAGGCGACTGCATCGCCTGCGAGGCGTTTGCGTTCTTCGGCAGCGAGCAGTGACTCCACCACGCCGCCAAGATCGCCGTCCATGATACCCTTCAGGTTGCCGGTCGAAAACCCGATGCGGTGATCGGTGAGCCGGTCCTGCGGGAAATTGTATGTCCGTATCTTCTCGCTGCGATCGCCCGTGCCCACTTGAGCTTTGCGCGCGCTTGCGATCGCCTGTTCTTGTTCGCGGACTTTCGCCTGATACAGGTTTGCCCGCAGAAGGGCCATCGCGCGGTCTCGGTTTTGCAGCTGCGAGCGCTCTTCTTGACAGGCGACAACGATGCCGGTCGGGCGATGCGTGATGCGGATCGCAGATTCTGTCTTGTTGACGTGTTGACCGCCGGCGCCTTGCGCTCGGTAGGTATCGACTTGCAGATCGGCCGGATTGATCTCTATTTCGACCGCGTCCACTTCGGGCATGACGGCAACGGTCGCGGTCGACGTGTGGATGCGCCCGCTGGCCTCGGTCGCAGGCACACGCTGCACGCGGTGGACGCCGCTCTCGTGCTTGAAAAGCCGATACGAGCCTCTGCCTTTGATGCCAAGTACCGCTTCCCTGTATCCGCCGGCCGGTGACTCGGAAACGCTGATGATCTCCGACTTCAGGCGATGCTGTTCCGCGAACCGGATGTACATGCGCAGCAGATCGCCGGCAAAGATGTTCGCCTCATCGCCGCCTGCGCCGCCGCGGATTTCGATGAAGATGTCCTTGTCGTCATTTGGATCTTTCGGCACGAGCAAAAGCCGCAGCCGTTGCGACAGGTCATCGACCTGCGCCCGCAGCCGGAGGACTTCAGCGCGCGCCATGGCGGCGAAGTCGGCGTCGCCTTCGTGCGTCATCATCTCAGCCTCACCAAGTTCGGCGACAAGCCGTTGGTGCTGGCGATAGGCGTCGACGATGGGCTCTAAAGACGCGCGTTCCTTAGACAGGCGAGTTATTTCGTCGCCGTCGTAGCGCTCTCTGACTTCGGCCAGCTTGCGCTCGAGCTCTTGAAATCGTCCTTCGACCGCGAGCGACCGGGCCTCTAGCGACGTGCCTTGCTGCATGGTAGGGCGCTTGGATCTGCGCCGGTCTTACGCTTACGTTAGCGCAGGCTCGGCGGGCTCGGCGGCCTTTGCGGGCTCGGGTGCCTTCGCTTTGTCGGACTCGGATTTCGCTTTTTTCGACCTCTTGCTCGTGACCGAGCCGTATTTCGTCATGAACTTTTCGACCCGGCCTTCCGTGTCGACGAACTTCTGCTTGCCGGTGAAGAACGGGTGGCACGCCGAACAAATCTCGACGTGGAGATTCTGCAGGGTCGACCCCGTCTTAAACGTGTTGCCACACGCGCAAACCACCGTTGCCTCGTACCATTTGGGATGGATCTTCTCTTTCACGCCTTACCTTTCGCTCTTTGGGGATGAAACTGTGCCTTCATTATACCACGGCTGTGCAGCACTGTCCCGCAGGGGCCGGCGGCCTGATCTGGAGACGGTCTTGACGCGCGCCCCGCGCGAGTGAAAGCATGGCTAAATCCGGCGGTCGCCAACGGCGCTGCCCCCACCCGCGTCGGCACAGGAGACATCCATGGCTTGGCTACCCATCGCGGCGACTGCAGCGCAACTCTTGTCTCAGCACGCGACAGACGCCGCCCAACAGGCGATGCTGCAGATGGATGAGGAGCACCAACTCCTCTTGCAGGCTCGCCAGATGCAGCACCAGGAGATCATGGAAGACCGCTTCCTATTGCACGTTGCATCGGCGGCGGCAAGGCGAACGTCAGCTCCGCCGTCCCCTTGGAAAACTCGAGCGTCATGTCTTGGACGAGGGCGCGCAGCAGCTGGCGCAGCACTGGCCGGCTCGCCGTCAAAATGCGCTCTTGCAACTGCGACAGCGGCGGGATCTCCGGCTTCTCTCCACCGCGCCGCAGCTCCCGATTGATGATGGCGAGGTTCTGCTCCGAGAACGAATCGCTCAAGGCTTTCAGGACGGCCGACTCGACGACGTCGCAGCGCAGCGATGGAAGCTTGTGCGCCTTATCCCAGCGCGTCCGCCGGCAGACATAATAGTAGTTCGCGCCGCCGCGGCCGGTGCTGCACTTCATGCTCGCGATCCGCGACCCGCAGCAGGCGCACCACGCTAGCCCGGTCAGCAAATACACGAACGCCGGCGCCGCATGCTCGCGCGGCTTGGAGCGGGTCTGCTGCGCTTGGACTGCCGTGAATAGCTCTTGGCTTACCAGCGGCTCGTGCGCCGAATTGAAGACAACCCAGTCCGACTGTGGCCGTTGCGGCCCATCTCTGCCCAGCCTCTTATTGTAAACGATTCGGCCGAGGTACGTTTCATTCGAGAGCATGAAGCCGATGGTGCGCGCCTGCCAGCGGCGCCCTTTCGGACCGGGTATGCCAAGTTCGTTGAGGCAGGACTCGATGTGGTAATGGCTACTGCCATTAGCGGCCATGCTGAAAATCTTGCGGACGGTGGGCGCCGTGTGCGGATCGGGTTCGAAGACCGTGCGTGAGGCGGTGCCGTCCTGGCGCTTCGTCGCGCGGTAGCCGAATGGCGGCTGACCGACAGGGACGTAACCGCGCAGCGCTACTTCCCGTTGACCGCGCTTGGTTACGACGGCCAGCCGCCTGCTGTAGTATTCGGCGATCCCCTCGATCACGCTTTCGAGGATTACGCCCTCAGCGGTGTTCTCGATGCGTTCCGTCATGCTGGAGACGAACACGCCGGCTTTTCGGAGCATCCGCCGATAGTGGCCCGAGTCGTAGCGATCGCGGGCGAAGCGATCCAGTGAATAGACCAAGATTTGATCGAACGTCTTCGGCTTTGCGACCGCGTCGGCGATCATCTCTTGGAAGGCGGGGCGGTTGTCGGTGCGCGCGCTCTCGCCTTCGTCGACGTACTCCTTGATGATCGGCCAGCCTTGCTTCGCGGCGAAGTCGAGCAGCTCGCGTCGCTGCGCCGGAATCGACGTCGCCTGCTTGCGTTGCATGTCGGACGAGACGCGGAGATAAAGCGCTGTCCGTAGGGGCTCTGCCATGTCACGAGCTTGGCGGCAGAAACGCTAAAAGCCCCTGCGCTTTCAACACGCAGGGGCTCTTTTCCGAGGTACCGACTCTCGCTGGCCAGGCGGCCTACTTCTTCTTGCCGCCGGTCGACTTCTTCTTCGTGGACGTTTTCTTTTTGGTCGTTTTCTTGATGTCTTTTGTGGCCATCGTTAGAGTGTCACCTCCCTTCGCCGCATATGCTCCTTACGTAATGGGTGTGGCCGTAATGTTTATCGACCAGCGCCCATGCCCAAACAGATACGCCAAGATCGGCGGCAGTGTGATGGGTTGCCGAGCGATAAGCTCTTGATCAGCGCTCTCAAACCCAGCGACGAGTTTGAAAAACAGATCGAACAATCAGACACCTCCTACTGCGGCTTGAGATCGCCCGGCGTCTGTGCAATCGTCTTCGGCCGGCCGAAATATGCAAGGAGCGTGCCAGCCGCACCGACCGCGGCACCGCCCGCCTGCACCTTGTCCTGCGTGTCTTGCGGCAGCGTCCCGACGATTACCTTGACGGTCGGGTCGGCCAAAAATCCCACCGCGGCGGTCAGCAGCCCGGCGATTCCGACCCGATGCGTGTTGAGGCTGTGGAAAAATCGAAACAGTGGATTCATGGC
>JACRUD010000113.1 GCA_014304875.1 Vulcanimicrobiota bacterium
TCAAAGCTCGTTGAACTGATACACCGACTTCTGTCTTAGGTCCCGGGTGTTCGCTTGGCGCAAGATGGTAGAACAAAACGCCGCACAAATCAGCGGCGTTTCTTTTTGTATTCGGATGCTTTGCCTACGACGTTAGCTGAGAAGCTTGTGTCTTCTCAAACAACATGCACTTCGAAGACAATATTCGAAGCGGGAATTGCATAGCACCGGCTCATGAGCCGAGCGGCTAAACCGCTGTCGACTGCAGTACCGTCCTTTGGATATTTGCCGGTGCGATCCGACGTGCCGGCCCCTTGCGCATGTACTTTTGTTTCACGTTGGGATCGCCTTCGCGGTGCCCGAGGTCGATGTGCAGGGCTTTTAGTTTGACCCGCAAGCGGATAACCGCTTGTGCATGGATCTGCGAAACGCGCGACTCCGAGACATCGAGTACGGCCTTGATCTCCTTCAGGGTAAGGTCCTCGAAATAGTGCAAGGAGATCACCGTGCGCTCTTGGAGCGGCAAAGCATCCACTGCCGCCGCCAGACCGGTCTTTACTTCGCTCGTTTCGAGCGCGTGCGTGGGGCCTGGGCCGGTGTCCCCTAAGTGATCGAGCAGCGACACGCCGTAACCGCGCTCGCTTGGTATGAACTCCTCGAGCGACAGGATGGACGTGCCGCGCAGCTTGACCAAGAAAGTGTGGTACTCTTTAACCGTGAGGCCCAACGCCGTGGCAACCTCGCCGTCGCCAGGGACGCGGCCCAACGAGGCCTCAAGGTCCGCGAACGCCTTTTCAACGTCGCGAGCTTTTTTCCGCACTGCACGTGGAACCCAATCCATTTCGCGCAGCGCGTCGAGGATCGCGCCGTTGATCCGGGTGATAGCGTAGGTCTCGAACTTAATCCCGCGGGCATCGTCGTACTTACAGATGGCATCGATCAGGCCTAGAATGCCTTCGTTGACCAAGTCATCCATGTCCACTTGCGGCGGCGTCTTCTTCGAGATGCGGCCGGCCACGTACCTGACCAGGTGCAGGTATTTATGGATGGCCTCTTCACGGGTCAGCAGCGCGCCCCCGATGACGCATTTGGGGATGGCAGAACAGACTTCCATTGTTGCCTAAACCTAAGCTAAGAAGTTAGTTGCGCAGTGAGACTCTTATGGCACTGAGCGTACCGTCGGTCTCTCAGGCTGGCCTTGGTCGATTTCACGATGACTTGACGCTTGTTGCTCTTGAAAACGATGGAAATCACCTTGTGCGCAGTATCCGTGGGCCGCTCGAAAAAGCCAAGAATGCGGGAGCCCTTACCCAGCAGCTTTAGACTGTTGGCGCACACTACCTCAAGTTCGGTAGCCATCGTTGCGGCTCGCAGCGGGCTCATCCACGCAGGATGATACACGTAAGGGCGTTTTAGCTCTGCGGGAGGCCGCTCCATCACGAGCGTTTGTCCGGATCGGGGCTGCTGCGTGCGGCGGTCTCCGCGCCGCCGGTCTAAAGACGCAAAGCCCGTGAGGTCATGGCGCAGCATGCAGTCGAAGCACACGCCGGAATGGAAGACCGTCCCCGCGTCCGACATCTCCTTGTCGCATTTAAAGCATAGCATACTTGGCGCCCTTACGTTTCGTGTTTCGGTGCGGAGGCGGCTGTGGGCGAACGAAACGGCCCGTCACTCGGCTTGCGTTGCCAAAGGTGCGACACGGCGGCGTCTATTTGCAGATCGGGCAAAGCCCTCAGACCGCGCCGCTGACGCTTCGCCCTTATATCGTCCGACAGAAGACGAAGCGTTCGTTCTCGCAGAACTTTCTTTTTCTCGTGCTGGTCGGGGTCGGAGGCTAAGGAGAGTAGTTTGCCATCCATTACTGCTTCGTTCTAGCTACGTTTTTCCGTAGTGTTTGAATAACTCAGAGATCAGAGCAGTGAGTCCTGCAGGATTTGGCCGCGAGTGCGACCCTTTGAACCCTTAGCGTGTTGTAATCGCTATCACTATGTTATCGACTATAACACTCGGTATAACGACATGCAATGTTCAGCAACTAGCATTAAGGAAAAAAGTGACAGCGCGGCATCATAGTAGTTGCCTGGTTGCCTTGATCAGAACGAATGCAGGTGATTCAGGATCGCTTCTTCATACCTCAGTGCGACCCGCGATGATGCACTATGAGACGTCGGTTGCGCGGTGAGACTCTTCCAAGTATTGCCTGAACTAAGACATTGGCCTTAAAAGAATCGGAAGCAGAAATAGGTATGGTTATTTTTGCGGTAGTGTTGACTGCTTTCTAGCGCTCCTGAACTTACACGAGGGTTTACCAAATCAAACCGTTCCATTTCTCCGCTCGCGCTAAAAATGCGCTAGAAGTGAACGTTACCGAGTCGTAAGTTCAAGCTCGTCAACGAGACAGCCATACTTGGTCACCAGCCCTCTGAATTCGTCGTCCTCAGGGTCAAACTGCGGACCTAAAGCATCTCGCTTTAGATACTCCCAGGTCGCTTTCTGAAGGGCGTCGCATTTTTGGCTCGTACTGTCAGAATCACGATTCTGCATTAATGCCCCCTGTCCGTGATGCCAGGGCTGTTCGTCGCTTAGCTGTCGAACCTGTTCAAACGCGGGCCGAGCGGTTTCTCGGTTCCCATACACAACTACTAGTTGCCTTGTGGGTAGTGTGGACAGACAGCGAGTAGGTCCAATATATTTGGGCCTAGCTTCTCGCTAGTACACGCAGTTCATGTTCTTCCGACGTTACGGACTATCACCAACGCGTACTTCGTTGGCGGGCCCCCCGTTGCCCAGTGCCATTTCAGGAAGGCGCCTTTAACTGTTCAAGGGCCCTTGTTGCCTTGAGCGCTTGCAATGGATCAAACACGGGGCTGAGTGTAAGGGCCCGCCGCAAATAGTTTCGGGCGGAAACATCGTCACCGGCGGCGCGGGCGATCATCCCCGCATGGTAATATAATCTCGGGTCGACGGTGCCGAGGCGCATTGCTTCACCGATCGACGCCTGTGCTTTCTTGACCTTGCCGGCCTTCAGCGCCGTCCAAGCGACTGCATCCGCGCCGTAAATGTCTCGACGCAGCGCGTATTCCCGCCTGGCGTTCGCGTACGCTTCCCGTGCCTTTAGGTCATGATCGGCATAGAAGAGCGCGAGCGGACGATTGTAGAGCACGCCCGCTATGACGCTGAGATGCCCAATGACCTCCACCAGCGCATACTGATCGGCGGCTTCTTTGTCTTGCCCGGTGAGTTTGTAAAGGTCCCCCAGTGCAGCGACGTACGTCGGATCGGGTAGAACCTCGATGGCGGCCTTATAGTGCGCGATGGCATCTTGCAAATCGCCGCGCGCGGCGCGCACTCGTCCAAGCGAAGCCAAAGCGCGGTAATAACCTGGAAAGGTGATGAGCGCGTCTCGATAATGCTGCTCTGCCGCGAGATAATCACCGACGTTAAACGCGGTTTCACCAAGCTGCCAATACGACCACGCGACGCTCTCGCGTGGAGGCACGGCTAGACGTAGACCTAATCCTATTGCGTTAGAGAGATGGCGCGCAGCGGAAACGTTATCGCCATGGAGTGTCGCGAGGCGGGCCTGGCGCGTTTCCGTGTTCAGATTAATGCCGTTGTTGTGCCGCAGCATCTGGGCAAAAGCCTCTGCTGCGTCATCGTAATTGCCTAATTCGATCTCTGAGTCAAAGAGCATCTCGTAAGGGTATTCCCTGGCAGGATCCAAGCGCGTCAGTTGTCGTGCATGGTCGCGCGCAGCCCTAAAGTCGTGGGAAGAAAACTCCGCGAGGGTGAGCAGGCTCAGACCATCCATGTTTCGCACCACGGGTACCGAAGCCAGCGACGCATGTGCGGCCCGCGACATGAGGTCTAAATACTGAAGGGCGCCGGTCTCCCGCAAATCCTGTAGATAATAGCCACCCAGTTTATTGTACAATAACGCGTCGCCGGGATCATCGCGGACTCGGTTTTCGAGGAAGTGGACCGCATCAGCGATTTGGCTTTGATCCGAAACGAGTGCGACCGGTGGCAGCGCGGCGAACGCTAAGCTCGGCGGCGAGCCGGAAGACGACAGATAATTCAGACGGCTTACAGCCAAAACAGCCGAGGCGAGCAAACCGATGACAGTCAAACGAAATATTATCAGCCGCATCCGACCGTACTAGACATTCACGGCAGGAGGCGTGAACGAAGTACGCTCACGCCTTTTGGGTGCGCTTACTGGCGCGTATGGTCGTCGTCTTCGTGCCCGGGCGGGAACGGCTGCGTCGGGTCGGCGACGAACGGGAAAACGTCGCGGAACGGCTTTTCATTGGCGTTGACGTAGTCGGTTAGAGGCACACCGTTGTTGATGACTGTGAAAGTCAGATCGACGACGTCGTCCCTTAGGCGCCGACCTCCCATCTTGCCGAAGCCTCCGTCCGGGTTCGCACCGCCGCCCGCGCCGCGATTCGGCACGCCCAGATCAAGCCGTAGTATGTCGCCGTTTGTCACCGCCAGTTTTAGGATCATTGCGATGTGGGCGTCGTCGGTTCCAAAATTTCGGAGATCTTTGATGATGTCGGCTCTGAATTTTCCCTCCGCGTCGTCTTCGGTTTCGCTAGCGTTGTATTCGTCCTTGCGAGCGGCGGGAATCAGCCCATTATTGATGAGAGGATTGCCATCGCGATCGATTGTCTGTATACCGCCGGAGCCGAGTATCTCGTTCTTTTCGCCGTGCATTTCCGTTTGGCGACGCTGCGTGACGGCGTTGATTCCGATAACGTTTCCCTTGCCGCGCAGCATGCTTGCCGGTACGCTGACGGCGGTGATCATCGTGTTGAAACCCGCGTACGTATCGCGTCCACGGCGCATGCCCAGGAGCGACTTGTCGGGATGGCCTGGGTGCATGAGCGAGGATGCGACGAAACGATTTGCCCCCGTATCGTCCAAGAAGAACGGATCATCCATGACACCGGCAAAGAAGCGGGCTCCGGTGGCCGGGTCCGTTGTGATCACGGGTGGGTTCGGGCTGTAATTTTGGGTCACGATGGTCGTCGGGGCGGTGAATGTATGGCCGTTGGGCAGTGCGATGGTGGCCGTCTGCGACGTGAGTCGACCCACTCCGGGCGAATACGTAACATCGAGGAACTTATCCGGCTTGGCATCGCCCGTATTTTCGATCTCGAAACGGTAACGGATGTGCGGGTCGAAAATGCCCATCCCGAAATGCTCGCCCGAGACGATAAACCCTTGCGTGCTCATGATGAGCACGACTCTCGAGTTGTCGTTTGGATCGAGAAAGGCGTACAAGTCGGCCAGATCAGCGCCGCGGTCCTGCGCGACGATGGGCGAGTCGATATGGTCGGAAGCAGCCGTCTTCTTTGCCGGAAGAAACTGGACCGCAAACGCGATCACCAACGCCAAACCGCCTAATACAAGGGCGGAGCCTTTAACGGAACGCATGGAGGGCCTCAGAACTAGGCGCGTGCAGCGCCGACCAGAGTAAGGGTGAACTAACTAATCTCGCTCCGTGCGGTATCGCTCTGCCCAATCCTCCTGCAATGTGTAAGCTATCTTACGCTAAGGCCGCTTTGATGGGTAAAGCAGGCGCTGCTCGCCGCGGTTGGCTGCTAGGTCATCCAAAGCCCGAGTCGGTACCTACTGAAGTGTGACTGAGGTCGACCTCGCCGCGTGTGCGCATTGAAGAAAAGATGGCCTCGCATCCGGGGCGACATCACCTTGCAGTGTTGAAGGGAAGCCGCATGCCAGGATTTTCTCGGTTATGCGTGCGCTTTGTGGCCGCCGCTGCGGCCGCTGCGTTGGCGACCGGCTGTGGGGCACGGTCCATTTCGCAATGGCTGCCTATGCCTAAAATAAGTGCGGCAAACAAAAGCTATGACGCACTCGCAACCGCTTCGACCACGACTATACCGTTTTGGAAATCGTCGTTCCCTACGGAGGCACGACATATCCGTTCACGATGGTCGGAACAAATCCGATGACGACCGGCAGGTCGACGACCGTCGCAAACGAGATCGTCCCTCTGAAGCTTGTCTTTGCCGACGGTACGAAGCTGGACGCCGGCCCCGAAGTCAGCGGTTTGCCCGCTTCGCCGCTCTACGTCAACGCATCATACGCTGAGGGCAATACGCAATACGGCGACGCGCTCATGCGTTCCGAATTTTGGAGCTACGCCGGAAACGAGAACTACCATGTGCTGCTGGCGCCGCCAGTCATGGAAGCAACCATCGAGGTGACTGTACCGGCGGCGGACGGATATACCACGACGGGTTCGAACGGTTCCAAGATCGGTATCGTGTCGTTTGCTTGGTTCATCCATACGATTGAACCCGAAATCATCACGCAGCTTCGAATCCAGCCGACGAGCCTCACCATTTTTGCCACTAAGAGTACGAGGCTGTTGGAACAGGGCGGCTACTGCTGCTTCAAAGGTTACCATGCCGCTCTCAATATGTCGTCACCGTCCGGACCGGCGACCTTTACGACTGCCTGGGCATCAGTGACATCGCAAGCCATAGAGACGATGTCGCACGAAATCGCCGAATGGATGAACGACCCCTTCTATACCA
>JACRUD010000027.1 GCA_014304875.1 Vulcanimicrobiota bacterium
CCGATACGATCGTCGCCGTGGCGACGCCGCCAGGCGTGGGCGCGGTCGCGATGTTGCGCATCTCCGGGCATGGCGCCCAGGCCGCCATGTCGGCGTGTTTTTGCCCCTACCGCAGCGGGCGTTTCACGGCCGCAACGCTGCGCCGCGGTGAGCTGCTTCATCCTCAGACCGGAGAGCGGCTCGACGACGCGATGGCCGTCTTGTTTTTTGCCCCGCGGTCCTATACGGGCGAGGACGTCGCCGAACTGCACGTTCACGGCGGTGCCGGCGTGGTCGCGTCGTGTCTCGCGGCCGTGCTGACGACCGGGGCGCGTTTGGCCGAGCCGGGGGAGTTCACGCGGCGCGCCTTCCAAAACGGCCGCATGGATCTGGCCCAAGCCGAAGCGGTCGCCGATCTCATCAACGCCGAAAGCCGGCTCGCGGCCAAAGCAGCGGCCGCGCGGCTCGAGGGTTCGCTCGGACGGGCGCTGCGCGCGCTGCGCGACGAGCTGACCGCATGGCTGGTCGAGATAGAAGCGCACGTCGATTTCCCGGACGAAGTGCCCTCGCCGCCAAGCGCGGCCCTGGGCGATTGCATCGCGGCCCAGCGCGGTCGCATCGCAGCGCTGCTGGCCGAATCGGGGCCGGCGAAAGCGTTACGCGACGGAATATCGTGCGTGATCGCGGGGCCGCCGAACGCGGGCAAGTCGTCCCTTATGAACGCGCTGCTCGACGCCGAGCGGGCCATCGTTTCGCATATTCCCGGAACGACGCGCGACATCGTCGAAGACCGCGTCGCGGTGGACGGCGTCGTGCTACAGCTGCGCGATACCGCGGGGCTGCGGATCGCAGCGGACGAGATCGAGGCGGAAGGAATCCATCGCGCCAGAAAGGCGATCGCTCAAGCGACGCTCGTGCTTTTGGTCATCGATGGATCGCAACAGTTGAATCGAGACGGGCTGGCGGCGTTGGCGGCCACGAGCGGCATGACGCGCATCGTGTTGTGCAACAAGAGCGACCTTGGAACGTCCGGCTTGGAAAGCGTGCGCGAAGCCGCAATTCACGGCTGCGCTGCAAACCGCACCAAGGTGATGTCCGGCAGCGTGCGCGATCGGCGGACGATCGACGCAGTACGCAGTGACATAGCCGCTTTAGGTTGGGGCGGGGGCATCGTCGACCCGCAGGCGACACTCGTGGCGAATTCCCGTCAGGTCGAGGCCCTGACGCGGGCGCAGGAGGCGCTGACATCGGCCGCAGCCACCGTCGCGGCCGACTTGCCGATCGACCTCGTCAGTTTAGATTTGCGGGTCGCGCTGGCAGCATGCGCGCAGCTGACAGGTGAAGCCGTCGACGAAGCCGTGCTCGACGGGATCTTCGCCCGTTTTTGCGTCGGTAAATAAGCCGCAAGAAGGACTGCCCGGTTCGGCGAAAAGCCTGGCTCCGGCCTGACGAACACGGCCATTCTCCCAAAAGGGATTCTCATGAGCGAACAGTATGGAGCGATCGTCATCGGCGCGGGCCACGCCGGCTGTGAAGCAGCGCTCGCAGCCGCCCGGATGGGCGTCGAAACCTTGCTTGTCACGGGCCGTCTCGATACGATCGCTCTCATGCCGTGCAACCCGTCCATCGGCGGGCCGGCCAAAGGCCAACTCGTCCGCGAAATAGACGCGCTGGGCGGCGAGATGGGTCGCTGTATCGACGCGACCTACCTGCACGTGCGCTGGCTGAACGAGAGCCGCGGCCCGGCCGTCCGTGCGCTGCGCGCACAAGCGGATAAGCGCGCGTACGCAAGGCGCATGGCTCTGACCGTTGCTGCGCAACCCGGGTTGGAAGTTCGCCAAGGTTTCGTCACGAATATACGGCGGGACAGCAATGGGGTCGCGGGGGTTGTCCTGTCCTGCGGTACGACGATAACGACTAGGCAAGTCATCATGGCGGCCGGCACTTTCTTATCCGGCCGTCTTTTTTCGGGGTCCCGCAAGAGCGAGGGCGGCCGGGTCGGTGAGGCGCCTAGCACGGATCTTCCGGACGCTTTGCGATTGCTGGGGTTTCCTACCTTGCGGCTCAAAACCGGAACTCCGCCGCGCGTGCACCGGGATTCGGTCAGATTCGAGCGCACGGTGCGACAGGACCCGAGCCCGGTACCGTTGGCTTTTTCGTACCGGACGCGGAATCGCTTTCCCGGCCCCCAACTCCCATGCCACGTGACGAAGACGGACGCGCGCACGCATGCGCTGGTCAAGGCCAATCTGCATCGTTCGCCGCTCTACGGGCTGGCCGCAATCGCGGGTGCAGGTCCGCGCTACTGCCCGTCTATTGAAGACAAAGTTGTGAAGTTCGCCCACAATCCAAGCCATCTGATTTTCTTGGAACCGGAAGGCTGGGACGCAGACGAGGTTTACGTCGGCGGGTTTTCAACGTCGCTCCCGGCCGATGTTCAACTGGCGATGCTGCAAACGTTGCCAGGGCTGGAGCAAGCAGAGATGCTTCGGGCCGGTTACGCTGTCGAGTACGATGCGGTACCGCCCACCGAGCTGCGTCCCACGCTCGAGACGCACCGGGTCGACGGTCTCTACCACGCCGGTCAGGTCAACGGAACTTCGGGCTACGAGGAAGCCGCGGCGCAGGGCATCGTGGCCGGGATCAACGCCGCCTTGCGCGCCCAGGGGCGAGCGCAACTCGAGCTAGCGCGCTCCAGTTCGTACATCGGCACGATGATCGACGACTTGACGACGAAAGGAGCCCCGGAGCCGTACCGGATGCTGTCGTCGCGAGCCGAACATCGGCTCTTGTTGCGCCACGATAACGCCGACGAGCGGTTGGCGCCGGTGGGCCGCGCAGTGGGGCTGGTGTGCGACGAGGCCCACGAGGCCTTCTGCGAGCGGATGGCGCTCCTGCGATCGGAGCGCGGCCGCCTAGCGGGCACTCCAGCCCGGCGGAACTGCGGAGCCGCTACGGAGCGGCTCCCGGTGCATCGCTCGCCGATCTTCTACGCCGATCCGACGTAGGTTACGCGGACGTGGCGGGCGGCGGTATCTCGGCGGAACTCGGCGATCGGGCTGCGACCGAGCTGAAATACGAAGGATACATCAAGCGGCAAGCGGCATCGGTCGAGCGGATGGCGCGGGCCGAAAAAGTCAGAATACCGCAGGACGTCGATTATGGCGCCTGCGGAGGACTGGCACGCGAGGCCAGAGAGAAGCTCACGGCTCAGCGTCCGGCGACCTTGGGCCAAGCCGGCCGAATCCCCGGCGTCACGCCGGCCGATGTATCGATTCTCGCCGTTCACCTGCACCAGCGCACGGCGGCAAAACGGGAGTCAGCACTAAGCGTTGCCCGATAAGGCCGGCGACGAGGCTTGGGCCAGCCTTTCGAGCGGTCTCGGCTTGTTCGGCTTCGCCGAACCGGATGCGGTCGCCCGGCGCTTGTTGATCTTCGGCGAAGCCGTTATCAGCTCCAACCGCGAGACGAACCTGGTAGGCGCCAAGAGTTTGGAGGATCTGGTCGCTGCTCATTTCCTCGACAGTTTAGCACCGATAGTAGGGTGCAAGCTACGAGAGCCCGTCGCCGACATAGGAAGCGGGGCGGGCTTCCCAGGGCTCGTCGCGGCGATCGCTTATCCGGCGTTGCAGTTCGTATTGTTCGAGGGGCGCGCCAAGCGGGCCGACTTCTTGCGGCGAACTGTTGAGATTTTAGAGCTTTCCAACGTCGATGTTACGAAAATGCGGGCCGAAACAGCCGGCAGGTCCGGCTGGCGAGAGCAAGTCGGCACGGTCCTGATGCGGGCCGTTGCACCGCCCCGAGTCGCTTTAGAGTTAGGCATCCCCCTGCTCCGTGGCGGGGGAGAATTTATTCTGTACGTCGGCAGGAAGGGAGAGCCGGACTTCGAGGAGCTCGCGATCGCGAACTTGCTTGGCGCCGCACTAAAGGATGCTCGCCCGGTCGTTGTGCCTTTGCTCCATGGCGAGCGCCATGTTTGGGTTTTCCGGAAAGTGGGCCGGACGCCCTCGGGCCTGCCTCGACAAAGCGGGACACCGGCAAGGCGCCCGTTGTCCCTCGCAGATTGTTCCACGTGAAACAATCCGCGATAGAGCGTCTCTTAGAGGACCTCGTCTGGCCCGAGGGTAGCGTCTATGCCGTGGGCGGGCAAGTGAGAGACGAACAAATGGAGTTGGCGGGTCGTCTTTTGGGGCGCGCAGGCGAGGACCTTGACTACTTGGTCACAGGGCTAGCCCTTCCCGTGCTGATTGACCGGCTTCGGGAACACGGCAAGGCCGAACTTGTCGGAGCCGCCTTTGGCGTCATCAAGTTCTCGCAGGCCGGGACAACTGTGGACGTCGCTATTCCGCGGCGCGAAGTGTCGACGGGACCGCATCATCGCGATTTTTCTGTCGAGGCAGCTCCCGACATACCAATCGAAGAGGATCTAAAGCGGCGGGACTTCACCGTCAATATGATGGCTCGCGACGTCCGTACGGGGCGTCTGCTTGACCCTTCGGGCGGGCTCGATGACTTGCTGGGCCGCCGTTTGCGTGTTGTCAACCGCCGGGCGTTTGTTGAGGATCCGCTGCGCATTCTGCGCGGCTGCCAGTTGGCCGCCCGCTTCGACCTCGAGCCGGACCCTTTTACAATCGAGCAAATGAAAGACTCTGCCGCCATGCTCCCGACCGTTGCGCCGGAGCGGATGGCCTACGAGCTGACCAAGCTCCTCGAACGAAGCAGACGCCCCAGCGTCGGGTTCGAGCTGATGCGCAACACGGGCGCCCTGCCGCATGTGCTGCCCGAGCTGGCGGAAGGATGGGACGTCAGCCAGAACGACTTCCACGCCCACACGGTCTACTACCACAGCCTGGCTTGCTGCGACGCCGCACCTCCCGAACTGATCTTGCGGCTGGCGGCACTGTTACACGATGTCGGCAAGCCTCGCACCAAAGACGGTCCCCGCTTTTATCGCCACGAACAGGTCGGCGAGAAGCTGGCGCGGGACGCGTTGACGAGGCTCCGGTTCGGAAGCGACGTTGTCGACCGCGTCTGTCACCTCGTCGCCAGGCACATGTACGTCGCCGCCGACGATTTGTCCGACGCGGCTGTTCGTCGCTTCGTGCGACGCGTCGGACCGCAAAACCTGAACGACCTTTTCGCCCTGCGCGCGGCCGACATCGCGGGAAGCGGCATGCCGGTGCGGGACCCTGTGTCGAACGAGCGGTTTCAAGCGCGCGTCCGGGAGTTGCTTGACGCGCCGCACGTGCTCGAGGTCCGGGGCCTCGCCATCGGCGGATTGGACGTCATCGCCCTGATTAGGGGCGAGGGATTCGCCGGGCCGGATTATCGGGGGGACCGCCGCGTCGGAAAGGCTTTGCACTACTGCTTGGAGCAGGTCTTGGATGACCCATCGAAAAATCAGCCCGACGTTTTGCGCGGTCTTGTGAGAAGGTACCTGGCATCAACGAGGTAGCCGGCGACAATGGGGCCGCGCGAATCATCGCCGTCGCCAACCAAAAGGGCGGCGTCGGGAAGACGACCACCGCGATCAACCTGAGCGCGGCCCTTGCAAGCCTGGGCAGGACCGTCCTGCTCGTCGACATCGATCCCCAAGGAAATTCGACCACGGGTCTCGGCATCGACAAGCTGGGGGCAACGCCATGCATTTACGAGGTGCTGGTCAACTCGATGAGCGCAGAGACGGCGCTCAGACCGACCGGCGTCCAAGGTCTCTCCATCCTGCCGGCCACGCTGAATCTGGCAGGTGCCGAAATCGAACTGGTTTCGGCGTTATCGCGGGAGCTCAGGCTTAAGGTCGCGCTGCAAAAACTTGTCAGCCGCTTCGACTTCATCTGTATCGACTGTCCGCCCTCGCTCGGACTGCTGACTCTGAATGCCCTGGCGGCCGCCGACCGCTTACTCATCCCCGTCCAAGCCGAATACTTCGCCCTGGAAGGGCTGGGGCAGTTGACGAGAGTGATCGAGCTGGTGCGGGCGCATCTCAACCCGGAACTCGAGATTCTGGGTGTCGTCATAACGATGTACGACGGCCGCACGAATTCGGCCGCTCAAGTCGTCGCAGAAGTGGAGCGTCACTTCCCCGGCTTGACGTTCTCCTCAAAGATACCCCGCAGCGTCCGGCTTGCGGAAGCTCCGTCCTTCGGGGCGTCCATTCTGCAGTTCGATGCGAAGAGCAAGGGCGCGTCTGCCTACACCGGGTTAGCCGAGGAGGTCCTTGCCCGTGAGTAAATCGCGCGGACTTGGTCGTGGCTTGGGTGCCTTTTTCCCCGACAGCGCCGCTGCGCCTCCGACGCCCGGCGGGTCGGAGACGCTGGTCCACCTGGGGCTGAACGACATCGCCGGTAATCCCCATCAACCGCGCAGGTCCTTTGGAGAAGAAGAACTGCGCGAGCTGGCGGAATCGATTCGCGCGAACGGACTTCTGGCTCCGATCGTCGTGCGGTCCACGCACGGCGTGCCGCCTTACGAAATCATAGCGGGCGAGCGCCGTTGGCGCGCCGCCCGGGCCGCGGGCCTTGAGTCCATTGCCGCAATCGTCAGGACCGCGGACGACGGTCAAGCGATCGAGCTGGCGTTGCTGGAAAACGTCCAGCGTGCCGACTTGAACCCGATCGAGGAGGCCGCCGGCTACGCTCAATTGATGCAGCATCACGCTTTCACTCAAGAGCAGCTGGCAAACCGGCTAGGCAAAAGCCGCCCGGCCATCGCCAACGCCCTGCGTCTTCTCTCGCTGCCTGACTCCGTTGCTGCGCTGATCAGAGACGGGAGATTGAGCTCAGGTCATGGGCGCGCGCTAGCAGGTCTGCCTGCCGCGCAGGCTGAGGCCATTGCGGCGCGCGCCGCAACTGGGCGCCTCAGCGTGCGAGCGGTCGAGCGGGCGGCCGCCAGAGCCGAACCGCCTCCGTCGCATGCCGCCGGACGGGGTCTGCCGCCCGACCTGGCCGACGCCGAGAACAGGCTGCGCTTCGCACTTGCCACGAAGGTGACCCTGCGCGGCAGCGCAAGCGCCGGCAGCATAGAAATACGCTACTCCGCCGAGGAGGATCTGCAACGCATCATAGACCGGGTCTGTCAGCGAGAAATATGAAAGCGCGCCCTCTACGATACCCGTCGTACTACGCGCGTCGTAGCAAGCGAATTTGGCGCGGACTTTTCGCGACGACGCTCGTCGCAGCGTGGTTGCTTGGCCTCGGCACGCCGGCACGGGCGCGCGGCGCGGAAGTCGCCGTCGTATGGCACATCGCGCCTCCGCGCTCCTCGAGCGCTCGGGCCCAAGCGAGCGAGGTCAGCGATGAGGCGCCGGACGCTATCGGGGATCTCGTCGCTGAAATGAGCGCCCATGCCGGCGCGCAAGTCGTGGTCGCGGCCGATCGATCCTATTTGGACGCCTTGCGCAGAGCCGCGTCGGGCGACACCCTGCTCGGGCAGCTTGCGTCCGGCCGTTCCAACAGCCTGGCGACGGCCGACGTGCTCGAGTTGTCGGAGCGAGCTCCCGCTCCCAGCGCGGCTGCTTCGCGGAGCAACGCCGCACGCCGATATCGCAGTCTCGTCGCCGGGGCGCGGCTGGCACTTGCGGGACAGATGCGCATTCGGTTTTCGCGACGCGACCTGGTAGACGTGCTTGGTTATGCGGCCATGTTCCGGTTGGCGCGGGAAGGAGATATCCCCGCGAGCTCAGCGCTGCTCCCAAAGCAGTCGCTCGATGCCAAGGACCTAAAGACGCTCGCCGATCTCAGCGTGCGAGCCGACCGCCGGGTATACGCTCGATTGGGCGGCCTGGTCAAACGAGGCGCCGTCGAGATGGTCGCGGTTCCGACGTGGGAACCTATCTTACCGCTCTTGATCGACTCGGCCGGCAAATCCGACGTGGAGCCCAACGCCGTGAGGGTGGGGGCATCCGCCGATGCCGCCAAATTGATCGCCGACGGCATGCAGGCTGCAGCCGAGTTGACCGGCGCACGAGTCGGCATCTACTCTCCATTCGGAGCGTACGATGATGCCACGGCGGCGTTGATGCAGCAACAGCGCGCGGCGTACGGTTTGTTCTCCGATCGGGTGCTCGCGGGGCAGTCAGGCGGCTCAGCGCAGGCGGCACAAGCGTCCGCGGCGGCCGCTTACCGCGCGTACTCGCTGCAGACAGGCAGGACGGCGAAATTGGCAGCGCTTTTTTGGAACGAGGCCGACAGCGCTGAACTGAATGCCTTGCCCCCGTCGCTGCCGGCCGGCGCGCTTGGGTCCAGACTGCGAGAGTTGGTGGACATCGCGAGAGCCTCACCCGCCGGCGCGGCCGTCAATCTGGAGATCGTCCGCCTAGATGCGCTTGGAGCGTGGGAACAGCGCGCCGATGATGCACAGGTGATCCGCCATCTCGTCCAAGCGCTTTCGCCAAGCGGCATGCGGTCCACGACCTTGACGGCATATCTGGCGCGCCACGGCACTTCCGCCGCCGCCTACGGATTTTCGCCGGCGGCCAGCCAGGGGTCGTTCGATTTGTGGATGGGGTCGGCTGCTCAGGCACGTTTGTGGTCGGCGCTTGTCACGGCCAGGTCGGCTGCGGGAAGCGATGCTGCGATGGAACGCGAGGGCACTACGGGTTCTCTGGCGCAAGCTGAAGCGGCGCGTTGGTACGAGCTGCCTATCTTGCCCGAAGAACACCAGGCGGACGAGCGCGGGTTTGCTCGCTTCAGAGAGCTGCTGAGCGGCGTCTACCGAAGCGCGCGCAAGATGGCCCCGCGCGAATTGCTTTCGCTGAGCGAGCCGACCCTCACGAAGGCACATTAGAGTTCTCCACAGCGGCTGTGGATATGTGCATAGAACATCCGTACGTCCCGGCCGCCTGCCGGTTCCAAACGCGCGATTGAGACGACCTTTGGTGTGCAGCATCGGCTGCACCGATCCCACGGCCGCAGCCGGCCTGACCGCTGACCTCCGTGTCTACCAGAAAGCCGGCGTGGCGGGCATGTCCGTCGTCGCCGGCGTCACGGCCCAAAACCAGGTCAAGGTCATCGACGTGGTCGCCATCGCCCCGGCGACGATCCGCCGCCAGTTGGAATGCGTCTGGAATCAAGCAACGCCCGCAGCGGTCCGCATCGGGCTGCTTCCGAACGCGGCGGCGGCACGCACGGTGGCCGCCTTCTTGGCCGGCTTGGCACGCTCGCCGGCGGTCGTCTTGGATCCCGTCCTCGCCAGCACGTCGGGTTACCGGTTCGTCGACGAACGGACTTTGCAAGCTTTGCGCCGACTCATTCCGTTCGCCACTATATTGACACCCAACATCGCCGAGGCAGCCGAACTGGCGGGCCAGGCGATCGAGACGGTCGCGGATGCCGAGCGGGTAGCGCGAATGCTCGCCCGACGGGGCTGCGCGGTGCTGGTGAAAGGTGGCCATTTGCCGGGTCGGCAAAGCATAGACGTGCTTGCAAGCGGGGACGTCATCGAACGCTTTGCATCGGCGCGTATCGATACTCGCCTGCGCGGAAAGGGCTGCATGCTGGCTGCCGCCATCGCGGCAGGGCTCGCGAGAGGGGACGGGTTGCGCAGCGCCGTCATCTCGGGTCGCAGGTTCGTCCAGACAGAGTTGCGCCAAGCTCGCGTATGAACCGGGGATGACCGGCCCTGGCAACAGCAAAAGGCCCGGCGCATTGCACCGGGCCTTTTGCTTGGTCCGCTGACTACCTTTGGTAGGAGCGCTGCTTTTGGAAGCAGTCGCGGCAGTAGACCGGCTTATCGCCGCGTGGCTGGAACGGGACCTCGGCTTCGTTGCCGCATTCGCTGCACGTCACCTTGAACATCTCCCGTTGAGCGCCGTAGCGCGGCCGGTCGGACATCGTGTTGCTGCTCGTGCTTCCGCCATTCCCGCGTGATGCTTTGCGGGCCTGGCGGCAGTCGCCGCAGCGGCTCGGCTTGTTTTGGAACCCCTTTTGAGAAAAGAACTCCTGCTCGCCGGCTGTAAAGGTAAACTCTTGACCGCAATCGATGCAAGTCAGTAATTGATCGGTAAACACCCTTTGTTTCGACTCCCTTCGCACACCGCTTTCGAAAAGAGGTGCACTCGTCAGTTAATATCGTCTTGGCTATGATTTCTGACGATCGCGAAGCGGAGAGTGAACCCTAGCCAACATCGACGACCCGGCGCTTGAGCCGACCACCACCAAAACCATTAACCATCATACCATTTAGGGTTCGTCGGAGCAAGGGCCGCCTCGCCGCAGGCCGTGAATACGAAGGCGCCGGGTGTCGGCAAGGCCCGCCCGCGTCTTTTCGAACCGTGAGAGGAGTCACTTTTGCCATCCAGTGCTTCTTTGCCGGTCAAAGCTCCAAGACGCATCATGGCCGGGATGAGGCCTTCCGGGCGCATGCACGTCGGCCATTTGCTCGGTGCGCTCAGGAACTTCGTCCGCCTGAGCGAGAACAACGATTGCTTTTACGAAGTCGCCGACCTCCACGCGCTCACGACGAAATTCGCGCACAGCCGCGAGATCGCCGGCGATGTCCGCGAGATGGTCATCGACTGGCTGGCGGCCGGAATCGATCCCCAGCGCTGCACGCTTTTCGTCCAGTCGCAGGTTCCGGAGATCAGCGAGCTGGCGACGCTTTTGTCGATGATCACGCCCGTTTCTTGGCTTGAGCGCGTGCCGACCTACAAGGATCAAATCAACGCCTTAGGAATGGAGATCGCGACCCACGGCTTTTTGGGTTATCCTATCTTGCAGACCGTGGACATCGTTGCTCTGCGCGGCGAGGGCGTCCCGGTAGGTCAGGATCAGCTGCCGCACCTGGAACTGTCGCGCGAGATCGCACGGCGCTTCAATCATCTGTACGGGCAGGTGCTCGTCGAGCCCGAAGCGTTGCTGTCGCAGACGCCGTACGTGCCGGGCACCGACGGGCGTAAGATGAGCAAGTCGTACGATAACGCCATACTGTTGTCCGACAGTGACGAGACCACTGACGCAAAGGTAAAAATGATGTACACGGATCCGCTCAAGATCAAACGAACCGATCCGGGGCGGCCGGAACAATGCCCGGTGTTCTTTCTGCAGAGCGCGTTCAACGCGGACAATGCCGACTCGATCGCGCATCGCTGCCGCAGCGGCCAGCTTGGATGCGTGGCCGACAAAGCCGATATGGCGGCGCATCTCAACGCGGCGCTGGCTCCGATTCGCCAGCGCCGAAGAGCGCTGGAATCACATTCGGCCGACGTCGACGACATCCTCAACGAGGGGAACAAGCGCGCCCGAGGTGTCGCCAAAGAAGTGCTGGCCGAGGTCAAGGCAGCCATGGGTCTGCTCTACTAGCTGCGCGATGCCATTCGCTGATGGACAAGGGGCGGCTCAGCAGTCTGAAGACGTCGCTCCGGCATGAAGCATGAGTTCTGGGATGAGCGCTACCGCTCGCGCAGCGCGCTTTGGAGCGGGAAACCCAATGCTCATCTGGTCAGCGAGGCCTTGAAGCTGGCTCCCGCGAGGGCGCTCGACGTCGGTTGCGGCGAAGGCGCTGACGCTATTTGGCTTGCCGGACGCGGCTGGCGAGTGACCGCGGTGGACTTTTCAAGCGTCGCCTTGGAGCGGGGCGCCGCGCGAGCGGCCGAGTTAGGTCTTGCCCTGCGCATCGACTGGCTCGAGCGAGATCTGATGGAGTGGCCCCCGCCGCAGACGTCGTACGAGCTCGCGTCTGCGCAGTTCATGCAGCTACCTGCGGATGCTCGGGCGTCGCTCTTTCAGCGGCTCTCGGCATCGGTCGCCAGGGGCGGGTCGCTGCTTATCGTCGGGCATCATCCCTCAGATCTCGAGACGACAGTCCCGCGGCCGCCTGCGCCGGAACTGTACTTCACGGCTGAGGACGTGGCGGCATCGCTGGATCCGCGCCGCTGGGAAATCGTCGTCAGCGCGGCGCGCGAGCGCACGACGCCCGACCCGCAGGGCCGTGCAGTCAAAATCCACGATGCGGTGCTGCACGCCCGACGGCGAATTTAGCGGCGACGGGCTACGCGACGGTGGGCGCGTGCTGGTAGAGCGCGACGGTCTTTCGGATGCGATCTAACGCTTCGCGAAGGTTCGCTTCGGAGTTGGCATACGACATGCGGATGAATCCTCGGCCGTTGGGTCCGAACGTCGAACCTCCCAAAACGGCGACGTTGCCCTGTTCCAAAATATAGTCCGCGAGCTTTATGTCATCTCGCTCGATCGCTGAAAAGTTCGGGAAGACGTAGAAAGCGCCGCCGGGCAACTGACAGGTGACGCCCGGAATCGCGTTGAGCCCGTCCACCAGAATGCGCCTTCGCCGCAAGAATTCGTCGCGCATGGCGCGCACCGGTTCGTCAGGGCCCTGCAGGGCTGCGATCGCCGCATCCTGCGAGAACGTCGCGGTGCAGGAGACGGTGTTGAGCAGCAGAGCGCCAACCGCTTCGGCGATGGCCACCGGCATCACCCCGAACGCCAGACGCCAGCCGGTCATGGCCCACGCTTTTGAAAAGCCATCGATCAAGATGCTACGCTCGGGCATGCCGCTCAGTCCGTAATACGAAGCGAACGGCGCATCGTAGGAATGGCGGTTGTAGATCTCGTCGCTTATGACCAACATATCGTGACGCCGAACGATGCGGGCGATGCTGGCGATATCATCCTCGGTCAAAATGCCGCCGGTCGGATTATGAGGGGAGTTGATGACCAGCAGTTTGGTTTTCGGCGTGATCGCCGCCTCGAGCATCGCGACGTCCAACCGGAAACCGCGCTCTTCCAACAGCGGCACGGAAACCGGTCGCGCACCGACGTAGGTAGCGATCGAGCGATAGGCGGGATACGCCGGATCGGGGATGATGATCTCGTCGTCCGGATCGAGCAAAGCCATGAGCGTGAGCGCGATCATCGTCTTGCCGCCTGGACTGACCAGCACGTTTTCGCGGCGCACGTCGGTTCCGCGCGTGCGGTTGACGAAGTCGGCCACCGCGTCGCGCAATTCGGGAATACCCTGCGCCGGCGTGTAGTGGGTGCGGTTGTTGCGAAGCGCCGCGATCGCCGCCTCCTTGACGTGCTGCGGCGTATCGAAGTCCGGCTCCCCGATCTCGAGGTGGATGATGTGCCGACCCTGGGCCTCAAGCGCTTTCGCTTTTGCCAGAGTCACGAAGGCGCTTTCGGTCCCGAGCCGAGCCATCGTGCGCGCAAGAGGAAAGCTGGCGATTTGCATGTAGGCGAGCTCCGTTTGGCCCGGGATTCTCGGGATGAAACGGCTTTCGGGAGCTCGCGGCGGGCTCCCTGGATACAAGAGCCGTCGGGCAGGCCGCGATCGACGGCCACGGACGGACCTGAAGGTCCGTGGCTACATTACCTTTTTAATGTAGTGCCGCCGCGAAAGGTTGGTTGTAGCGGCGGGCTCAATCGTGGATGCCGCTACCGCTTGGGCCGGTGTGCGACACGTGAAAATACGCCTCGACGATCGACTGCGCGACGGGCGCCGCGTTGACCGCGCCGAACCCGCCGCTTTGCTCCATGAAGACGACGATGGCGATGCGCGGCCGACCGTATGGGGCGAAGCAGACGAACCACGCGTGATTGCGGCCCGAAGGATTGTCGGGCGTCGGCACGTTCTCCACGGTTCCTGTCTTGCCGGCGTAGTGAAAACTAGGAATCGCCACGTTATACGCCGTGCCGCCCGGATCTTCGATCGCGCCACGCATGCCCCGCCGGACGAGCGCCAAATTCTCTGCCGATACGGGCACTCGACGCCGCAACCTTGGAGCATAACGCTTCACCAGGCGGCCGCGAACGTCGCGCACGTCGGCGACCAGATACGGGGCGTAGACCTTGCCGCCGTTCGCGACGGCGGATACAACCTGCAGCATCTGCATCGGCGACGCTTCAACGTAACCCTGACCGATGGCTGTGTTGACGGTGTCGCCCGCATACCATTGCTCTTTGTATGTCTTCTCTTTCCATTTCGGCGTTGGTAATGTGCCGCTCGTCTCGCCCGGCAAGTCGATGCCGGTCTTGCGGCCGATGCCGAAAGCAGCGGCATAATTGTCCAGCCGTCCGATGCCGAGTTCGTTGCCCACTTGGTAGAAGAAGACATCGCACGATTGGGCGATCGCCGAGGGAATGTCGAGCGAGCCATGGCCGCCGGCGCGATCGTCGTTGAATATGAAGCCGCTCAGGTCGAAATAGCCGCCGCAATAACGCCGCGAACCCGCCTTGAGCAAACCGCTCGCCAGAGCGGCCGAACTGGTGATCATCTTGAACGTCGAACCGGTCGGATAGGCGCCCGAAACCGCGCGATC
The DNA here is from genome assembly GCA_014304875.1 of Vulcanimicrobiota bacterium. Taxonomy (GTDB): domain Bacteria; phylum Vulcanimicrobiota; class Vulcanimicrobiia; order Eremiobacterales; family Eremiobacteraceae; genus Mawsoniella; species Mawsoniella australis. Next base: position 14,252 of record JACRUD010000027.1, read on the forward strand.
GAAAAGCGAGTGCAGCGGGTCGCTGAGATAGTGGATGTATTTCTTTTCGCTGATGCCGGCCGCGAAATCGTTGGGATTGAAGTTCGGAACGCTCGCGAACGCGAGCACCGCGCCGCTGGACGGGTCCTCCACGATCGCCGACCCTCCGACCCGATGACCGATGCCCTTTGCGATGACCCGTATCTGAGCCGCAAGCGCCGCTTCGGCGATCTGCTGCAATCGCCAGTCGATGGTGAGATCCAAGTTGTCGCCCGGGACCGGATACGATTCGCCGACGGAGGCGACGGCTTCGCCGGCCGAATTCACTTTGATGCGCCGTCCGCCGCGCCGCCCTTGCAGAAAACCGTCGTATGCCGCTTCCAGCCCGTCTTTGCCGATGACATCGTTCGAACTGTAGCCGCCCTTCTTGCGCGCGGTGTACTCCTCTTGCGTGATTTGGCCGACGTATCCGAGCGCGTGCGAACCCACCGGCCCGAAGGGGTAATCGCGCACCGGCAGCAGCTCGACGGCCACGCCGGGCAGCCGATCCGCTTGCTCGGCGAAGCGCCCGACCACAGCCGGCTTGAGGTCTTCCGCAAGATCGATGGGCCCCAGTGGAATCGCGTTGGCCAGCGCGGCGAAGTCCTTGTAGGCGATGCCGTTTTGATGGAGCAGCTTGTGCCAGAGCGCGCTTTCCGGCACGCCAAGGATCGGGGAAAGCGCCGCGATCTCAGCGCGCGCGTCGCGGAGTTGCATGGGGACCACTTCAACGACAAAGGAAGGCCTATTGCGGACGAGCACCGTGCCGCGCCGGTCGTAAACGATCCCGCGCGGCGCGGCGGCCGGGATGGTCCGCAGTTGGTTGAGATCCGATTGATGCGCGAAGTACGAGCCGTGGCGCAGTTGGACGTCGGCAAGGCGCCAGATCAAAACCGCCAAAGCGCCCGCGATGGCGCAACAAAACGCGACGAACCGCCGCAAAGGGATAACCCGGCGAGCGAGCTCGAGGGGCAGCCTTGAGGAGCCGAGGCTCACGCCGCTTTGGATCGAACTCGTGCTGCGCGCATGCGCCCGATGCGCAAGTACAGCACCACCGCCGCCGCGGCGGAGCAATTGAGCAGGGCCTGCCAAAACGCCTCGTGCTCGGTACGCGCAAATAGGCCCCGATAACCGAACGCCGACTCGATGACCAAATAGTTCAGCGCCGCGCGCACGATCGTCGCCAACGCGACGGCGCCTAGAAAAACAGGAAAGGAATCGTAGAAGAAACGGCTGCTGAGCAACCCGGCCGTGAATCCGATCAGGGTCGTTCCTAAGACGTTGCTTCCGCGCCCGCCGAGCGCGTCTTCCAAAAGACCACAGACCAGTCCGAGCCAACCGCCGGTCGTCACACCGCAACGCAGCCCGGTCCACACGACCAGCACGGTGACAAGGCTCAAGCGGCCGCCATGGATCGATGCGTCATGCAAAATCGTCGCTTGGGCGATGGCGCACGCGGCCGCGACGATGATGAGGACCGCGAATTTTGGCGGCACCAATATCTCGGCGTCGACTCGGGCCGCGTCCCGGCGCCGAACCGGCGTTTCCCGCAGGCGGGGGACGGCCGCCGCGTCGTCGATCGCCCGCATCCTCATCGGTTTTTGAGGACGAGCACGTGCGTGAGCGATGCGAAGTCTGTCGTTGGATCGAGGAAAGCCATTTGGTACAGCGCGCTGTCCTTGCGATCGACTTGGCGGACGCGGCCGATGGGGATGCCGCCAGGGTAGAGGTGGCCGGGACCGGTGACCACAAAGTCGCCCGGCTGCACCCGGACGTCTTGGCCGATGTATTTCATGCGGACGTGCTGCCACGTGCCCGTCACGATCCCCCACGATCGTTTTTTCTGCAAGTAAGCGGGAACGGCGCTGGTCGGATCCGTGATCAACAGGACGCGAGCCTCGTGCGGTCCCGCATCGATGACGTGACCCACGAGACCATCGGCTCCGACGACGACGGCGTCGCGCTGAACTCCCTCGCCAAAGCCGCGGTCGATCGTGATTTCCTTGCGCTCCCCTTCGGGTTCGTACCCGACGACGTCGGCAGACAAAGCCGCACGGGGGAGCTGCGCGCGCATGGCCAGCAGCCGCCGCAATTCGCCGTTCTCGGCGGCGGCGGACCGCAGGCGCCCGTTTGCCGCGTTGAGCCGGCCGAGCTCCCGCTCGAGCGCGGCGTTGCGCGCCGCAAAAGAGCGCGCATGCGCGATGGCGATCGCCTCAGATGAGATCGTCGTGGCTGCGTGGCTGGCGGCGTACTCGACGGGCAAGACCGCCGAAGCGACGAACTCATCCATCAGCGACTGACGGCCGGCGCGGAATGCGTTCAGCTCCAGCAGCATAGACGCGGCCGCGATGATGATCAGCGCGACGAATACGAGGAGCTTTCTCTCGTCCCAAAACGAATGGATCGCCACCACCTGCCGATCAGCGACTGAGATGCGGGAAAAAGATCGTTAAAAAGCTTTCGATCGCGTAAGATCTCGCCCGTTCCAAGAGCCACGCAAAGCATCGCCTCGTCGGCCACCCGCACCGGAATGCCGAGTGTGGAGCTCAATGTTTCCGCAAACCCCGCGATGGCCGCGCCGCCGCCGGCCAGCACCAGGCCGCGCTCCGCGATATCGCGCGCGAGTTCGGGCGGCGTCTGCTCCAACACCGAGCGAATCGAGTCGACGATCTCCCCCAACGGCTCCGCGATTGCTGCAGCGATGTCTTCCTCGCGTACCTCAAACGTTCCCGGCCGCAAGTGGCGCATGTCCTGCCCGGCCACTTTGACCGGCGGACGCCCTGCCGGTTTGCCGTAATATCCATGACTGATCTTGAGCGCTTCGGCCGTCCGTTCACCGATGTGGAAATGCCGGTTGGTGCGCACGTGCGCGGCCACCACTTCGTCCAGCCGGTCGCCGCCCATCTTCAGCGAACGGCCGACGACGACACCGGACAGCGAGATGATCGCGATCTCCGTCGTGCCGCCGCCGATGTCCACGATCATGCTCGCCCTGGGTTCGCGAATCGGGAGCTTTGCTCCGACCGCGGCCGCGACGGCTTGCGGCACGAAGTACACCCGCCCGGCACCGGCGCCGCGCGCCGCCTCGCGCACGGCTTTCTTTTCCACTTCGGTCGCCGACCCCGGTATGCCGACCATCACCCGCGGCGGGATGAGCGGCCGTCCCCGCAGGGCACGGTTCAGCAGCTGTTTTACCAGCGCTTCGGTATACTTGAAATGGGAGACGACTCCGTTGCGCATCGGGCGGATGACGGAGATGTTGCGGGGCGTCCTGCCCAACATTTGCCGCGCGCCTTCGCCGACGGCGATGATCTCATTCGCGTCGATATCGACCGCGACCATGGTCGGCTCGACGAATCGGATGCCGTGACCGCGCACGAAGACCGGAGTGTTAGCCGTTCCTAGATCGATACCGACTTGCGGCGCGGCCCTCGCGTAGAGGGCGGCCAAAAAATCCGCCATCCTACAGCAGTTCGTAGCCCAGCGTCGCGCACGCCAAGCCGATGCGCGCGATCGGCAAACCCATAACCGTATAGAAATCGCCGGCGATCGAAGAGACGAGCAGCGCGCCAAGTCCCTGGACGCCGTACGCGCCCGCCTTGTCCATCGGCTCGCCCGTCTCGACGTATCGATCGATCACCGCATCCTCAATATCCAAAAATTCGACCTGCGCGCTCTGGACGGCCGCTACGCGGCGTCCGGAGCGGCGATCCATCACCACGTAGCCGGTATGCACCGTGTGGCGGCGGCCGCGCAAACCCCGCAGCATGGCGCCGGCTTGCGACGAGCTGTTCGGCTTCCCGAACGCTTGGCCGTCGAGATCCACGATCGTATCCGCCGCGAGCAGAACCGGCGGGCCCGCCTGCTCCGCGCAGGCCGCTTTTCCAACCGCGTTTTCAAGGGCGAGCTGGGCGGGCGAAGCGCTCCACTTTTCGTGAGAGCGTTCGTCGTAAGCGCTGGACACGATCGTGACGTCGAGCCCGAGAGCTCGCAAGAGCTCTCGCCGTCGGGGTGAGGCGGACGCCAGCGCGACCGCGCGCAAGCGCTCAGTCATAGACGTGCCCCCGGACTTCGACGAATCCGGGCTCGTGACGCAAGCGAGGGTCGCGATGGGTCCAGTGGATGACGGGACCAGCCGGATCTAGGGCGAGGACGCCTTTGACCACGACCTCATCACCGATGTGAAGCACCACGGCCGACGCGATGGAGATGTTGTCGGCGACCAACACGGAAAGACCGTGAGGCTCCGGCACCCGCCCGGCAGGGTCGGGATCGGACAAGGAAATCAGGAATCGTTCGTGTACGCCGCTCGGGCCGCGGCTGGGACGCTCGACACGCAGCACGGGCCCTTCCACCACGACCTCGGCGCCATCTCTGCCGTCGCGGATGTCGCGCAGCGCTCGCGCATTATCCGGCTTGTCCGGCGCAGCCGAAGTGCACGCGGTCAGCGCCAGCGCACCGACAAGCGCCATCCAACCGCCTTTCACTTCAGGACCGCCGCCGTCCGCGCTTCCCGCGCAGCATCAGGTTCGATGTCTAAGTCCAAGACGTGTTCCAGCGGTTCCCGTCTTGCGATCAATCGCGCTCTGCCTGCGGCGGCGATGACGACGGCCGGCCTAGAGAAGCGATTGTAGTTGCTCGCCATCGAGTAGGTGTACGCTCCGGTTCCATGGACGGCGAGAACGTCACCGGGCAGCGGTCCCGGCAGCGCCACGTCGCGGAACAAGCGATCGGCTTCGCAATGGCGGCCGAAAATCTTATACGTTCCGTCGGCAGGAAGGCGAGCGCGGGCTGGCAGCGTCACCGCGTAGTCGGCTTCGTAGAGCGCGGGCCGCGGATTGTCGGACATGCCGCCGTCGACGATGAGCGCGACGGTTCCGTCGGGCAGCCGCTTGCGTACTCCGATCCTATACAAAGTCGTGCCGGCAGACGCGATCAGCGCGCGCCCCGGCTCAACGCACAGCTGCGGTTTCGCGAGGTTCAAATCGGCGAAACACTCTTCGAATGCGCCGAAGATCGTTTGCGCCCACTGTTTCGCGTCCGGCGCCTGCGTGCCGGGCGAGTCGGCGACGGCCAAGCCGCCGCCGATGTTCATCACGTCGAACGTGACGGCCAAACTTCGGTGAACGGCTTTGGCGAAGTCCGTAAGCCGGACTATTTCACGCGCATACGAGTCGACATCGAATATTTGGGATCCGATGTGGGCATGGATCCCGGCGAGCCGCAGGGCAGGCGAGTTCGCCGCCGCGGCGACGGCAGCCAACGCCTGTCCGTCATCGATTGCGAAACCGAATTTAGAATCCGGCGCCCCGGTCTGGATCGCGCCGCGAGTCTGCGCGGCGATGCCCGGATTGACTCTCAGCAGGATGTCGCAGCGCCCGCCAAATCGGCTCGCGCGCAAGGCGACGGCGTCAATTTCGGCGCGATGATCAACGACGATGTATCCGATGCCGCTTTGGACGGCGAGATCGAGCTCGTCATCGGTTTTGAAACAGCCGTGGAAAATGCAGCGCTGCGCGGGAACGCCCGCACGCAATGCCGTCTGCAACTCGCCAGCAGAGCAGACGTCGATAGACAAAGATTCCTCGTGGGCAATTTTGGCTATCGCCTGCAGCAATAAAGCTTTGCCCGCGTACGCCACTGAAGCGCGCCAGCGCGGGTGCACAAAGGCCTCACGGAAAGCGCGCATCGCGGAACGCAGCCGGACTTCGTCGATGACTAAAAGCGGAGTGCCGAACTGCGCCGCCAGCGACTGCGCGTCGCAGCCGCCGAACAAAGCCGATCCGCCCGTGACCGGCGTCACATCGACCGCGTGTTTGGAGTTGTGATGCATGCTGCGCCCGTGTATACTGAATTTGCTTCGATGCATTCCCGCATCGACCCCATCCGTCTAAGGATCCCCATGGTGCTATTCAGCGGCGATTCCTCACCGGACGGTTTCCGCCGGTCGCTCCAAGCCGTGCCACCGCTGAAGCGCCAGATGCGCGCAACGGGCGACGTGCGGATAATACTCTTCGGAGCCATCGGCGCGGCCCCGCGCAGCGCTACTCGGCCGATTGCGACGGGCGCCTTCTCATTCCCCGTTTTTAAAACGAACTGATCCGGACGGCGCCGCCCGCTGCTTGGATGCGTCGTCGTTTTCGGTGATGGCCGTTGGACGGTACAAACCGCGGCTTTCTATATATTTCACGACCGGGTCCGGAGTAAGGTAGCGGATCGGCTGTCCGGCGGCAGTCCGCGCGCGTATCTGGGTCGAGGAGATATCGAGAAACGGCAGCGGCAGCGGTTTGAAGCGCGCCTGCAAATGCGCCGGCAGATCGCCGATGACGGGAGCGACGTCTTCGAACGACGATCCCCTGCGAGGCACGAGGTAGAAGCAAACCAGCGCGACAGCCACCCGATCCAAGAAGCGCCATCGGCTGCGCACGAGCGAATCGGTGCCGGCGATGAAGTAGAATTCGGCGCTGGGGTACGCGCCGCGCAGCAGATGCAACGTGTCGGCGGTGTAGGCGGGAGCCGGCTGATCGAGCGCCGTGGAATCGATGAAGAAATGCCGGTTGTCGGTCGTCGCCAGCTCGACCATGGCGCGACGATCGGCGGGCGGCGCATGCGTCTTGCGGTGAGCAGGACTTGCAACCGGAAGAAAAAGGATGCGGTCCAGTCCCGCCTCGGCCCGCGCTGCTTCGGCGACGAAGAGGTGGCCGAAATGGACAGGATCATAGGAGCCGCCCAAGATGCCGATGCGCGGGCCGCTCACGAGAAGACTATCTCTGCCGAACCGACTCGAAGGATATCGCCCGGACGGGCTCCGAGCTTGCGAAGCTTGCGCAGCGCTCCGCTGCGGGCGAGCACGCGTTCGAAATAATCGCGCCCCTCGGACGATCTCAGGTCGGTCATAACCGCCAGCCGCTCCAGCTTTTGCCCGCTGAGCCGAAACGCGCCGCCCTCTCTTACGATGCTGACGCCAGCCGTCACAGACGTCGGACGCGGGGAAAGGATGGGAGCGCGGGCGCTCGAGGCGCCGCGCTGAAGGCGCGCTTCGCCGACCGCGGCATACGTCGCGGCGACAAGCCGTTTCACACCGGCACCCGTGGCGGCGGAGATGCCGTGGACCGGGTGGCCGACGTGCTGCTCGAGCGCGCGGAGCGTCTGCGCGCCTTGCGGTAAGTCGAGTTTGGAGACGGCGACGATGCGCCGCTTTTCCAGCAGCGCGCCGTCCCATTGCGCCAGCTCGCCTTCGATCATGCCGAACTGCTCGAGCGCGCTCTGCGGTGAAAGCGCGCCGTCGACGAGATGGACGAGAACGCCGGCTCGCTCGACGTGGCGCAGGAATCGGTCGCCCAGACCCGTCCCCTTGCTCGCGCCTTCGATGAGGCCCGGGACGTCGACCAGAACGAAACTTGCTTCGATGTCTATGCGAACGACGCCCAGCTGCGGCGTCAAGGTCGTAAACGGATAGTCTGCGATCTTCGGCCGCGCGCTGGATACGGCCGACAGCAGCGTCGACTTCCCGGCGTTCGGCGCGCCGACGATGCCGGCGTCGGCCAATAGTTTCAGCGAGAGATCGAGCACGCGCTCTTCACCGGGTTCTCCGCGCTGAGCGTAGCGGGGAGCCTGATCGATGGGAGTCGCGTAGTGCTGGTTGCCCAAGCCGCCCCGTCCGCCTTTCGCGACTTCGATCTGCGCGCCGGCGACGCCTAAATCGGCAAGCTGTTCGCCGTTTGAGGAAACAAGGGTGCCACAAGGCACCCGGACGACGATATCGCCGCCGTCCTTTCCGTGGCGATTGTTCGGACCGCCGTCGTCACCGGCAGGCGCGGCGAAAAGACGCTTGTGCGCGAAATCCGCAAGCGTGGAGAGCTGCGGATCGGCGACGAAGATGATCGAGCCGCCCTTTCCGCCGTCGCCGCCGCTGGGTCCGCCTCGCGGCACGTATTTCTCCCGCCGGAACGCGACCAAACCGTTGCCGCCGTCGCCGGCGCGCACCGTCAGCTTCGCTTCGTCGACGAACATGAGGAGAGCGCCGAAAAGAGCGCGCCGTTTGACAAAAAGACCCGCATGGCGCTGCGGGTCGTCGGACCGTGCTTGGGAGACGTTGCGATTACGAGGCTTTCTCCACGTCTGCCGCTGCCGGCGTCACGCGGACGACTTGGCGATCTTTTCCTTGACGCGCGAAGATGACGGTTCCGTCGACCAGAGCGAACAGCGTGTTGTCTTTTCCCATTCCGACATGCGCGCCGGGATAGTATCGCGTGCCCCGCTGGCGCAGTATGATGTTGCCGGCGACGACTTCTTCACCGCCGAATTTCTTGACGCCCAGACGCTGCGAATTGGAGTCCCGCCCGTTGCGCGAGGAACCCAAGCCCTTCTTGTGGGCGAAGCGCTGTAAGTCGATAAAAAAAGCCACTGGCTGCTCGTCCTTCAGTCCGGAAACCGGCGGCGCAGAGAAGTCCGCCTTTGTGCTCCGGTAGTATACCAAAAAAGCCGCGCGCCAGTCAACGCGGCTCAGATGGAATCACGTCAAACGACGAGGCGGTGCGGTCAGCCAGATCGCGCGTCACATCTGGCTTTGGGAACTCTTGCTCGGCTTTACGTTGGGATTCAATTCGGCGAAAGCGCCGTTGGGGTTGGGAATCACCCAGACCTGAAGATCCCAAATGGACGGGAAGGCGAAGACGAAAGCCACATCGTCGACGTTCTTCGCCTTGTTCGCGCGAACAATGTCCTGTGCGGTCGGATGCGCCGCCGTGCCGCCGGCTTTGGAAATCGATTTTGGTCCCAATGCGCCAAAAGTTAGCTTGCCGTCCGGGCCTTTAATGCCGTAGTGCACGTGCGGTTCGAAAGTCGTCCAGCGCGACGAAGCGACGCCCCACATGGAGGGTGCTGCTGCCGACTGCGACTGAAGCACGGAGAAATCGGCGCCGATGAGGCGGCCCGAAACATCGTACCATAGCTGGCTTGGATGCGCCGCATCGCTTTGCCAGTAGCGCGGGTTGACCCAACTGATCGCGCCGCTTTCGTCCGGGTCTGTGTAGCGGTAGTCGCCCGCTCTCGCCGCCGCGGCCGTCGTTGAAAAACGGCTGGTAAGATCGCGAGAAACGCGGTCGACGAAAATTCGCTCCGATGCTGACGGCTTCGGCGCCATCGCGGCCGCCAATACGGCAGGCGCCGTGGTCCAAAAGCCTAGGGTGAGAAGAAGCGCGAAAAGCGCGTGTCGATGTTTCATGACGGCCCGTTCGTGTCGACGGGCGTTGGCGCCCTTGCGCCGGGGTGAAAGAATTGGAGGCGACACCTGGATTCGAACCAGGGTTCGGGGCTTTGCCGGCCGCGTGCCTTGCCGCTTGGCTATGTCGCCGCGTTGGAGCCGGTTCGCTGGAATAGTCCGGCATGCCGATAAGTACGACATGCCGGATGGTGCCGGCGTTACAGACGCCGACCGCCGCTTTGGCTGTTTAGCGCGGAGCTCCCAAATATGGGAAGTCGGCCGTGAAATGCTTCCCCGACGGTGTGACGTTGTCGCTCGTTAGGCAGGGGGTCTCGTGACCATCCTCCGGCGCCAGACCGAGTTTGGGAATCAAACTGCCGAATATGGCGCCCAAGTCCAGGTCGATCACCGGACTGCCGGGATCGCGGCCGCCGAAGTGGCGGTACGGGTCGCCAAGCGCGCGCTTGATGCCGTAGATAAACGGCACGGGAACGGCGCGGACGACGGCGACCGGCAGTCCGCTCTTGCCGTTGGTTTCCACCGCGAGATAGCGCGCGGGTCCGCTCGCAGACAGGTCGGCTTCCATCTCGTCCGGGATAAGCGTCGCCACCATGGCGTTGGCTACGGCTTCGGAACGTCCGGCGCCGAACGGCGGCTGTGCCATCATGAAACTCTTGATGGCTCGCGGCAGGGTCCGATCTGAGGTCGGCGCGCTACGGTTCGTCGAATCATGCTCGTCAAAAGTCTGAAAGGCTTCTTTGATCGCGGGCCGACCCCAGCGCTCGATCTGAGTGTACTCGCCGGCACCTGAGCCGCGCTCTTGAACCGACGTCGACGTCCACACGTTGATCCTGCCGGGACGGCCACCTGGCGGTGCCAACATGGAGCGCGGCATTTCGACGACCAGCGAGAGAACGTTAAAACCGTTGGCCGACAGAAAGTCGATGCCGGGTTTCCGAAAGCACGTCGCGCTCGGCGCCGGAACAGAATTGCCGTGCACGTGATACGAAGCGTTGCGATCCGGAACGATCTTGAAAAACTGCGACAGGTCGAAGTAGAACGGGTCTTCACGCGGGCCGGCGAAGAACTTCACCCCGTTCGGCAACGTGGTCGTCTGGTTGTAAGGCGCATCCCCGGCGTTCGAAACGAAGGTCGAAAGCGTGCCGGTCATGTTCGGCTTTGCCGGTCCGTACATCGCGATCGTCTGCCCGGGGCCGACGCCCTTGGCTTGAAACTGCAGGACGAGGTGTTCCATGTGATCGCCGACGTTGTCGATTTTGAATTGGTACATCACGCCGGGATCGAAGTACGTGGAGCGGCCCATACCCGCGGGGATGAGCGGGTGGACGTTGAGCGCGAGCACGACGCTGTCGGGAGTCTTGCCCGGCCAGACGTACGCGTCGGTGATGTCGGCGCCGGGCCGGCTGAGCATGCTGGGAGAATCCTGGTGATCGGAGCTGCGCACGGGGCCGACGCTGTAAAGCGTGACTGCAGCGGCCAGTCCCACAAGCGTCGCTAGCGATGCGGCGATGAACCCTGTCTTTGTTTTCACCCTTATCTCCGTTTAGCGCACACAACCGCAGATGAAACGATCCGCCGTCATGATCGAATAATATCGCCACGATAACGAGGCAGACGTATGTTTGGATGAAGCGACAAGGACGGGCGGTGTGGGCGAAACAGGGCTCGAACCTGTGACGGCCGCCTTGTAAGGGCGGTGCTCTACCAACTGAGCTATTCGCCCGCGCGAAAAGCGTGTACCCCCAGCGGAATTCGAATCCGCGTCGCCGCCGTGAAAGGGCGGTGTCCTAGGCCTCTAGACGATGGGGGCGCGGTGGCGACGTGGGCCCGGCAGGACTTGAACCTGCGACCAACCGGTTATGAGCCGGCCGCTCTGACCAACTGAGCTACAGGCCCGCTCCGATGGCGCCACCCGTCTAGTATAGGAACGGGCGGTCGCGGCGTCAACGAGGAAAGCACTCGGGGGCGTCAGGCAATGGAGGCTTTGGTCGGCAGGGTCGAGGTCGCAAATGACACATTGGGCAGGATGGCGTCGCTTTCCAGCCCCCTAGTCAGCGTGGTGATGCCGGCATACAATTGCCAGTCGCACCTGGGTGAAGCCATCTCCAGCATGCTGGGTCAGACTCTGACGGACTTCGAATTCATCATCATCGACGACGGTTCGACGGACGGCACTCCGGCGGCATTGGAACGACATCGGCGAAGGGACGCGCGGATCAGCGTCGTGAGTCAGAACCATGGCGGTTTGGGAGCTGCACTGCTTGTGGGCTGCAAGCTCGCGCGCGGTGACTTTATCGCGCGCATGGACGCGGACGACGTCAGCATGCCGGAGCGTCTGGCGCAGCAGGTGGCGTTTTTTGAAGCGCACCCCGAGGTGGGGCTGTGCGGCACGTGGGCCAAAACGGTGGGCGACGACCCCGGCCACGAATGGAGGTATCCGACCGACCCCGACGTTCTGCGTTGTCGCCTGATATTCGGTGTCGCGCACATCCATCCCACGCTGATGATGCGCAGATCTCTGATGATTCGCGCGGGCCTGACGTACGACCCCGCTTACACCTACGCGGAAGACTACGATCTCTACGCGCGCTGCGCCGGCCAAGTGTCGTTCGCGAACATCCCACGCGTGCTGCTCCTGTATCGTACTCATCCTCAGCAGGCGGGCCGCCGCTACGCGGAGCCCGAACGCCGCCTTCAGGCCGGTCGCGTTCAGCGCGATCTTTTGAAGCATTTGGACGTGCAGGTCAGCGACCGTGAGCTGACCGTGCATCAATGTTTGAGCGACTGGCGGACGCAGCCGAACCGATCGTTCATCGCCGCTGCCGACTCGTGGCTGCGCAAACTTGCGTTGGCGAACGAGCGCACCGGCTGCTATCCGGAGCCGGCTTTTTCCCGCGTTCTCGCCGAACGCTGGTTCTACGCCTGCAACCTCGCCACCGAACTGCGCTGGTGGACGTGGAACGCATTCTGGCATTCGCCGCTTGCTTCGGACGCGCGGCTGGAGGCGAGGAAAAAGATCGACTTCGCGCTGCGCTGTCGCTGGGCGGTGAAGACGGCCGCATGAGAGCCGGCACCGCCGGGGATGCGAGCGACTCTGATTCCGGCCAAAGACGCAAAAGCGGTCACAACATCGTCTTCATCGTGGGCTGTCCGCGCAGCGGCACGACATGGCTGCAGCGGCAGCTGGCCTGCCATCGAGCGATCAAGACCGGCCAAGAATCGCATCTCTTCAGCGATGCTCTAGCTCCGCTGCTGCGCGGCTGGCGGACGAGCCTGCGAAACGAAAGGGCGATCGGGCTGGCCGGGTATTTCACGCAAGACCGATTCGATGAAGTTATTCACCAGTTTCTCGATGCGCTTTTGGAACCGATGGTGGGTCAACTCGAAGAGGGCCAGCTCTTCTTGGAGAAAAGCCCTGCCCATTCGCGTTGCATGCGCGACATCGTCCAGCTGCTGCCTCAAAGCCGCTTCATCCACGTGATCCGCGATGCGCGCGACGTCGTCGCGTCATGCATGGAAGCGAGCCGGGGCTGGGGATCGGCTTGGGCGCCGCGCGACGCCGGGGCGGCGACGGCTCTGTGGCTTTCCTGCGTCGGGGACGTGCGCGGTGCGGCGGCGACTCTGCAGCCGCGGCAATTTCACGAAGTCCGCTACGAAGACGCTCGGCGCAACCCGCAACGCGTCCTAAAGGGCTGCGCCGCTTTTTTGTCGATGGAATGGAGCGACGATGACATCGAACGCGCCGTCGCGGCCAACACGGTCGCGGCAACGCGCGCCTCGGGGGGGACGCCGATTCCGCTGGGCGGCGAACTGAAGACACGGCACGGTGCGCGCGTCGTCGAGCCGGCGGGGTTCGTTCGGACCGCGACGATCGGGCGATGGAAAACCGATCTCACAATGAGCGAAAAGTACCGCGTCTGGAGGGCGGCCCGGGCCATGATGGCCCAGACCGGTTACGCGTGGCCTATCTTTCTACGCTAGCAGCTCGTTACGATCATGCGCGGACGAGTGCGTTAACTCTGCGCCGCAAAACCATGGAGGTATGAAAACGTCACGCTTTAACTTCGTCGAACTTCCAGCGGCCGATGTGGGTCGCACGAAATCGTTCTACTCGTCGGCCTTCGGCTGGGAGCTGACGGACTTCGGTCCAACCTACTCGTGCACGATGACGGGCGACGTCGATCTCGGTTTGCAGGGCGACCGCTCCGAAGCGACACAAGCGCCGCTCCCGGTGATCGCCGTCGACGATCTCCCCGGCGCGCTTGCGGCCGTCGAAAAGGCTGGCGGCACTATAACGAAACCGATCTTCGGCTTTCCTGGAGGCCGGCGTTTCCACTTCCGCGACCCCAGCGGTAACGAGTTGGCGGCGCTAAAGGCGGATTGATCCGATTGCGGAGGACGGGCCTAAAGGTCCGTGGCGACGTTTAACCGTGGCTACATTAGCCGCGGCGCAGGTGGCGAAAGGCGGAACAACCGGGATACACGGCCGAGTCCCCAAGCATTTCCTCTATCGCCATAAGACGATTATACTTCTCGACTCGGTCGCTGCGCGACAGAGAGCCAGTCTTTATCTGGCCGGCGTTGAGCGCGACTGCGATGTCGGCGATCGTCACGTCGCCGGTCTCCCCCGAGCGGTGGGAAACGACAGCGGTATAGCCGGAATCTTGCGCGCACTTCACGCAATGTAACGTCTCAGAAAGCGTCCCGATCTGGTTCACTTTGATCAAAATAGAGTTTGCGATGCCTTCGGCGATGCCGCGTTTCAGGTACTTGAGGTTGGTCACGAACAGATCGTCACCGACAAGCTGAATCCGATCGCCCAGCCGCGCCGTCAGCTCGTGCCAGCCGTTCCAGTCGTCCTCGGCCAGCCCATCCTCGATGCTCACGATCGGAAACTCGCGCACGAGACGTTCGTAGAGATCGATCATCGCACTTGCGCTGAGCGCAGGAGCGGCGCGCTCGGCCCGGTAGCACCCGTCTTCGAAGAACTCGCTCGCCGCCGGGTCTAACGCGATAAAGACGTCTTCGCCGGGGCCGTAGCCCGCCGCGCTGATCGCGCCAGTTATAAGCGTCAGCGCGTCGTCGATGTGCATGAGCGGCGGAGCGTAGCCGCCCTCATCGCCGACGGTGGTGGGGTACCCGCGTTTCTTCAGCGCCGCTCCGAGAGCGTGGAACACCTCGGCTCCGCAACGTACGGCTTCGCGCAACGAGGCCGCGCCCGCCGGCACGATCATGCACTCCTGAAATTGGAGCGCTCCGTCGGCGTGCTTGCCGCCGTTGATGACGTTCATCATCGGCACCGGCAAAGTGACTGCCGCGACGCCCCCGAGGTAACGATAAAGAGGCAGACCGAAGCTGGCCGAGGCCGCATGTGCGCACGCGAGAGAGACTCCCAAGATCGCGTTGGCTCCCAGGCGCGCCTTGTTCGGGGTGCCGTCCATGGCGATAAGCGCGCGGTCGACTGCACCTTGATCGTCGACCGGCAAGCCTGCGAGCTTAGGCGCGATCAGGTCGTTTACAGCCGCGACGGCTTTGCGTACGCCCTTCCCGGCGTAGCGCGCCTTGTCGCCGTCTCGTAATTCCAATGCTTCGTGCGCGCCCGTGGATGCGCCCGAAGGGACCGCCGCTTCGCCAAGGTCTCCGCTAGCGGTGGTGAGAGTCACGCTCAGCGTCGGGTTGCCCCGAGAGTCCAATATCTCGCGCGCCTGAATGCCGGCGATCGCGCGGCCAACTGCGCCGGTCACGCCTCGATGATCCAGCGGTTCTCCCGCGCATACCCAAGCAGTTCGGTTTTTTCAAAGAACAGGTCGATTTCGCGCTTGGCGCTTGGCTCGCTATCAGAGCCATGAACGAGATTGCGCCCGACGGTCACGGCCATGTCCCCGCGGATCGAACCCGGCGTTGCAGCTGCGGGGTTCGTCGCGCCGATCGTGCAGCGGCATATTTCAATGGCGTTGGGCCCCTCAAGGACCATGGCGGCGACGGGGGTACTTGTGATGTAGGAGACGAGGCGTTCGAAGAACGGTTTACCGGCATGCTCTTGGTAGTGGCGCTTCGCCACTTCCGGACTGACCTGCAGCAACTTTAAAGCGACGATCTGCAATCCGCGCCGTTCGAAGCGGCCGATGATTTCGCCGACCAGGCCACGCTGAACCGCGTCGGGTTTTGCGAGAATAAGCGTTCGTTCCACGCGCCGCGCTTTCGCGGCAATCGCGCTTTAGGCCTTGATGTAGTTGCTCTCTCCCAGCATGAACTCTCTATGATTGCTTTGCATGTTCAGCAGCGACTCGGCAGGAGCAGAAGAAGCGATCCAAGGGCACACAACGATGACCGGTTGCAACTTAGCCCACGCCGTCAGGCGTTGTTCGTACACGGAGTACGGGGCCGAGTCGACGTCGATTTTGTCGAAACGGGGATGCCCCAGCATGCGGATCTTTTGCCAGCCGGCTTCCATCATCGCGCGCACCTGGTGGTCGAGGGCGTCGACCTGCCTTCTCGCGTCGAAATCCGTTGCGATTTCGTGCCACACGAACGCGAGCTGGTGCTGACGCACGAGGGCCTCTACGTTGAAACCCTCGCGCGCGATCATCTCTTCCAACGGCGCGCGCAGATTCGGATGCGCGACGACGATGACCGCTTGAGCGGCGTGCAGACCGCTTGCGATGAAACGACGGGCGAAATCGTCGTATTCATCCTTCTCGTTGAGGACGAGCAGAGCGTGCCGCCCGAGCGTAAAATCGGGGCCGTCTAGGCCGGGATCAACGGGCAACCGATACGGAGCGTTCTGGTCGAGCTTTTGGCGGATGAGCGAGAGCGAATACCCGCTGCCCTTCAGCCGGTTGATTTCTTTGACCCGCGCGACGGCGACCGCTTCATCGTAGAGATGCGTGCGTCCGACGGCTGAGTCGGCGACCAGGAGGCCGCATTCGCCGTATTTGCGAAGCGTCGGAACCGAAATCCCGAGCCTCGCCGCCAGTTCTTTGATTGTGACGGTCGCAGTCAATCGATCCCCCGGTCCTTTGCGATTCTCCGACCCGCGGGATGGCGCGCGACGGAATGAGGTTTTGCCGCAATGCGGGATAAAAGTGGACACGCCCCAACTGTTATGGACAGCCGTCGGGCTGCACAAGCCTTGGGTTCGTTGCGGCGCTTCGGACGCATGCGCTATTTCGGCTCAGTCGATTCAACAAATGCCCGCGCGCTCGATGTCCTCCATGATAATGATTGCTTAGGCATATCATTTGTTACGGAATGCCAGGACAAGGGCCGCGGGCGAGCGGGACGTGCATGGATAGCGCCGCCCGGAAGCGGTCTTTTACTGTCGACGATCTTGCCGGCAGCGCTCCCGCATGCGGTGCTGCCGGCGGTGGGCTTTTGGGCGGCGCTGGCCGTCCGCGATGCGGTCCAAAAAGCCGCAGGAACCGAACTCCAGATGAAATGGCCCAACGATCTCTTGCTCGGCGCACGCAAGTGCGGCGGAATTCTCTGCGAGGCGCGCTCGACGGGACCAACATCCCGGGTCGTCGTGGGCGTGGGACTCAACGCGAATCGTCCGCAGCGGCAGTTACCGGAGCTGCCGGACGCTGGCTGGCTTTCCGACGCTGGGGCCAAGCTGGTGGACCGCACGGCGCTCCTGATCGCGCTGTTGTCCGTCTACGAGGACACGTTCGACCTGCTGGTCGACGAACCGCGTGAGATCATCGCCCGGTGGAGCGGGCTGGCGGCGCTTGACGGAAAACCGCTGAGGATCAAGAGCGCGAGCGGCCGTCACC
>JACRUD010000062.1 GCA_014304875.1 Vulcanimicrobiota bacterium
CTGCCGACGTGCGCGAACATCAAAAAAATGGCGATCATCAGGCCGACGTCGCCGATGACGTTCATGATGAGAGCCTTGCGCGCCGCCGCCACGGCCGCCGGGCGTTCGAAGTCAAAGCCGATGAGCAGGTAGGAGGCCAGGCCGACTCCGCCCCAGCCGACCAGCAGCCACAAGAAGTTGTCCGCCATCACGAGCAGCAGCATGGTGAAGACGAACAAATTCATGTAGGAGAAAAACGTCCGGTAGTTCTTCGCTCCTGTCATGTAGCCGACGGAGTAGAGATGGATCAAAAAACCCACGCCGGTCACGATCAGCATCCACACGAGCGCCAGCGGGTCGAGGAACATTCCAAAAGTGATCGTCAGCGGCGGCATGTGAGCCCAGGCGCCTAATGGCACGCTGAAGGCCGTGCCGCCTCCGCCGCCGTGCCAAACCGACATCGCCAGGACAACGGTCCCGATGAACGAGAGGAAAACGGATAGGCAGCCGACCAGCGCTGCGCCTGCTCGATGAACGTAGGGGCCGAAGACAGCGATGACCGCGGCCCCGACCAGTGGCAGTAGCAAGATCGTCAGCGGCAGAGCGATCGTAAGTGCGTTGGCCGTCGCGTTGTTGCCGTCCATCAACCCCTCAAAATCGAGATGTCGTCGACATCGACGTCGGCGCGTCGACGGAAGACCATGACCACGATCGCGAGCGCGATCGCCGCTTCCGCGGCCGCGACCGTGATGATGATGAAGATGAAGATCTGCCCGGACATGTCGATGAAGTTGCGGGCGAACGCGGCGAATGCGAGATTGCCGGCGTTCCACATCAGCTCGATCGCCATCAGCATGGTGATCGGGTTGCGCCGCACCAAAAAGCCGACGATGCCGATCGCGAAAAGCGCCGCCGACAAAGTCAGGTAATTCTCCAGCGGGATGTGGGGCATGCTAGAAGCGCAATTCCTTACGACCGGCCATCAGGACCACACCGACGATCGCGACGAGCAGAACGAAGGCGGTGACTTCGAACGCGAACAGGTGCGTGGTCAACAGCTGGACGCCGAAGGTCGATACCGAACCGAAATCGGGCGGTGGCGGTTTGATGGACTGGCTCCAAGCAACGCGCACGCCGACGGCCATCAGGGCCAGCGCGACGAGGCCGGCCGCGACCGAAGGCCCGCTCTGGAATTCCAGCTTGCCGCGGCCTCGTTCGATGGGTTCGCTGCTGACGGTCAAAAGCGCGATGACGAACAAGAAGAGAACCAAGATGGCGCCCGCATAGATGATGATCTGGATCATCGCCAAGAATTCGGCGTTGAGCGTCAGAAACAGAACGGCCAGCGCGGCGAAGTTGACGATGAGGCCGACCACCGAATGCACCGGCTGACGGCTGGCCACCACGCCGATGGCCGAGAGGACCAACACGACCGCGCATATCCAGTACAGGACGATCACTTAAGGCGCTCCTCCGGACGGAGGCGGCGCGACGCCCGGTTCCGTTTTGAAGGCCGACTCGGTGTTGGCCAGATGCTGCGTGAAGGGGTCGTCGACCAGCAGCTTGTCCTTGCCGAAGATCAGCCGGTCGCGCGTGTAGTCGGCAATGTCGAAGCGCGGCGTCAGGACGATGGCGTCGGTCGGACACGCCTCTTCGCAATAGCCGCAGAAGATGCAGCGCAGCATGTCGATCTCGTAGCGGTAGCCGTAGCGCTCGCCGGGCGCGGTCGGATGCTGCGGATCGTTTTCGGCGCCGATCACGGTGATGCAGTTGGCCGGACAGGCGACGGCGCAAAGCTCGCAACCGATGCAGCGTTCCATGCCGTCATCGTATCTGCGCAGCTCGTGGACGCCGCGAAAACGCTCCGGATGCGGATACGGCTCGCGCGGATAGTCGATCGTGGACTTTTTCTTGAAAAGGTACTTGAGCGTCGTCGCCATTCCGGCGATTATGCCCCCGACTGCCTGCAGCATCACGATCCTTTCAGCGCACGAAAGCGACGATGGCCGCGGTGACGATCAGATTCAGCACTGCGACCGGCAGCAAGACTTTCCAGCCGAACGCCATCAGCCGGTCGTAACGTAAGCGCGGAAGGGTCGCGCGCATCCAGATAAAGACGAACAGCAACAGCGCTACTTTGGCCAGGAACCACACGACCGTCAGCCATGGCAAGGCCCCAGCGAACGGCCCGTCGCCGCCGCCGAGGAAAAGAAGCGTCGCGATCGCCGAGACGGTGATCATGTTGATATACTCGGCGACGAAAAACGTGCCGAACCGCAGGCTGGAATACTCGGTGTGGAAGCCCGCCACGAGCTCGGTTTCTGCTTCGGGTAAGTCGAACGGGGCGCGGTTGGTCTCGGCCGTCGCGGTGATCGCGTAGATGAGAAAGCCGATGAACTGAGGGATGACGTACCAGACGTGGTGAGCCGATTGTCCGCTGACGATCTGCGCGAGATTGGTCGTCCCGGCGACCAGCAGCACGCCCACGACCGCCAGTCCCATGGCAAGCTCGTACGAGATCATCTGCGCCGTGGAACGGATCGCTCCGAGCAGCGGCCACTTCGATTGCGACGCCCAGCCGCCCAATGCGATTCCGTAGACGCCGATGGAGCCGACCGCGAGCAGGTACAATACCCCCGCGTTGGGATTGGCGATCGCTATGGGGCGCCCGTCAGGCAGCGTGCCGAACGGTATGACGGCGTACGCAAGCAGCGCTGTGAACGCTGCCAGCGCCGGAGCTAACTTGTAGATGATGGGGTCGGCGGTGCTCGGGGTCAGGTCTTCCTTCATGACGAGTTTCACCGCGTCGGCCGCCGGCTGCATCAGACCCCAAGGGCCGCACCAGGTGGGCCCGACGCGCAATTGAAACCACGCCAGCACTTTGCGCTCGGCGAGCATCAGATACGCAAACGACGTGACGACGATGAAGATCAAAATCGCCGACTTGATCGCGACGATGATGACGAGCTCCAAAAGCGGGCTCACGCCGAGACGCGCTCCAGAGAGCGTTGTTCGGGCACGCTCGCCGCTTTACTGATGGTCGCCGTTCCGAATCCGGATGCGTCGAGGAGCTTGTTCGCCGGAGCTTCCGGCATATCGGCGAGGACCAGCGCGACGCCGACCGGCGCCTGCGGACCGACCCGAGCCTCCACGTCGATGCTTCCGCCCGAGCCGCTGAGGGTGAGCCGTTCGCCGGGCACAACACCCACCCGCGCGGCGTCTTCGGGGTTAACGATCGCGTACGGCCGCGGTCGCATCGGCGCCGTTCCGGGATCGTGCGCGACCGCTCCGCCGCCTGAGTATAGATGCGGAACCGGGATGATCGTAAACGTGCGGTGCGTGGCGTCCACTTTTTCGACGGCGGCCGGTTGGACCGCGTCGACCTTGGCGCGCGGCAGCAGGTCGCCCACCGACCGCTCGGCGGCCGATTCAGCGCGCACCAAGCCGGCCAAAAGCGCTGCGGGCTGCGGGGAGACGGATTCGGCGTGCCCCATTGCGCGGGCTACAAGGGCGATGATTTCGGCATCGCTCAAAACGTCGACGGGCGGTTCGACGGCTTGGCCGAACGCTTGCCGGCGGCCCTCTAGATTGGTGACGTGGCCTCGCTTTTCGGCGAACGACGCCGTGGGAAAGACGATATCCGCCAGGGCGGCGGTCTCGGTGAGCACCTGTTCCGCCACCGCGAGGAAAGGGACGTTTTCAAGCGCTCGGCGTGCCAGCGCACCGTCGGCGAAAGTGAGCGCGGGATTCGCTCCGGCGATGAAGAGAGCGTCCAGTGCGCCGTCGGCTGCGGCCTTCAGCATCTCGCCGGTCGTCATGCCGGCCTCGCCGGAGCACGGAGCGTAGCCGGGCCCGAGATTGGGAACGCACCCCGCGGCCTCGGCGCCGCGCGCGTTGCCTTGGCTACCGACGACTAGCACCCCGACGCGGTGATTGTAACCGGCCAGAGTCTCCAGCAATCTGTCAAGCGCCGACACGCTTGCAGGATCGCGCCCGTTGTGGACGGCGATGATTTTTTCCGCTTGCGCGAGCCGGCGGGCGATGTCAGCCACAAAGCCGTCGCCCGATTCGGTGCGACCTTGATGGACGGTGTCGGCGAGCTGCATCATCAGGTCCGCGATGGCGCCGGGAGTGTACTCGACGTACTGGGCTTCGACGGGTAAGTGCGGACGATACGGCCCGATGTACATCAATTGGGTGTGATGGCGGGCCACGGCGCGGCGCAGCCTCAAATCCAAAATCGGCGCCTGTTCGGGCGTGTAAGCGCCGAACATCAGCACCAGCGAGGCGTCGTCGATATCGATCAGGCGCGCGCCGAAGCGGGCCGGCGAAGCGAACTTCTGCAGGTGCACGCGGTAGTCGATGTTGTTGGTTCCTAAGACTTGGCGCGCGAACGCCTGCAGCGCGAAGGCCTCCTCGTCAGACAACCTGCCGCCGCCGATCACGCCGACGCGACCGGCTCGCGCGGCGGGTCCCAGCTTCTCCGCGCACAGCGCGGCGGCATCATCAAGCGAACATTCCGCCAAGTCGTCGCCGCGACGCATGAGTGGCCGGCGCAGCCTGGTCGGCTCGTAGAGGTAGTTGAAAGTGTAGCGCCCACGGTCGCAGATCCAGCCGTCGTCGATCTCGAGATTCTCGCGTGTGAACGTGCGCATGATGCGGCCGAAGCGAGAGTCGATCCGAAAATTGCAGCCGACCGAGCACTGCGCGCAGACGGAGTCCGCGTGGGTCAGGTCCCACGGGCGCGCGCGAAAGCGATACGCTTTGCTCGTGAGCGCGCCCACCGGGCATATCTCGGTTGTGTTGCCGGAGAAGTATGATCGGTACGGCCCGCCGTCGCTCGTGCCGATCAGCGAGCGATGACCTCGGTCGATGACGACGAGATTGCGCTCTTGCGCTATCTCATCATCGAAACGCGTGCAGCGGCGGCAAAGTATGCAGCGCTCTTCGTCGAGCACGATCGTCGGCCCCAAGTCGACCCGTTTGGGCTTGTGGAGCTTGGGTTCCGTGAGGCGGCTCAACCCCGGGCCGTAGCTCATCGTAAAGTCCTGGAGGTCGCACTCGCCGCCCTTGTCGCAGATCGGGCAGTCCAGCGGATGATTGAGCAGCAAGAACTCGAGGACGCCGTTGCGCGCTTGTGCGACGCGCTCTGAAGACGTGTGCACGACCATGCCTTCGGTGACGCGGGTCGCGCAGGCGATCTGCAGCTTCGGAGTTTTCTCTATTTCGACAAGGCAGATGCGGCACAAGCCGACGGGGTCCATCTTGGGATGGTAGCAGTAGACCGGAACCGATGTACCCGCAAGCTTGGCCGCCTCAACGACGAGCGTCCCTTCAGGAACCGACAGAGCGCTACCGTCGATGACGACGTTGACCATGCGCCGCGACGCGGCCGGTCTGTCGGCGCTCATGCCGCCACCATCCGCCGTGCGGGGTCAAATGGGCAGCCGGCAAGAGTGACGTGCTCGGCGAACTCTTGCGGAAAACGCCGCAGCACCGACAAAAGAAACGGCATGATCGAGTCGCCAAGCGGGCACAGGTTCGTGCCGGTCAGCGTGTCGTTGATCGTGTTCAACACCAAAAGGTCGGCGTCCGAGCCTTCGCCGGCCTCCAGTCGCCGCAGGATGCGATGGACCCATTGGCCGCCCTCGCGGCACGGCGTGCATTGACCGCACGATTCATATTCGAAGAAGCGAACCAGCGTCATCGATGCGCGCACCATGCACGTCGTGTCGTCCATAACGACGAAACCGCCTGAGCCCAGCATCGTCTGCTTGGCTGCCAGCGAATCGTAATCTATCCCCGTATGCAGGTCTTCCGCAAAAATGGCGGCGGACGACCCCCCGCCGGGCTGAATCGCTTTGAGCGTCCGCCCGGGCAGCAGCCCTCCGGCATAATCCTGCAACAATTCTCCGGCCGGCAGGCCCATCGGTATTTCGTAATTCCCCGGCTTTTGGACCTGACCGCTGACGGATATTATCTTCGGTCCGGGCGATTTCGGCGGCCCTATGCTCGCGAACCAGGCGGCGCCCCTGGTAAGGATATGGGGAATGCAGCACAGCGTTTCGACGTTATTCACCACGGTCGGCATTCCGAACAATCCGGCATTGGCCGGGAACGGCGGTTTCAGCCGCGGTTCGCCGCGCTTTCCCTCGATAGACTCGAGCATCGCGGTCTCTTCGCCGCATATGTAAGCGCCGGCGCCGCGATGGACCAGTATGTCCGCCGAGTACCCCGAGCCTAAAAGATTATCTCCGACGTAGCCCGCCTCCCTCGCCGCGCTCAGCGCCCGCATGAATATCCGATAGCCTTCCAAAAATTCGCCGCGGATATACACGACGATGTGCGCAGCATTGATGGCATAGGCCGACAGGATCAAGCCCTCGATCAGCTGCAGCGGCGTCTGTTCCAAGAGCATGTGGTCCTTGAACGTCCCAGGCTCCGCTTCGTCGCAATTGCACACGAGGTAGCGTGGACGGCCGTCCTTGGGCAGAAAACCCCATTTCTTCCCGGTGGGAAAACCGGCGCCTCCGCGGCCGCGCAGATTCGACGCCGTCACTTCGGCGATGATGGACTCGGGCGTCATGTCTTTGAGCGCCTTCTCCAGTGCGACGAACCCGCCGTTTTTTCGATAGGCGGCGACGTCGGTCAGATCCAGCTGGCCGACTCCCTTCGTCAACACCGGTTCAAATGTGGCCATCGGCTCTCCGTAGGCGGGGCGCGTTTTAGGAACAGCGGAATGAGCTCACGTCGGCTGAATGCGCGACCTCGTCCTCACGGTCACTCCGCCGGCAAGGCGGCCCCGGCAGGCTGCGCGCGCCATGTTTCGAGCAGCCGGTCGAACTCCTCCGGCGTGACATTGTAGTGAAACTGTAGATTGTGCTGCAGGCAGGGAGCCTTATCGCAGGCAGCCAGGCACTCGACCTCCTGGTACGTGAACTCACCGTCGGCGCTGGTCTCGCCGTTGCGGACGCCCAACCGTCGCCGTATGTGCTCGTGCAGCCGATCCGCGCCGCCCAGCATGCACGACAGCGTGCGGCAGGCGTGGATGATGTGCTTGCCGACCGGATGCTGAAAAAGCAAAGAGTAGAACGAAACGATCGACTCCACTTCCCCGTCGGTTATCCCGGTCAGCGCGGCGGCATCCGAAACGGCCTGTTGCGTGACGTACCCGTCCTGCTCCTGACAGTATTGCAGAAACGGGATCAGCGC
The DNA here is from genome assembly GCA_014304875.1 of Vulcanimicrobiota bacterium. Taxonomy (GTDB): domain Bacteria; phylum Vulcanimicrobiota; class Vulcanimicrobiia; order Eremiobacterales; family Eremiobacteraceae; genus Mawsoniella; species Mawsoniella australis. The sequence continues at coordinate 7,192 of JACRUD010000062.1, forward strand.
GGCTTGGGCGTCGCCGTGCTCGGCCACCAGCCGGCGACCTCGTGCCTCGCGCTCGGGGCTCACCGGTCCACTTCGCCGAAGACCGGATCGAGACTGCCGATGATCGCGACGACATCGGCGATCAAGTTTCCGATGACGAGCTTCTTGAGCGCCTGCAGGTTGTAGAAAGAGGGAGGACGCCAGCGCACGCGCCACGGCTTGTTGCCCCCCGCGCTCGTGAGGTACATGCCCATTTCGCCGCGGGGGCCCTCGACGGCCTGATAGATGTGCCCCTCCGGCACGTTGAATCCGGCCGAGACGATCTTGAAATGGTGGATCAGAGCTTCCATCGAGTGCTGGATCTCGGTTTTGGGAGGGGGCACGATTTTGCGGTCATCGATGACGACCGGTCCGCTGGGAAACCGCTCGCGGGCCTGTTTGATGATCCGCCAGGCCTGGTGCATCTCGTCCAATCGCACGATGAACCGAGCGTAGCAATCGCCGCCTTCATAGACGGGAACGTCGAAGTCGTACGTCTCGTAACCGCTGTACGGAAACGCCTTGCGGACGTCGTAGTTGACGCCGCTTGCCCGCAGCGCGGGGCCGGTGAGCCCCCACGAAACAGCGTCGGCCGCGCCGATGCGTCCGACGCCAACCATGCGGTCCTTGAAGATAATGTTGTGCTCCAGTATGGTGCGCATATCGGTGAGCCGCTCGCAGAAGACCGCGATGAAATCGTCGATCTCGGCCAAGAATCCCAACGGAACGTCGATCGCCAAGCCGCCGATGCGAAACCACGACTGATGCATCCGGGCTCCGGTGACGAACTCCATGATCCGCAAGATGCGCTCGCGCATGTCGAACGCGTACATGAAGATCGATTGAGCGCCGAGATCCATGCCGTGCGTGCCCAGCCACACCAAGTGGCTTGCGATGCGCGTCAGCTCCGCGAACATGACGCGCAGAACTTGGGCGCGCGGCGGGATGTTGTCGATCGCCAAAAGGCGCTCGGCCGCCAGAACGTAACAAAGACTATTGGACAGCGGCGCCAAGTAGTCGGCGCGGTCCACGACGGTGATGGCCTGCTGCCAGAATAGGTTCTCCGCCTGTTTTTCGATGCCGGTGTGCAGATAGCCGATCTCGGGCTGCGCGTCGATGACCGTCTCGCCGTCGAGACGCAGCATCACCCGCAAGACCCCGTGGGTGCTTGGATGCTGCGGGCCCATCGACAGCACCATAGAATCGCGCTCGTCGCCCTTCGAAACGATGATATCCGGACCGCCTTCGAAGGCCGAAGCCCCGGCGGCCATCAGGACTCGACCACCGGCGGCACGGCTCCGAGACGCCCGCCCGGGTTGAAAAGGCGATCGAACCCGCGCAACGGATAATCCTTGCGCAGCGGGTAGCCCTCCCAGTCGTCCGGCATGAGAATGCGCGTGAGTTTCGGGTGGCCGTCGAACGTGACCCCGAACATGTCGAAGGCCTCGCGTTCCGCCCAATCCGCATTGGGCCAGCGTCCGGTCAGCGAGGGCAGCGCCAATCCGTCACCGCTGGGAAATACGCGCAGCCTGAACCTGGCGGCCGTTGCGTACGGCGAGATTCTTTGAAGCGGCATCGATAGAAAATGGTACGAAACTTCAAAACGCGGCGTGAGCGGCTGATGATCGGTGACGCCGATGTCGAGCAGCAAATTGTATCCGCCGCCGCGCAACGCGTCGACGGCCGCTAGCAGCCCATCGCCGAACAAGGCGACCTCGTCGCAGTCGGCCCGTGAGACAGCCTGGAGGAAGTGGGCGCCCGCTGCGGCGACGATGCGGGCGGATATCCCGGTCGCGCTTTGCGTCAACGGATCGGGGCTTGCCGAGTCAGGCATTGCGCGCCAGGACGTTGGCCTTGCCGCCCGCTTCTATCTCGCGCCGCAGCTGCATGAGGGAGTAGATCAGCGCATCAGGACTGGGCGGGCAGCCGGGCACGTACACGTCGACCGGGAGGATCGTGTCGACGGGCGTGACCGCGTAATTATCGAAGATGCCGCCGGTCGAGGCGCACGCTCCCATCGAAATGACCCACTTCGGGTCCGGCATTTGATCGTACAATTGGCGCAGCACGGGAAGCATCTTGCGCGCGACGCGGCCGGACACGATCATTAGATCGCTCTGCCGCGGTGATGAACGAAAGACTTCTGCGCCGAAGCGAGACGTATCGTAACGCGGCGAGACGATGCTCATCATCTCGATAGCGCAGCATGCGAGCCCCATCGTCATCGGCCAAATCGCGGACGCCTGCGCCCAGCGGACGAATTCGTCGAGCTTGGTCGTGATGAACGGTTGGTGGGGACTCATCTCCATGAAAAGCCGCCTTTTTTCCAGACGTACGCGTATCCGACGCCAAGAACGACGATAAAAGTCAGCATTTCGACGAATCCGAAACCGCCAAGCGCCCGCAGCTTCACGGCCCAAGGGAAAAACGACGCCGCTTCGACGTCGAAAACGACGAATAGCATCGCGACCAGATAGAAGCGGACGGGGAACCGGCCGATCAGAGCGGACGTGGGCGGAACGCCGCACTCGTAGGGATCCGATTTGCTCTTGGTGGGGCGTTTTCTCGTGAATATACCAGGCACGATGGCCATGGCCGAAGCGATTGCCAGCGCGACCAAGAAATAGACGGCGACGAGAGTCCAGGGCGATTGCAGCAAAGCTATTCGGCTCGCGGGTGATGAGCTTGTGAAATTTATCCCAAAGTCGGCAGTTCGCCCACCAGCGGCCAAAACCTGGCGCATCCGCCATCTATAATGTCGCGCCGCCGCGTGCCACCGGCGCGCGTTCGGGACGGACCTAAGGTCCGTGGTCACATACGAGCTACGTAGTGCCACGGCTTAAAGTCGCGACCCGTCGTCGGCCGCGACGGCCGAAGATCGGCGGCGCAAACGCCTCGCGCGCTACAAAAAGCTTAGGCCGTCGCAGCGCGGGCTAAGCCCCTTCTCTGCGAGCCACTGCGGGTTATACAAGCGTGACAGCGACCGGCCGCCGCCATCGCAAAGTATGGTGACGACTGTGGAGCCGGGCGGCAGACGCGCCCCGACCCGCGCTGCGGCCGCGACGTTGAGCGCAGCCGACCCTCCCAGCAATAACCCCTCTTCGCGCAGCAGGAAGAAAGCCATCTCGACCATCGTCGCGTCGTCAACTCGAACGGCGTCATCGGCAGGCGCGCCAGCGAAGTTTTCCGTGACGCGCTTGATGCCGATGCCCTCGACGATCGAATCGCCTTCGAAGTCAAGCGTCCCATCTTTAATGTAGCGATACAGCGATGACCCCATCGGGTCGGCGACGACGCACCGGATCGACGGCTTGCGCTCTTTGAGCGCGGCGCTGACGCCCGCGAAAGTGCCCCCGGTGCCGGCCGCTGCGACGAATGCGGTGAGGTAGCCGCCGGCGGCCTCCCAGATCTCTGGGCCGGTGGTGGTGTAGTGCCCCCGTCGATTGGCGATGTTATTGAACTGGTCGGCCCAAAAAGTTTTAGGCGTCGACGCAGCCAGACGCCGGGCTTGGTGGTAGTAATTGCGCTCGTCCGCGAAGCTGACCACCGGCACGGGCCGCACATCGGCTCCGTACGCCTTCAGAAGCGCAAACTTCTCAGGCGACTGATCGTCGGGCACGAAGATGATGCAATGATAGCCGCGCGCGTTTCCCAGCATAGCGAGCGCGATGCCGGTGTTCCCGGCCGTTCCTTCGACGATCGCATTGCCGGGCTGCAAGGCTCCTTTTTTTTCCGCGTCCTCGATGATGAATTTCGCGGTGCGGTCTTTGACCGAACCGCCGGGATTGACAAACTCCGCTTTCCCAAGGATGGTCCGCCCGATGGCTTTCGATACTTTGCGCAGATAGATCAGCGGCGTGTTGCCGATGGCAGCGAATAGGTCTCGATTCTCCCGGGCATCGGCGGTCGCTACCATGCGAGAGGCTACCCTGGCACGCTCAAGAATACCTTGGCTTCGTGCGAACCCACACAAGCGGCGACATCGACAAGCTGATCATCATCGGTTCCGGTCCGGCGGGTCTCACCGCAGCGGTCTATGCGGCGCGCGCGAACTTGGCCCCGCTGCTTTTTGCGGGCGGTTTGTACGGCGGCCAGCTGATGTTGACGACCGAAGTGGAGAACTACCCCGGTTTCATCGATGGAATCCTCGGTCCTGAACTGATGGAGAAGTTCTTGGCCCAAGCGGCTCGCTTCGGAACTCGCATCGTCAACGTCGACGTCACGAAAGTCGACTTCGGCGGCGACGTGCTGCGCCTCTGGACGGACGAGGGCGAATACGCGGCCCATGCGGCCATCGTCGCGACCGGGGCGTCCGCGATCTGGCTCGGCCTGGCGAGTGAAACGCGGTTACGCGGACGCGGCGTGTCGACATGCGCGACCTGCGATGGAGCGTTTTTTAAGGACAAAGACATCGTCGTGGTTGGCGGCGGCGATACGGCCATGGAAGAGGCTCTATTTCTTACCAGATTCGGCAAAAGCGTGACCGTGATCCACCGCCGCGATGCTCTGCGGGCATCGAAGATCATGCAGCAGAGAGCGTTCGAAAATCCGAAGATATCGTTTATTTGGGACACCGCTATCGAGGAAGTGCTGGGCGAAAGGGCGGTGCGTGGCGTTCGTCTGCTCGACCGAAAAACCGGACTCTCTAGCGAGCGCTCTTGCGATGCCGTCTTCGTCGCCATCGGGCACCGACCGAATACCGACATCTTTCGCGGAGAGCTGGCGCTCGACGATCGCGGTTACGTCATCTCTCCCGACGGCGTGCGCACGAGCCGGCCCAATGTCTTCGTCGCCGGCGACGTGCAGGACACACGCTATCGCCAAGCCGTGACCGCCGCTGGCCTAGGCTGCCGCGCCGCTATGGATGCCGAGCGGTTCCTCGAAGGACTGGAACTGCCCGCGCTCGTCACCTAGAGAAAACGATGAGGGCCGCCACTAAAGTGGCGGCCCTAGATTAGACAGCGCATGTGTCGCCATGGCGTATGTAGCCGCGGCGTTTTTCGCCGCCGTATGTAGCCACGAAACCTTCACGTCCGTCCGTTCGGCGGACCTCAGATGCTCCAGGCGTACGCATTCCAAAAATCACTGACGGGCGCGCCGGGCCGGAAGTTCTTGAGGTCGGCGTTGACGGCATCGATCGTCGATGTCCAAACGATTCCATGAATCGGCAGCGCGTCGTGAATGCGCTGCTGGATCATCCAGTAATATTTGCGCCTCTCGCCACGCTCGTAAGCGGTTCGCGCCGCAGCTTGCCAGCGGCCTATCTCCGGGTCAACGTAGAACGAGCGGTTTTGGCCTTTTGGCGGGAGCTGGTCCGGCCCGAAGTTGATGGTATCGTCCGGATCCGGTTCGACGTTGAGAGCGACCAGCGCCAAGTCGAAGCGGCCGCGAGTCAGGATGCCGTTGCCCGCGTAGGTGGCGAACACTTCGTTTGCCGGGTAATTACGGATTTCCAAATCGATGCCGGCAGCTCTCAGGTCTTGTTGCATCACCTGCTCTGCCTTCTCGCGCGTGGTCGCGCCTGCCACGCTGATGATCGTCAGCCGCAGCGGTTGGCCGTCTTTTTCTAGCGTGCCGCGGCTGCCGCGATGCCAGCCGGCGCTCGACAAGAGCGACTGAGCGCGTGCGAGATCGTGCGGATATGGAGCTACCGCCGGATCGTTGGCCCAAGACCCCGGCCGTTGATCCGCCATCGCGGCGACGTCCAAATTCTGATAGACATCGCGCACGAGGCGCTGCCAGTCGATCGCGTACGCGATCGCCCGTCGAACGCGGACGTCGCGCAAGAGCGGACGCGCGCAATTAAACCGCACGTGTTCGAGGAACTGCCCGGGCGATTTGGTGACCCGATATCCGTGGGTCGCGACCAAAGTCGCGTACTGCGATTCGGGGGCGCTGTAATACAGGTCGACTTCGTGGCTGCGCACCGCCGTGAGAAGGGTGTTTTGGTTGGGGATTATGCGATAGTCGATTTCCTTCAGCCTCGGCGGCCCGCGCCAATAGCGGGGATTCGCCCGCAGCAGCAACAGGCTGCCCGGTTCCCACGACGTGACCACGAACGGCCCGCTGCCGATCGGGTGGGTGTTGTAAGGGATGCGGTTGAGGTCGCCGTAGCGATCGAGCAGATGCTTGGGCAATATGGCGCCGTTTGGAGTGCCTCCGTTGTGCAAGAATAGGCCGACGAAGGGCGCCGACGGCGAACGTAGGTGAACGACGACGGTGCGCTCATCCGGGGTGTCCATCGATAACACCTCGTCAGCGGGCACGCGATTGGGCGTGTTGTTGCGCGGGTTCATGATCTGCGACCAGGTGAATTCGACGTCGGCCGACGTGAGCGGCGAGCCGTCGGAGAAATATATGTTTCGGCGCAGATGATAGATGATCGTGCGACCGTCCGCGCTGATCCCGCCGTTAGCCCGCGTGGGAATCGCGACCGCCGCGTCCGGCACGAGCGAGCCGTGGTCGTCGTACTGCACCAACCCCGAGAAGATCATCTCTTCGACGTCGCCCACGAAGGACTGCAGCGACACCAGGGGATTGAGATTATCCAGATCCTCAAAGGAACCGACCCTCAGCACGCCCGGCACGGTCCATTGATTTTGGCCGCGCGGCGGAGCAGTACCGTCGGTCGATATTTTTGCGCAGCCGCTCAGCGCGGCGATCAAGAACCCTAGGGCCACACCGCAGCGCCCGGCGGCAGCAATCGCGGCCATTTGACGGTTCAGGCCAGGTGATGGGCCAGGGCGCGCAACAACGCTACTCCGGACGGCAACGCCGCCTCATCCAACTTGAATTCCGGCGAATGGAGCATCGGCTCGTCGCTGTGCCCAGGCCGTCCGACGCCCAAGCGAATGTAGCAGCCCGGCGCTTCGCGCGCGAAATATGCGAAATCTTCGGCCCCCATGGTCGGGGCCGGAATCGCCACGACCGCCGGTACCTGGGGCGTTGCGCGCGCGATGCGCTCGATATCGGCGACCAGTGCCGAATCATTATAGACCGATGGGTAGCCGGGATCCAAGGCAAACTTATACGATGCCCGATGCGCTCGGCAGATGCCCGCCGCGATGCGCTCGATGCGCTCTGGGATTTTGGTGCGGACGCTCTCATCCAGGCAGCGGATCGTCCCTGTGAGCAGGGTCGTGTCGGCGGTGATATTGCGGCGATAGCCTCCTTGAATGGTTCCGATGCTCACCACGACAGACGCGAGCGGGTCGATCTCACGGCTTGCGATGCGCTGCAGAGCACCGACGATTTCGGCTGCGATGGGAATCGTGTCAACACCGGCATGCGGATAGGCGCCGTGACCGCCGCGGCCCTGGATCTCCAGGTCGAAATCATCGCACGATGCCGTCATCGGGCCAGAGCGCAGAGCGACGACTCCCGCTTCGTAGGCCGGCGAGACGTGGATCATGGCCACTGCGTCGACCTGCGGCGCGCGCATCACCCCGGCCTCGATCATCGGCTTGGCACCCCCCGGGCCCTCTTCGGCAGGCTGGAAGAAGAATTTCAACGTTCCGGCGAGCCGGTCGCATTCCGCAGCTAAGGAGACGGCGGCGCCGAGCAGCATAGCGGTGTGAGCGTCGTGTCCGCAGGCGTGCATGACTCCCGGAACTTCGGAGCTGAACGGCTCGCCGCTGCGCTCGTCCAGCGGCAGCGCGTCCATGTCGGCCCGTAAAGCGATCGTCTTACCGGGCCGCGATCCTCGCAACACGCCGACGACGCCGGTTCCGGCGACGCGGGAAGTCTCGATGCCGGCCCCGCGCAGTTCTCTCTCGACCAGCGCGCTCGTGCGCTTCTCTTGAAAACCCAGTTCGGGATGGCGATGGATCTCGCGCCGCCAATCGACCACTTGCGAGCCGAGTGACGATATCGTCGCGGTCACGCGATCAGCGGCGTAGCGCCGGCGCGGCCCTGCGCGATCAAGGCTTCGATCTCCGCGATGGTCTTGGGCGTGTCAGCGGATAGCACATCGCAGCCGTTCTCCGTGATCAGGACGTCGTCTTCGATGCGGATGCCTATACCTCGGAAGCGCTCGTCGACGCTCGAGTCTTGCGGGATGTAGATGCCGGGCTCCACGGTGACGACCATGCCGGGTTCCAGCGGCCGCCAGTCGCCGTCAGCTCGATACGAGCCGACGTCGTGCGTGTCCATACCTAGCCAATGCCCTGTTCCATGCATGAAGAACCGATGATAGAGCTGACGCTCGATATTTTCTTCGAACGAGCCGCTCAAGAGACCTAAGTCCAGCAAGCCTTCCACGACGGCTTTGACCGCCGCCGCGTGAAACGTGCCGTTCACCTTCCCGTTCGTGCCTTTCAACTCGACGGTCCGGCTGACGCGGGTCCCGGGGCGGCACATGGCGATGGCTCGGCGCTGAGCCTCCAGGACGACTTCGTACACCGCCTGTTGCTCGGCGCTGAACTTGCCGGAGATCGGCCATGTCCTCGTGATGTCGCCGCAGAAATAATCCGCTTCAGCGCCTGCATCGATCAGGACCAGGCTGCCGTCGGGGACCGCTTCGCGGTTCTTATTATAATGAAGGATCGTCGCGTTGGGGCCTCCGGCTACGATGGAAGGGTACGCTACCGCCTGCGCGCCCAAGCGGGCGAACGTATACTCGACGATCGCCTCGATCTCGTACTCATACATCCCCGGACGGCTGTAGCGCATCGCGGCCATATGGCCTTCGCCGGAGATCCGCACCGCCCGCCGCAGCGCCGCCACATCCTCGGGTGATTTCTTGACGCGCAGTTCGTGGATGATCGAGCTCGGATCCGCGACCGCTATGGGTCCTCGGTCCGTGCGCGCGCGTTCGTCGTGATAACGCTTCAATTCGCGCACGATGCGGTGATTGAACGCCTCGTTGTCGGCAAAGGCATAATACAGCTTGTCGGACGTGGCCAGCAGCTCGGGCAAGCGCTCATCCAACTCTTCGATGCCGTAGGCAGCATCGACTTCGTAGCGAGGGCCGGCTCCTTCAACTCCGGTTCGCGGGCCATCCCATCGTTCGCGTTCGGAATCGCGGCGGCGCAAGAACAGGATGCTTTTGGTCACCGGATGGGCCGGCGCCAGGACGAAAACGCTATGGGGTTCTTCAAAGCCGCTCAAGAAAAAAAAGTCGCTGTCTTGGCGGTATTCGTGTTCCGTATCGTTTGAACGGTGAGTGGGCAGCGCGCTGGGAAAAACGGCCACTGCGTCGCCCATCTTCTCGAGAAAAGCCTTACGGCGTCGAAGAAATTCGTCCACAAACCCTACAGGTTCTTGGCTTGGCGCAAGTACTGTACCGTATTGCGGATGTGCTCCCCGTCGCCCGCATCTGGTAGCCTTTCCAAGTACTCTTCTAAGTCGGCGATGGCGCGATCGTAGCGGTGCAGGCGCGCGAATAGGATGCCGCGATCGCGCAGCTCCGTGGGATCGTCGGGGTCGAGGGCCAGCTGTAAGCCGATGGCGGTCAGCGCCGCAGCATAATTCTTCGCGTGACTCAAAGAGTTCTTTAGATTCAGCAAGACACGCTTGACGATCGCCTCGGGAGGCACGGGATCTAAGTATTCGTCTCGCCAGGTCAGGCGTCCCCGATAAAGCCGCTCGATGAGCGCGACGCATTGGTCGACGTCGATGACCTTGCCTCCGTCGAACACGTCGATGTACAGCCGGCTGGTCGGATCCGGGAACCGGACGACGAAGTGACCCGGAAGGCCGACGCCCTGGATGGGCACCCCCGCGCGTCGGCTTACTTCCATAGTGACGATGGCCAGCGTGATCGGAATGCCCGTGCGCCGGTCCAAGACGCTGGCCAACAGGCTGTTTTGCGGATCGTGATAGTCGCGGCTGTTGCCGGTGAATTCACCGACGACGAATAGCGTACGCAGGACGGCGCCCATGATCGAGTACGGGTCGCTGGAATCGTTCGCCGTCGCGACGGCCCGGGCAGCGAATGCGTCGAGCGTCGCCTCGTACGACGACAGTTTGATCGTCGGCTCGAAAACCGCGGACACCAGAAGACAGGCTCGGCCGAGCGGCAGTTCGATGTTTTCTTGCTTGCAGTTGCGGACCAGTTCCGCAAAGGCGGCCGCGGCTTCGTTATCGCCGGTTTTCATCAAGTCGGGTCATTCTTGGGGCCGGCGTGCTCTACCTCGGCTATGCTCGGGCCGTCGGAACCACTAGGAATAGCCCGAGTGCTTGACTCTTCGAAGCGAAGTACAATCTCCGTACAACCCGACAAAGGCGTCGAAGCGTTACGACCTGCGTCTCCGAAAGGGAAAAAATGGACCAGCAGATCAGCGATCAGATTCGAACCTTAAGCGCCGTGATAAAAACGCTGGAAGAGATGAGCTCCCGCTTGCTCCAAGCAAGCGTCGTCGAGCCGGCGCTCGAGGTGCCCATACCGCCGATCGGCGGCGCATCGGGCGATACAAGCCGCATCGTTCCGTTTCGAAGGCGATCGCTGGTTTAGAAGCGATTCCTCAAGGGGCGAACGCGCATTCGGCTGCAGCGTCGACACATCGTCTCGTCCATCCGAGTGAAAGGAGGGCTGCGAAACGGTGGTCAATGCCCTAGCAGTCGGGTTCCCTTCGGCCAGAGAACACGACAGGCGCTCGGTGAAGTGTTAGTGACGGTTTCGCGACGGAGCTGCGGGCATCTTGGGCGTCCAACTATCTATTGATCTGGAATGAGATGCCGGAATGTTGGGGACTCGGCTGTCGCTAGATCTCGAGGGGGCGGCGGGCATTTTGGGCGTCCAGCTATCCGTTGATCTTGTCGGGGACGCCGGCATCTTCGGCGTCCAACTGACGGTCGATCGGAGAACCGATTGCTGCGGAATAGCGGACGGCGCGTTGCCGCAAGAGCTCAGCGCTAAGGTGGCGGCCAGCAGGGCAAGCATTCCGAGTGGCGTCGTGCGTGACATTTGGAAGCCTCGCATCCTAAAACCGAAGAACCCCACGTTCCCTACTCTTAGCATAAGGGAGCTTGTGCATGGCCTTCACTAGGGAAACCCCTAGTCTTAAGCAAGAGGCTTCCGACCGGCCTTTGGGTCTGTTCGTCGGACGGGCGACCATGCTGGAAGAGTTGGAAAGCGAGACGAGGCCCGCGTCGTTCTTATTAGGCGAAGCGGGCGTCGGTAAATCGAAGCTCCTTGCGGAGATGCGCCGCCGTTCGGGCGAGGACGTTTTTTACGTCGCCTGCTTGCCGAACGCGATGCTGCTTCCGCTGGAGCCTCTGATGTCAGTGGTCCAGAAGATGTACCGTCACGGGCGCATCGATGCAGAACAAGCGCGACGCGCCATCGCTGCCAAAGAAAGCGATCGGCTGTGGTACATCAGAGAAGTATTGGAAGCGGCTTTGAGCCGCGGCCCACTAACGGTGCAAGTCGACGACGTCCAGTGGGCCGGTTCCGAGAGCTTGAACGGCTTGCAGTACTGCGTGGATCGGCTGCAAGACCTGCCGCTGCGCTGGCATATCGCGTGCCGCTGCGGTGTGGCCGCGGGCGAGGATCTCGCGTTCAGATTGAGCAAAGCGGGGCTGGCTAGGGTGCACAGGGTAGAAGGACTCACGGCGGTGGAATTGCTCGCGTTTGCCCGCACGCTCGATCCGCAAGAGACTTTCAACGGCGATATCATCGCCTCTCTCCACGAACAAACTGACGGAAATCCCTTTTACGCCCAGCTGCTCCTCGCGGCCGGTTATGAACAGGATCGCGTCATCCCCAGGGATCTACGGCGTGCGTTGCACGATCGGTTGAGCGACCTGTCGGACGGCGCGTCCAACATCGCGGGTTGGTTCGCGGTCGACGGCGGCTGCTTGAGCGCCGCCATGCTTGCCGAAATGTCTAAGCAGCCCCTTGCCGACGTGCATGCGAGCCTGGACGAGTTGATCAATGCGTGCATCGTGAAGCACACCGCCGACGGATACTCCTTTCGCAACGCGCTCTTGCGAGACGCCTGTTACGATATGCTCGACGAGAATATGCGCGCCGGCTGCCATGAGGTTTTAGCGGCGAAGATCGGCGATCCGTGGGAAAGGGCGCTCCACCTTCAAGCGGCTCGTCACCATTCCGACGCCGCCGGTGAGTTCGCCGGCATCGGCTGGGAGCGGCTGGATGCTCATGCGCCGATGGAGGCCATGACGGCTTTTTCACGATGCTTGGAGTGTGCCGAGCCTGAAAGCGACATCCGTTGGGAAGCCAGAGCCGGCATAGCATCTGCCCTTTACGGTTTGGGCAAGGGCAACGACGCGCGCCGCGCCATGGCCGGCTTCGAAGCGACGGCCGAGGCGCTCCCGGCGCCCCTGCGAGTACGCGCGCGGGCGCGGTTCGCGGAATCAGCTTGGGACAGCGGCCAGGACCCCGAAGCCGTTCTGCCCAGCGTGGAACTGGCCATGCGCGAGGCGCCGATCGTGGCGCCCGAATCTTTGCCCCGGCTTCTCTACGTATTGGCGGCGGTGTACGAACGCCGCGGAGAGTTGGAGCAAGCGCGCGACGCATTGGAGCGGGGGATCAGCTCGTGCGACGACCGGCACGTCCGGGAACCTATCAGACTTCGGGCCTGGCTCGGGATCGTGCTGGGTCGCCTTGGTGACGCCGCGGCGGGTGTCGCCATCGTCGAGTCTGCCGCTGCACAGGCTTCGATGTTGCAGCTCGACGACGAATTCGCTCACTGCTGCACGAAGCTGTGCTATCTGTGCGATATGCTCGACGAGCACGAACGTTTCGAATTTTGGTGCCGCCGGGGGTTAGCACTGTCCGGCCCTAAATCGCGATCCGTCGAAGCGCTTTTGATGTCGTATCTTGCCGACGTCGGCATCAATAAGGGTCGGCTGCGCGAAGCGCTCGGCCTGAGTTTGGCCGCCGCCGAAAAGATCGACGCCTCCAACGGCCCCTTCCTTTGCCAAGCGTTATGCGTGCAAGCATTTCTCTACGCCATGCTCGGCGACGATGACAGCGCCGATCGAGTATTGCGCGACGCCTCGAACCTAAAAATCTTGCCGTCGTGGAGGCGCGCCGTCGACTTTACCGCCGGCTACGCGGCCGAACTGCGCGAGAATTACGATGGCGCGCTGGACCTTTATGCCCTAGCCTCTGTCTGCGTCGCTCATGGCCAAACCTGCGAAGTGTTCGAGCTGCGCGCGCTCGTGGCGACCGTCAGGGTTGCGTGCGCTTTGAAGCGGCGAGAGACGGCGGTACATGCGCTGAAACTGTTGCGCTCTATCGACGGTGACGGCCGCTCATCTGTCGCCACAGCTCTCATCGACGAAGCGGACGGGTACGACAAGCTGCTTGCAGGCGATGTCCCCGGAGCTTGTGAGAAGTTGCTGCTCGCAGCCGATGCCGATCAAGATCCGTTCCACAAATCGCAATTGCTGCTCGCGGTCGCGAACGCACGCGGCGATCGCGACCTGTTCACGACCGTCATAGAAGCCTTGGACTCAATGGAGGCAGACCGGGCTGCCGACCGGGCGCGCCAGCTCGCTCGAGCGCATGGCTTCCGACCGGGGCGCAAGCGTCAAGCGCGAGGCAATCTCAGTCCGCGAGAGAACTCCGTCGCTCTGTTGGTCGCCAACGGCAAGACCAATAAAGAAATCGGCAAGCTGCTGCATGTCAGCGGCCGTACGGTTGAGTATCACATCGCCAACATCTTGACCAAATGCGGCTTGCGGTCGCGGGTGGAGATCGCGACGCGCATCGCCGGCGGCCTACCTCTGGATCAGGCGGGGTAAAGCGCAGACCCCGAAACGGCTAGGCGCCGTCGCCCGGCTCGAGCTCCGTAACGCGCTCATCGATCTTGGTCTCGGATGATTCGCGTGCTAGGCGGGCGGGAAGAAGCCGCCGCAACCAGGGCTCGTCTGTCCAAAGCTGTCTCAAGTCGCATCGCAGAAGAGAAGAGAGCAGGCTTTTAGCCATCTACTTGCTGGGCCGTCCCGTCTAGGCGGCGCTTTTTCGCATCGCGGGAGGCTTTTTCCCAGGGCAACACCTCCCAACCCTGTGCCCGAGCGAATGTATGCTCGCCGTCACGCTGAAACACAGCTCTTCAGGCCCCTCGCGCAGCGCTAACGCCGCGATGCGGCGATCGCGGCAGCACGAGCCCTATATCGAGGTTTCTTTCTTCTGGGTCGATCGCTTGGCTCGGTACATCGATCTATCGGCGTTGCGGATCAAATCCTCGGGGTTGATGCCGTCGGTCGGGAAGACGCTGAGGCCGATGCTCGCGCTCATCGAAACGCTTTGGCCCTCGATGGAGAATGGGGCGACGAACAGCTCGTTGATTTTTTGCATGATGAGTTCGGCATCGCCCGCTTCCGGCAGATCGGAGGCGACGACGATGAACTCGTCGCCGCCGGTCCTTGAGACGGTATCGTAACTGCGTAAGGACCCGGTCAGGCGCACGGCGACGGCTTTGAGCAGTTGGTCGCCGACGGCGTGGCCGAAGCGGTCGTTGACCTCCTTGAAGTTGTCGAGATCAATGAATATTATGGCCGCGATCTTTCCGTCGCGTTGCGCGCGAGAGATCGTGAGCGACAACCTGTCCGACAGCAGGGTCCGGTTGGGCAGCCGAGTTAAAATATCTCGATGCGCGAGGAATGCTTCGCGTTCTTCTTTGAGCCTGCTCTCGGTGACATCCAAGCCGACACCGACCGCTCCGACGACATGACCCTTATCCCTCAAAGGCTTCAGATTGCTCTTGAAAAAGTGGCCGGCGTACTCGCTGTCGTAACTGACGGATTCGCCGGAAAGGGCACGCCTGTGGGCGATGGTCCGGTAATATCGTGGATCTCGGTTCCCAAAAAACTCCGAGATCGTGAGGCCCACAACGTCTTTGGGCTTGATTCCGGCCGCTTCGATGGCGTCGCCGCAGCATGACGTGAAGCGAAGGTCCATGTCGACCGTCCATAGGACCGCGGGCATCTGAGCGACCACGCCGCGCAACAGCGAGCGGGTATGCGCATGCTCGCCAGGTCCTACGCGGGTTCGCATTGATTCACTGCTTAATCGACCCACATCGGGTCGGCCTGTGCCCGCGCTGCGTCTAGTCATATGGTTGCCTCCGACCCACATGCTAGCATCCGAACGTGACAAACGGCGAACAATAGTCCGTACGCCGTCGGCGCTCCATGGCGCTCAGTCACCATCGCTATATCGATAATCGATCCGGCGAGCGCGACTATGAACGCTCGTCCTAGATTATGGGACAGTTTTCCTGGCGGGAGCGCCGGCGTGCTGTGAAAAAGGCGCCGGGATGCCCGCAGTTGAGAAGATTTTCATCCCGGACAGGCGCGGCGACTTCCCTATCCTCTCTTCCTGCACGTATCTCATCAGCAATTCGTTGGGGGCGATGCCGGCGAGAACTCGCGAGCGGCTTGGCGACTATGCCGACGATTGGGCCACTCTTGGGGTTGTTGCCTGGGACCGCTGGCTCGCGCTCGTCAACCGCACTGCCGAGCTCATCGGATCGCTTATCAATGCTCCGCCCGGGTCGATGGCGCTGCAGCAGAACGTGTCCGTCACCCAATCGATTCTGATCTCATGCCTCGACTTCACGGGCGCGCGCAACAAAGTCGTCTACAGCGACTTGAACTTTCCGACCGTGCACTACAATTGGATGGCGCAGCGGGCACGGGGCGCGCGCGTTGAGATCGTAAAAAGCCGGGACGGCATCACGGTCGATACCCAAGCGATGTGCGAGGCGATCGATGAAAGCACGCTGGCCGTTCCCATATCGCACGTCCTTTTCAAATCGGCCTACCTTCAAGACGTCGCCGCCATCGTCGAAAAAGCGCACCGGGTCGGAGCCATGGTATTCCTCGATATCTATCAGTCGGTCGGGGTTTTGCCGGTCGACGTCCGGGCGCTGGAAGTGGACGCCGCCGTCGGGGGATGCTTGAAATGGCTTTGCGGCGGCCCGGGTACGGCGTTCTTGTACGTGAGTCCCGATGCCCAAGCCAGACTCGTGCCCAGCATGGTGGGGTGGTTTTCGCACAAGCGGCCGTTCGATTTCGATATGCAAGGTTTAGACTTTGCGGACGACGCATGGCGCTATGCCGGCGGCACGCCCAACCCAGTGGCCTATTACGCGGCGTTGAGCGGGTTGGAGATCATCAATGAAGTCGGAATCGAGTCGATTCGGGCGCGCAACGTGGAACTCACGCGATTTGCCCTGGAACGCGCTCTGCAGCAAAAGCTGCATGTCAATTCACCGAAAGATGCCGCACTGCGCGGCGGCCACATCACCGTCGACTTCCCCGGCTCCAAAGAGGCGAGCGATGAGCTGATCAAGCGCCGCTTCATCGTCGACCATCGGCCGGGCGCCGGCATACGGGTGGCTCCGCACTTCTACAACACGGCGGATGAGATCGCGGGGTTTTTCGCGGAGCTCGGCGACGTCATCGATGGGCTGTGACGTCATCGTGGCCGGCGGCGGCCCTGCGGGAAGCGCTGCGGCGTACGTTCTCGCAAAGGCCGGAGCCGACGTCACGATCCTGGAGCGGGCGCGTTTTCCGCGCGACAAGTCATGCGGTGACGGCATCACGCCGCACGCGATACGAATCCTCGAGGACATGGGCCTCGCTTTCGAATCATTCGAGGGCCGGGCAACCAAGACGTTCGGAGGGCTGATTTCGGGCCCCGGCGGCGGCACGTTTTGCGCCAAGCCGCCTCCGGGTGCCGACGGCGAACCTCAAGCATCCTGGGTGGTGCCCCGGAGGATACTGGACGCCGCGCTCGTCCGGGCGGCGCAGCGTGCGGGCGCCAAGCTGCGCGAGGGGACGATCGTCAGCAGCGTGATTTTCGACAAGGGGATCGCCGCCGGCGTGGAAGCACGTGACGGCAACGCAGCCGAACGGGTACGCGCGAGGGTCGTGATCGGCGCCGACGGCGCGCACTCCGCGGTCGCGCGTTCGCTGGGCATCGGCGACAACTCGCCGCGCAACCTGGGCTATGCGCTGCGCGGCTATTACGAAAACGTCGAAGGGTTGACCGACGATCTCGAGATCCACTACTACGAAAAAGAATTGCTGCCGGGATACGGCTGGGTCTTTCCGGTCGGACCGAGCCGAGCAAACGTGGGCGTAGGAATATACATCGGGGAACTGCGCCGCAGCGGGCGCCATCTGCGCGATATCCTGGAAGGTTTCCTCGCTTCGGTTCCTGCGGTGGCAGCACGTTTCGCGGGCGCGAGACAATGCGGGCACACGACCGGTTGGCCCTTACCTGTGTCAAGTGCGAACCGGCGAACCGTGTTCGACGGCGCCATGCTCACCGGAGACGCCGCCTCGCTGGTCGACCCGCTCACCGGCGAGGGCATTTACACGGCGCTGGTCTCAGGGCGCAGCGCCGGGAGAGCCGCTTTGCATGCGCTACGGACAGGCAACGCGCTTCGCGGCGCGCTGCAGTCGCACGAGCGCGAGTGGAAATCGATCGCGGGCGGCTATCTTTCGTCCGGGCGGATACTGAAGAATCTTGCCAAAAGCGCCCGGCTATTCGATCTCGTCGTCGAGCGGGCGGCTGCCAATCCGTACTACGCGAGCCGTGCGATCGGCTACGGATTGGGGACTTTGGACCGCCGCCGTGCGCTCAGATCGATCGTCTATCGCGCACTGCTTACCCCGCGCTTCTTCCGGAGGATCTCCGGGCGTACAACCTGAGGAATCGCTTCGCGCTCGGACACAGATCGTCGACAACGCAGCAAGCGCAGCGAGGATTGCGGGCGACGCAGACAGCGCGGCCGTGATGGATCAGCCAATGATGGGCGCTCGACCACCACTTCTGGGGAATCGTCCTCATCAATTGGCGTTCGGCCTCTTGAGGCGTCTTCGCGCGGGCAAGTCCAAGCCGGTTAGCGACCCGGAAGACGTGGGTGTCCACCGCGATGGCGTCGACTCCGAAAGCGACCGACAGCAAGACGTTGGCCGTCTTGCGACCGACGCCCGGCAGCGCGGTGAGTTCCTCGAGGGTGCGCGGTACTTGTCCGCCGTAACGCTCCACGATGATGCGTGCGGCGGCGACGATGTTTTTCGACTTGGTCACGTACAAACCGCAGCTGGCGATGTAAGGGCTCAAGCGCTCGGGCGATGCTGCGGCGAAGGCTTGCGCGGTCGGAAAATCCGCGAATAGCGCCGGCGTGATCCGATTGACCCGAGCGTCCGTGGTTTGCGCGGACAGCATAACGGCGATCAGCAGCTGAAACGTGTCGGCGAATCTCAGGGCGGTCGTGGTGTCGGCGTATTCGGCGGCCAGCCGCTCCAAGATCGAGCGTCGACGCCGAGCTACGCCAGACGTGCTCGCTGGCGCAGCCGGTCCAGTTTCACCAAGCCGTCGCTTTCCAAGCGCACCACCAGTTCGGCCAGCCATGCCAGCTCGGTTTTGTCAAAGCCTTGCTTCACCTTCACTCCAAGATCGATCAGCCGCAGCGGGGATTTCTCGACCAAGGCTCGCACGATACGGCCGCGGTAGAACCGGCTCGATCCCCAAAATGCCGTTTTCGTCGCGCGCTTGGCCGCGATGGACGCCATCCCGGATGCCGCCCAGCGGCAATGTCTTTTCGCAGGACACTGCGCGCACTTTGGCCGGGGACGGCAGAAGATCGCTCCGATGTCCATCAAGCCCTGGTTCCAAGACTTTGCAGCGCGAGCAGGCAGCAGCGCGTCGGCAAGCTGCCACACTTTCCGCTCGCCGCAGTCGTCTAAACCGAGCATCGAGCGCGACAGAACCCGGCGGACGTTTGTATCGACGATGGGCACTCGCGCATTATACGCAAAGCACGCCACCGCCGCGGACGTATAACGCCCGATGCCGGGTAGCCGTCGAAGCGCGGCCGTCGACCGGGGTAAACGGCCACCGCGGTCCGCACGAATCCGGCGCATAGCGTTCCAGAGATTGCGCGCCCGCCCGTTGTAGCCCAGTCCGGACCAAAGCGTGAGGACTTCCTTTAGAGACGCAGCGGCAAGCGAAGCGGCCGTTGGGCAGCGCGACAGGAAGTCAAGATATTTCAGAATGACGCGCGCGGTGCCGGTCTGCTGCAACATGACCTCGGAGACCAAGATCGCGTAAGGACTCGTCGTCTTGCGCCACGGAAAATCGCGCCCATGGCGTACGTACCAGCGCAACACCGCCCGGCGCAGCAAGCCTGCACGCAGGAGCTCCCCGCCGGACAGGGTGATGGGCGTGCTCGAAGGGAGGCTCAGAGCTTGTGCGAGGGACCTTCGGCGCTACACGTGCGCTCCACCAGATTCGCAGCGACGGCGGCTTTGGATTCGGCAGCGCCGATTATCCAGCGTTGCCGGCCGAACTGCATCACGTCCTGGACGGTCGTCAGGTGTTTGTTGGCGGGCGTCTGAGTCAGTTCCGCCGAGAAGTCGCTTCCGGCTTCGGGCACCGGGGCATCCAACGCATCGACGCGCACCGGACCGGATCCAGCCGGCAGCAGGGAGGCGATTTGGTATTCGACCGTGTCTTGTGCGCCATGCTTATCCATCAGGACGTGGATCACGTTGCTGAGATCGTAGCTGACCGCCCGCTGCCGATCGATAGATCTTTGCATCTGCGATGCGCTCTCGTGAAGCTCCGTACGGCGCTGCGCATCCGTCGTCTCGTTCGCTTGCGCGAGAAGATCGTTGATCGCGCGCTGCCCGACCGGTATCGTCTTCATCATGTTGGCGACCGTATTGATAAGGCGCACCCGGTCATCGTAGACGCGCAAGGCGCCGTCTCGTTGGGTATAGTGAACCTGTATCTGAGACAAGCTTTCATCGACGGAATCGAGATGGCGGTCGTTTTCCACCAGTGCGCCGGCCGCGACGTTGAACTGGGTGACGAAGCGGGTGCAAAAAGCGCTCGTGTAAATGTGGCCGAGCGTCTTCAAGGGCCGCCCCGGGGATGGAGAAGAAGAATCTAACGGAGCCAGGGCTGGCGCGGGCACGGGGTCGCGGGCAGGCACGGGCGAAGCAAGGGTCGCGAGCATGGCGCCGGCCATAAGGGCTCCTGCGAAAGCAACCCGCACGCTCATGCCGTCTCGTTCCGTTGTCCGCGGGCCGGTACCTCCGGGGGTTCGGTTTGCGAAGCGAGTACGATGTGATCGTGGCCGGCGGCGGCGTGGCCGGACTGTCGGCCGCGATCTTCTTAGGCAGGGCAGGGGTGTCCGCGGCGGTCTTTGATCGGGCAGAGTCCAGCCTGCGGCGCGTCTCGCGGGTGAACAACTATCCCGGCTACCCTGACGGCGTGGGCGGCTCCGCGCTGCTGGATCTCTGCCTTCAACATGCTCGCCGCTTCGGCGCCCGCATCATCGACGAACGAATCCAAGAGGTCTGTTTATCGCCACCCGGCTTTACCGTGCGCGCCGGCGCTGATGAGGCGTGGTGCCGCTTCTTCCTTCTGGCATCGAACAAGCGCACCGATCTGGCGCAGTCATTGGGGCTTGCTTTGGTGGGCTTCGGGGCCAAGTTCGTCGGCGTCGACGAACGAGGTGAGACGGTCGTTCCGGCTTGCTATGCCGCCGGGCGCATTACGGGCCTACCGAGTCAGGCCGTCGTTTCTGCGGGGAGCGGAGCGAGAGTGGCCATCGCGATCATCGAGCGCATGCGTGGCGCTTACTATGTGGACCACGACGTCTGAGGCGTTCGCGGCCGGGACGGACGTATGTAGCTGACGGACCTTTTAGGTCCGTCAGCCCGCTACCAAGCCGCGGCGCTACATCATGCGTTATGCGTTGGAGACGTACGGCGACCCTTGCGCCGCCCGGATCGTCCGACGGTCATATCATCCGGAAGAGGTCGATCCGCGTTATCTCCACACCGCCGGCGTTGTCGATCTCTTGGCCTTGCACCTGATAGCCGAGCCGCTCGTAGTACGGTACTAGATGGAGCTCCGCGGCCGTCTGCAAGAAGACGATGGCCACGTGCCGGCGCTTGGCGTACGACTCGACAGCGCCGACGAGCATCTCCCCGACGCCCCGCCGCCGATGGCTGCGCAAAACGCCGAGCCGAAAGAGCTGCAGGACCTGGCAGTCGTGGATAAACGAAACGGTGCCGACCGCACGGCCGTCGTTCGAGGCGATGTAGGCTCCGGCGTTCGGGCGCGTCAAGAAAGCGGCGACGTCTTTTTCCGTCAGTGAAGGGTAGGGAACGAGGGCCGAAATCGTGGCGTACGCGCGGAAAGCGATGTCGACCACGGTCGCTGCGTCGGCGACGTGAGCCCGCCGAAGCGTGACTTGGCGCCGACCGGCATGAAGCGATTTCGTCGCGCTCGAAACGGCGTCCATGACGAAAATCGTTCGACCGCTCGTGCGGCGTTCCCTGAAACCCTCATGAGCCAAACGTCAGAACCGACGGCGGCTGTGATCGGCGCCGGCGTGATGGGCAACGGCATCGCGCACAGCCTGGCTGTTGGCGGCTACCGGGTCATCCTCATCGATGCTGCGGAGCGCGCGCTCGCTCGGGGCAGACAGACCATCGAAGAGAACCTACAGCGAGCGGTCGAGCGCGGGAAACTGGACCAAAGCGCGGCGGCGGCTGCGGCGCAACGCATCGTGCAGCGACGATCGCCGCAGGATGCGGCGCCCGCTCAGCTGGTGATCGAAGCGGTTCCCGAAGAGATGGCGCTGAAGCACGATGTCTTCCGCGCTCTGCAGTCCGCCTGCGCGCCGGATGCGATATTTGCGACCAATACGTCGGCTCTGTCGATCACTGAGATAGCTGCAGCTCTGGACGACCCGTCGCGATTGATCGGCATGCACTACTTCAACCCCGCCCATATCATGAAGCTGATCGAAGTGGTCCGGGGTCTGCAGACCGCCGACCGCGCCGTCACGGCGGCGCGCGAAGCGGCCATTCGCTGCGGCAAGGAGACGGTCATCATCAACGAGGCACCGGGATTCGCGACCAGCCGCATAAACGCGCTTATCGGAAACGAAGCTTTCTACATGCTGATGGAGGGCGTCGCCTCGGCCCGCGACATCGACCGTGCGCTGAAGCTCGGCCTGAATCATCCGATGGGGCCCTTCGAAATGATCGACCTAGTGGGCTTGGACACGCGACTGCGCGTGCTGGAATATCTCCACGTCTCGCTCGGCGACAAGTTTCGTCCTTGCCCGCTGCTGGTCAAATACGTGAAGGCCGGCCGTTTAGGGCGCAAAGTCGGCCGCGGCGTGTATGAATATCCAGCTTCTCAGTGAGCGCTCGACGGCGGGATGCGTTCCACGCGCAGCACCGCGTTGAAGTGGCGCAGCGCGCCGCGCGCGAGCTTGCGGTGATAGTCCTCGAACAGGCGCCTAGCCCGTGTGCCCGCCCAGTTTTCCGGCAGCAACGAGTCGGGTAGGTCGGGGTCGACGAAAGGAAAGCGCCGAAAATCATGAGTCAGCGCGAACCGGGCGGCGAAGGCGTCCTCGTCGCTCAGCGTCCCGGCAGTCAGCCGCGCTGCGTCGCGCCGGTAGCGCGGCGCATAATGATCGATAAATCTCTCGTAGTGGTGCGCGATGACCGGCAGATCCCAGCAGCGCCGTACCAAATCGGCATCTCGCTCCGGGCCGCGCAGTTTTGCAGTGAAGATGCTCGCGAACGCACCGACGCCGAACCCCTCGACGAGGGCGCTTGCGGGACCGCCCATGTCGCGGGCGCTTGCATACGCTCCGCCGCCAAGGGCTCCGAACCCCAGCCAGGCCAGCCGTTTGCGCACCCGGTCGCGCAACATCCGCTTGGTCTCCGGAATGGAATAGAGCAACAGGCACCACGTGCCGTCCCAGTCCTGCTCACCGGAGTGATAGATGCGCTGCGTTCCTTCCTCGATAAGCCGGCGTCCCGCCTCCGTGAGGCCGTAATGCGACCTGTTCTTTGATTTGCGGGCGCGAATCCACCCGGCGCGCGCGAGCCGCGCGACGGCTGAACGCGTGGCGCCGGCAGCGATCCCGAGCTCCCGGCCGAGCAGGACCAGGCTGCCGAGCCACACCTCTCGCTCGCTCGGGTACGCGTAGTCGCCGAAAAGAGTAAAGAGCATAGAGCGGGGGCGTAACGGCGTCATGCTGCGTCGTCGCGGTGCCGGACCCAAGGTCTGTCGCGGAGAGGAGCTCACTTGCGCGACCCTCGCGTTTTTGTTAGAATTAGTGTGCCGATTTTCATCCGACCGTGACGATTATAGCACAGACCGTGGAGGCTTCGAGATGGCGCGCATCAAGACATTCGATGATTGGGTTGAGGTCTGCCGCGCGTGGCAACGAGATATAGACGTCGACCCGGAGATATTCAATCGAGTGCTGGGCGGCTACACGCTCGAAGCGAAGTACGGCGACCTGCATAGCGACGAAATAGAGTTCGGCGAGTTCGCGGGCACCCGAAAGTGGGAGAAGGTGCTCCAGATCCCCGATCAGCGTATGCGGGACGCGGTTCTCAACATGATCATCTATCAGGGCGATACCGAATTCGCGTCCAACGAGCAGCAGCGGCTCTTACTAGGGACGGCGCCCTCCGACTACGACCTTCACTCCATCGCGCGCGTTTTTATCGAGGAGACGCGACACGGCTACCAGATGTGCCATCTGCTTATCGGTCATTTCGGGAACGATGGCCGTATCGAAGCCGAGAAGATGCTGGAGCGGCG
>JACRUD010000115.1 GCA_014304875.1 Vulcanimicrobiota bacterium
TCAGATCGCGTAATGTCCAATCACCAACCGTCTACGAAAGCGGTACAGCTTCATCAAAGAGTTAGTTTTTACTCATTACTACAATAGATCCATTCCAAAAGGTGAACTGTCACCGGATGAGGTCGCCCGACAGCTGGCGCTCGCATACGGAGCGCTAATTTCAACTTCGCCGCAGCCATTTAATGATCACTGTATCCTTGGCAACACCGCGAACCAACGGCTCGACGTCGTACGAAACGGATTCATCGCTGCATGTCTTAATCATTTGGCAGAAGACGGTGTGCCAGTAAGCTGGGCGACTCTTTTCAAAGCGCTTAAGTTTGGTAGCGCAAATTGGGATTTTTCATCATGGTCGACGAAGCTGTCTGCCGTCGATAATACACGCTCATTTCGAATCGCCACTAGAATATTTTCGCAGCTCTTTCACGACGGTGCATTGCCTTCTGGAATTGGAACCGTTGACCTGTACTTCCGTGGCAATAACGCAACCGTTATCGTTCAGACATCCAAGCCAACGAAAACTGGAGCTTACTCCCGCAAGAGCGGGGCCAACACGCACATTGTCAACCCCAAACAAGCGATAAACGTCATCCCGATTACGGCGGACCGGTTTCTCAAACTGAATTACACTTCTTCTAATGTCGAAGTTGATGACGTGGAAGACCTCGCCTCACCGCGTACGGACCCTAAACGATACAAGGCGCTCACGCGAATACAAGGCGCTAAAGGTCTGTTGATAGACACGACCAAGAAAGTTCCGCTCAAGTTGAATTTCCGAGTTGCGCTTTTTGGCGGCATTGCGTGGAATTGTGAAGTTGATATAACGTGGTAGCCGTATAGTGGTTAACGGAGAGGTGCTCGCCCTAAGGTACAAGTGCACCGAAGAATACCTGTATGCAATCTCTGGAAACCTAAACTGGGAAGCGCAATACGACCTCCTCCTAGAGGGTGATCTTTCGGCACCTCACACTATGGCCTTGCTGCGGCCGGAAGCATACGGAGAGGAGGTGCGTCAACGGAGCTCGCTAATTCGAGGAAAACGCGCCTTCGGTAAAACGGATCGGCAACGTTGCCAATCTGACCGGTTCTGGGGGTATACTTGCCCTTTGGGAACCGACTCACTAGTCAGTGCTGACCACGTGTTCCCTTACTCCCTTGGTGGTATAACGGAAGCCCCGAATCTACTGTGGTTGTGCGACGCGCATAACCGGCTAAAGGGAGGTGACGTGCATGTTTTTCCGTGGGAGCTTGGGACACCATCCTGGGTCCCGCCAACGTTGGTTCGGATTGCAGCCGTGGTCCGGCGCCTCCAGTTTCAGACCGACGATGACGCGTAGCTCACCGCAAAGGTGGGCTGACCCGCGGCTCTTGATTTCGCTTCGACCTCTTTGAGGATGGCGACGATCTGAGCTTCGCTGAATCGTCCTTTGCGCATGTGGGCTCATTTCAAGGCGCTTGCCTTGGAGTCCATTAATCAATAGCCGAGAATCCAAAGTGTGTAGGTTACGGTGCTTGCGGCGCTGCGCCCAATTGTTTATCTTGTTCGTATTCCAGCCCTAACCGCAAGGCGCTTTCCGCTTTTGCGAGTTCGCCGCCGAGGTAGCCGGCGTGCGACATCTGGGTGACCAAGCCCTCATGAATAAACGCGAGCAGCATGCCTTCGCCGGAGCGGCCGCGCATCGAATGCGCCGGCGTCGCATCCGGCAGATAATGACGGGCAACGATGCGATCGTTAGCGCGCTCGAGCGTGATGACAAAGTATCCCTTTGGATCGTAAGACAGCGGTTCGCGCTTGCCTCCCGGCGATAGAACGACAAACCGGGAATCATCGCCTTCTACTTCGTCTTGAGCCTGGGCCGAGCTAGGCACGTTACGTACAGGGACCGACGCCGGCATCGCGCTGGACTCTGGTGGGAATTCCTGCACTAAGCGCTTGACTTCCGCGCCGATCTCATCCACGTCCGTTTCGCCAATGCGATCGACTAGCATGATCTGGCGGCGAAACTGCTCGACGGCATTCGGATCTATGCCGCCCAGTACCGGCAGGTAGCCTTGGGCGCCGACTATGTGCTTGTCGGGGGTGATTCCGTTCTCCATGAGCGCACGGAGCGATTGCGCCTGCTTGAACAAAACTGAGTCTCGGCCGCAAAGCAGCAAAACGCGGATACTTGCGTTGGCACATACATTGCTGACGATCTTCTCGATGCCCATGTTGCAAGTGTACAAGCGGCCCGCTATCGCCACGCCCGGCAGCATCGCGATGGGGCGCATCAGCTCGTTGCTGGTCAGCGTGCACACGGCGATCGCAGCTTGCGGGTTGCCGACGACGTAGGCGCCCGGCGTGACGGGCCAAACGTGATCGGGAAGGCCGTCATCACGGCGCCGTACTCCGCGCGACGCATGCCAGAAAGTCAGGTAGAAGTTGTCCATCCGGCGGAACATCGCCGCCCCGAACCGCTCCAACGCTTGGTATGCCCGCCGAAAGGGCGACGTCTCCATCAGTGCTCGGCCTTCGGGTCCTTGGCCGCTTCGACGGCAGCAATTGAACGCTTCACCCACTCGAGCTCCGCATCGACCAGCGCCAAGACATGATCGGCAGCGATCTTGGACAGCACTCCACGGCTCGAGACGTCGCCAAGCGCCGTCGCAACCCGGTCGCGATGGGACCGCACGCTTTGTTGCCTCTTGCGGAGCAAGGCAAGTCTTTTTTGGCGTGGGAGCTGCGACAGGAAGACAACCGCCACTTCGATGCCGGTATGGATAGTACCGTAGCGCTGCACTTCGAGCTCGAGCAATTCGTGGAAACGGCGGCGGCCTTTGGCGGTCAGCGAGTACAAGAGCCGCTCCCCGCGCCTGCCGCGCGCGCCGCCCTCCGTACGCATCCGGAAATAGCCCTGAGTCGCCAGCCGGTCGAGCAGATGGTATATGTTGGCCTTCTTAAGATCTGTGAACAGCTCACCGTGAGCGCGCACGATGCGATGAAGATCGTAGCCGCTCATCGATCCTTCATCCCCGACCAGCCCCAGGACCATGAGTTCCTTGTGGGTTCCGCTGCCATTGCTCAAAAGGCGACCTCGCGTTCAAATTGTTCCCTATAGTCAGTATTGACTTTCGGGGCTGATTATCCTATGCTATGGCTGCTTAAAGTCAGCGTTGACTTTAATTAAACAAAGATGAGGAGGCGGGCGATGTATTTGGCAAGCTTGACCGGTTGGCTCGGCTTTTTGCTCATCGGCGCCACGATCTCGCTGCCTTACATAGTGCGAAAGCCCCGGGCGGCTAATTCGGCCCGGCCGGCGCCGAAAGGCAATGCTAGCTTTCTGCATCGCATGCGCCCACACGCATACCTCGGCTACATCATACTCGCGCTGGTGGTAGGGCACGCCTACCTTGCGATGAGCGCAGCGACGATGTCGCGCTCGAATCAAACGGGCATTTGGCTGGCGATGTTGGCGCTCATCGCGATCGTGGCCCAAGCTGCCGTCGGCCGTCAGCTGCTGGAACGCCAATGTCCGCAGCGCCGGACCTTGCGCGGCTACCACTTCTGGACGATGGCCGCCATCGTCATCTTAATACTCGGGCACACTCTGCTCAACGGCAGCATGCTGCAGACGACGGGCCAATGAGCAAGCTTCGCCGGTGGATCGTGACGCTGGGTCAGTTGGCGCTAGCAGCGGCGTGGCTTATGTCCGGCATCGTGTACATCGCCACACCCCAACGCATGGCGTTATTGCTCGGGATGTCGGATGCCGTTCGCCTAAGCCTCGGGCTTGCGATGACGGCGCTCGCCCTGGTGGTGGCCGCCGGCACGATCCTATGGCGTCGTCCGATCATAGCGCGCCTCGGCGTCGCCGCCTTGGCTGCGGCGGGGGTCATGTGGACGGCTTACGACGTGCAACGGCACTGGACGATGTTCGCTTATTTCCACGCGCTGCTAACCGCGCTGGCCATCGGCATATGGGCCCTGCGGGCCAACGAGAGCTCACGTGTCACGCCGGGCTGATCTGGCAGACTACTTCCAGCTTATCAAACCGGCGAAGATCTATCGCTTCTTCTTAAGCGCCGGCTTAGGCGTCCTCGTCGCGTTGCCGATAGCGCGCTATGAGTGGCCACACGTCGTCGTTGCGCTCGCGGCCGGGGCGATCGCTGCCGCGGGCGACAATGCGATCAACATGTTCGTCGACCGGAACATCGACGCGGCCGATCCTCGGACCGCATCCCGGCCGGTGGCCAGCGGCCGGGTCACGCCGCAGACCGCGCTGCTGTTCGGCATCGCACTGACTACGCTCGGCCTCGCAATGCTGGCCGTCTTTGTTAGTCCGACGGTGGCGGCGCTGGCGCTGCTCACCGGCTTGCTCTACGCTACGGTCTACGGCTGGCTGAAGCGCTCGACGCCCTACTATACTTTGTTCGGCGGCGTGATCTGGGCGGCTCCGGTTATTATCATCTGGATCGCCGCGGGAAAGCCGCTTTTTGCGACTCCGCTGTTGGCAGCCGCCGTTTGCGCGTTTTGGACGGCGTTGCACGTGTGGTCGGCCGCCTTGGTGCGGGCCGAGGCCGAACGCCCGGCCGGACCGCGATTCATGCCGCGGCTGTACGGATCCCAAGCGACCCGGTTGAACCTGTTTTTAATCACGCTGTTCATCACCGCGTCGACAATCGTTCTCAGACGATGGGGTTTGATGCCCTTTGATGCCATGTTGGTCGCGGCGGCGGCCGCGTCGGTTTGGTTGCGTAACCCCGGCGCGGATAAGATGTTGTCGCGAGCGTCGATGGTGTATATTTGCGGTTTTGCGGTGGTGTGGGTGGGCGGCGCGTTGTAGCGGCGGGGTTGGCCGCGTACTAATGTCGCGGCACTACTTTAGCGGCACTACATTTAACGTGCAGCTTAGGGGCGGACGACGGCGCCGCGGATGTTTTGCGGCATCATATAAAACACCGCCAATAACCCGACGAGCACGATGCCGACGACCGGCACGAAATAGCCGACGATCGTCGCGACCGGGTAAAGCGTCAGTCCGACGATATTCCAAAGCTTCAGGCTTTGGTCAACCGAAGGCTGCGCCGCAAGTACTTGGCGATGCACGAGAAAATAGCCCAAGGCAATGGCGCTCAACGTGACCCCGTAGTAAACCATGGCCATCGGCGTTAGGCCAAAGCGGGCCAAAACTTCGGTCGGAAACGGCAAGAACGAGATCAGCGCCAGAAGCAACAGGTTCGTCAGGACGATGCCGTGCGTGATCCGCTCGATGTAGCGAAAGAGCGCATGGTGGTTGAGCCACATAATCCCGATGGTCGCGAAGCTGGCGAAATACACCAGGTATTGCGGCCAGATCTGCAACAGCGCCCGCAGCTGTTCCGCTCCGCTGATCGGAGGAGCGTGCAGCGCCGGCAGATGCACTTCGAGCACGAGCAACGTGATGGCGATGGCGAAAACGCCGTCGCTGAAGGCCTCGAAGCGGCTCTTGCTGAGGGTGAATTCGGGCGACTCGCTCATGGCAAAGCGTCGGTTTTAGTTATCGTCATCCGTGAACTTGACGTACCAATGGGAACCGTCGCAAAAAGGCTTGTTCTTCGAATGCCCGCAACGGCAAAGGGCGTAGTGCTCCCGCGAGGCGCCTTCGCCCCAGGTGTCGTCTTTGAGATCGGCACCGCCGGTGATGCGATACGGGCCGTTCTTGGACACGTTGATCCCGGGTGGCCGATCTTGATCTCGATGTTCGACGCCGTCGGATGGAGTGGCTGAGCGCGCCGGACGGACACTGGCGGACTTGGGCGACGATCGCGTCCTCTGCCGCGCCCGTGGGATCCACGAAGGGCTCCTTGGCGGCTCGAAAAACGGCGGAGAGATTGTCCGTGCAATACCCGGAGTGCTGACAGATGCCGCGATTATCGTGAATCGTGAGATTGCCGACGTTGTAGTTGTCGCGACGGTCGGCGACGCCGCTGCGGCGGCTCGGCGCTAAAACCATATTGCGACGGCACTCATGCCCGCATCGGCTTTTCGAGCCAGAAGCTTCCCGGAAATACCCAGGCCGACGTTTTGTGAGCCAGCAGATGAACGTCGCGGTTGTAGCCGAAGCCGGGGCCTGCCGTCTTGCCGGCAAATTCCGGGCCGGCGGGCATCTTCGTCAAGGCTTCTCCTAGAGGCCTTAGGACGGAGGCCATCAGCCGCATCGTGCCGCGCGACAACAGGCGCAGCTCCTCCTCGCTCTCGTCCAAATGAGCGAAAAAGCGCAAGAGCATTTGCAGCATGGTTTCGTAAGCCGCGTTGAAGAGATCGGCGACCTGATGCGTCAGGTCATCGGTTATGACGCTTCCGCCCGACGTATCTTCGTAAAAGCGCGTCATCGGGTTTGAGACGACAGGGCGCACGGGATCGAACGCCGCGCCGTTGGATCGCGCCTCCGCCATGGCACCGTCGAACTCTTTGCGAATGGTATCGAAGCCACGAAATGCGCATCCGGATGAGCCGACGACGGAGCTTCGCCTTGCTCGACGATCATCTCGATGGCGGCGCAGGCGGAGGCCCGATCGGTGACGGGGACGAGCTCACCCTCAAGGTCTACGTAGCGGGAGTTCGATTGCGCCTGCGCCGGTCCGATGAACAGTTCGTCCTCGGCAATCGACTCAAAGCCGGTCCTGACCTTGTGATAGAACTCCCCGACCGTCTTGAAGTCGATCTCGTAGGGTTCGCAACTTTTGCCGGCCGGGTCTTGCGGGGGAGCGATCGGGGCACCGCCCTCAGCGGCAGCGCGTGTGGCGTCGGCCGCGGCGTCAGGGCCAGCAGGAACACCTTCCAAGGCGAGCATCTTCGAGCGAATCGCCGCGTAGACCGCCTCCTGCTCGGGCCGGAGAACGCCGGATTCGGGCATCTCGTAGCAGACGAACCGCTCGATGACTTCTTGCGAGAACGGCTCGAGCGACAGCCGCAAGCCGAAGGGAATTCCGACGACGGCATAGGGAAGTTGGCTCGTTTGAAATGCGGCGCGCCGCCGATGGCGGTCAGCATGTTGGACACTTGAGCGAGATGGAACATCTCTTCTATGGCGACCTTGGCGAGGCGCCGCTTCCAACCCCGTACCATCAAGGCTTGCGCGTCGGTCAGACCGCCCTCGCCGATATCGCTCTTGATAGAATAGGCCGCGAACAGATAGATGCAAGCCAGGCCGTGTTCCAGCTCCGAGGCGCGAGACAAAAGGTAGATGAGCTCTTCGCGAGTCGTCACCGGCGCGATATGACTGCGATCGGGCTGAGAAGCGATGGAGACAACTGCCAATTTGGGACCTTACCTAGCCATACGTGCTTAGCCAAAGGGGAACGCGGCGCAGCTTGAAGCAGCCGATGGCGGAAATCGTTGTGGTGAAGATTTTACAACAATGCGTGGTGTCGCCGCAAGCTAGCCAAAAGGACGGGCACAGATTTACGGAAACCTTAAGATTCGGACGGACGATGGGCTTCCGCCGCTTAGTTTACCGGCCCGTCTCCGTGCAACGTCTTATGGAATGCGATCAGCCGTTCCACTTCTACGAAGCCGGCTCCGATGTGCGCGCGATATCCCAGCTCGTTACCGAGCAACCCATCGGATGTAAGCTCGCGATAGCCATGCGCGGTCGCCCAACCTTCGGCCGCCGAGATCAAGCTGCGACCGACTCCTCGTCCGCGCGCCTGCTCGAGCACGAGCCAGCCCTCGACGTGAGGCACCGGCGAAGCAATGCAGCCCTCGGCGTACGGCCGCAATCCGAGCTCCAAGAAGCCGACCAGCACCCCCGAGTCGTCGAGGGCGATAAATGCGGCAACGATGAACTTGGACGTTCCAGCGAAATAAGAGGCGACGTCTGAGGCGAGCTCAGCCCGGTCCTCGTCCGGCCATAGTAGATGACGCATGCGTGTCCATGCTTGCGCGTCAGTCTCTTCGACGGCGCGGGTGATCATGGGCTCTTAGTTTTTCCCGTTTGGCATTGTAGCAAGCGGAGGGTCTACCGGGCCGGACGGCGCGAGTATCCTTGGCGTTCTGTCGCTTAGTGGCTGGTGGTCAGTGGCTCGAATACATGTGAGACGCTCCGACCGCCACGGTGCGGCCCACGTAGGCTTTGAACATGTGCGAGGTCGCGACGTTGACGTCATGACCTTTGACGAAGTTGTGGGCGAACAGCCCGAGCGGACCTAGGATCAGTGTGGCACCGATGTTAGCAGCGTTTGACGAACCTGTCTTGTTTTTGCCGGCTTGGTTTCGTTCGATGGCTGCCAACGGGATCTTCGCCCCGCTCGCGCTGTAGATCCAATCAAAAGTTACGGAAAGCGTGCCTTGGCGGCCGCTTTTCCCCGCCGGCGAGGCGGCCGTCACGGTGCCCTGGCCGACGGCGCCGCTTCTCACCACCACCCATCCGCTAGCCACCAGCGGAGCCGCTGCCATTATCCGGAACGTTTCGCCGGCCTTGGCAGTGCTGGATGAGAGTGGAGCCTCTAAGTGGACCGACACCGGGGTACCGCCGTTTACGATCACGGTCGCCGCAGACGCGACCCCGCTCAATCCGGTCAACATACAAATGCAAAGACCCAGCGTGGTTAAACTTTCCAACATTCGCCTCTCCTTCTCAACACAGTATCGTCCCTCGCGGGAGCGCTGGCGGGTCCTTCAGCGCCGGCATCGTGGAGCGCCTGCTGAATGCCGAAGAACGGACGTGCAGCAAATGGAGCCACGACTAAAGCCGCGGCACTACATTAGACTACGCTACATTAAGACTAGAGCGTGGAGCGGTGGCGAAAGTCGCGGCGCTACATTGAGCATGGTGCCGCGACTAAAGTCGCGGCACTACATTGAAAGGGGCGCATTGTGATACGACTGACAGTTTTGGCTGCCGTCTGGGGTTGAGGCGCCAAAACCGTTAACCAAGAGTATGGGTAAAGCAAAATTTATCGGTTTGATCGCCGTCGTGGGCGCGCTGTGCGCTTGCAGCGGAAGCCCGGGCGCGATCGCGCCGCTTCCACCACAGCAGCCATTGAACGCTCCGAACGGCGAGGCGTCGCCCGTCCCTCCAGCGGCATCGACGGTGCTCGGAATCGCCGGTGCGACGCCCGGGGCGGCCGGTGCGGTGGCGCAAACCAACCCCGTCATCGGGACGTGCCAAGTATTCCCGTCAACTAATCCATGGAACCGCGACATTTCCAACGCCGCGGTCGACCCGAACTCGGCCAACTATCTCGCCCACATGAACGCCGGTTCCAAATTCCTGCACGCCGATTTCGGCTCGGACCCAACCTACGGCATACCGTACATCACGGTGCCTGGGACGCAAACTAAAGTGCCGATGACCTTCACCGACGCCTCCGAAAGCGATCCTGGACCGTACCCGTTCCCGGCCAACGCTCCCATCGAAGGCGGGGGCAATTCCACGGGCGACCGGCACGTCATCGTCATAGACAAAGACAACTGCCTGCTCTACGAAACGTTTGGATCGTACTATATCGGGCCGGGTTGGAACGCCGGTTCGGGCGCCGTGTTTCACTTGAACTCAAACAAACTGCGGCCGGATTACTGGACGTCCGCCGACGCGGCCGGCTTGCCGATCTTTCCCGGCTTGGCGCGCTACTACGAAGTGCAAGCCGGCGCGATCAATCACGCGCTGCGCTTTACCGTGGCAAAGACCCAACGCGCGTTCGTGCATCCGGCGACCCACTATGCCAGCAGCTCCACCGATGCAAACGATCCGCCGATGGGCCTGCGCGTTCGGCTCAAAGCCGGTTACGACACCTCGCACTTCACCGGTGAATCGCTAGTCGTCTTAAAGGCGCTGAAGAAATACGGGATGTACGTCGCCGACAACGGGTCGGATTGGTTCATTTCGGGGGAGACGAACTCCAAGTGGAACGACACCGATCTCAATCAACTCAAGACCGTGCCGGCTAGCGCCTTCGAGGTCGTCAAGCTGGGGCGGATTATTCGTTAGCGCGCGGGGGCGATTTCGCGAGCCGCGACTAAAGTCGCGGCACTACATTGGAACGGACGGGAGTTGCGATGCGCGTTTTTTGCGTTTCGATTGGCGGCGTTGCGGCGCGCGTAGGGGGCCGCGACTAAAGTCGCGGCACTACATTGGTTAGGGGCGTGGCGTTGGCTTCGTTTGGAAGAGAGGGGTCATGGGGCGGACGCCTTTGGAAGTGTCAGCCGCGTGGCGCAGATATTCGTGAATGCCGAATGCGTCCTCTACCGTGCGCAGCAGCGAGTAGTGGCTATATGGGGTGTTGTCGACGACGCCACGAGGACCGTGATTGGTCACGACGATGGTTGCGATGTGGCCGCCGCCGAAGTTGCCCGAACTAGACGGGTCTATTCCGCAACAGCCTGCTCGCGATTTTCCCGCTCCCTCGTCAAACGTAACGACGATCGCAACGTTTTGGGAGGAACGCCATACCGGCGATCGTTGAATTTTGGCAACAATCCTTGCAACGATTGCGTCGCCGCGACGGATCAGACCCGGGACGTTGTCGTGATTGCAGTCGGGGGGGATGCGACCGGCGACAGCAGGCGAATAATCCGCCGGATAGAGGCCGTGCATCTCGTTGCACTGGTTCGGCACTATCAGGGCGAAAGAGGGGAGCGCTCCGGATGAGAGGTCCTTGTCCAACTGATCGAAGCCGACAAGCCGTGATTCTCGTTTGGGGCTGTTCTGAACCGACGCGAAGTTGATGAACCCGGAGTGTTTGGAAGCGTACAGCTCCCACTTTGCCGCGCCAAAACCCATTTTGGGATCGCCAGCTAGGATCGCCTTTGACCCAGGCCCGGGAATGCTTTCGTAATACCCTTTCCAGCTGAACCCCGCTTTTTCGAGCTGGCTTCCGATGTGAGCGGCCGTGCTCGTGTGGCTGAGGTATCCGGGCTCGGATGCTTTTTCGCAGAACTTATCCTTATCGCCGGCAGTGCAATAGAAAGCATCGTCATCGTGAATGCCATAGGTGTCTCCGGAGACTAAAGCGACGTAGTTGCCTTCGCTCGGATGCACCTCGGCGTAAAACTGCGTTGCGAGCCCGTACGTCTTCGCTAGACGTGAGACGTTCGGCGCGTTTTGCCGATCGAAGACCTGACGATATTCCTTATTCTCCTCCATGATCACAAAGATATGCGAATATCGCGGCACCGCAAGATCGGCCCGGCTCGGAGAAGCGGACGAGGGGCCCGCTAAGGCCGTTTGCGCGAGGGCAGCTGCAACGAGCATCGCGGGCCAGAGAGCGACAGCATTCACGACTTTGCCTCCATCATTCACCTGAATCTGACCCAAAGCTATCGGTCGGCCGATCCAATCCTTGCTCCTATTTTTCAAGCGACAGTCCTTGAATAAAATCGCCCTTTAGTTCGTCCCAGAAGCCCGGTCTTGCCGTCGATCGCCAAGGTATGAACGCCTTTCGGCATTGGCAGCTCCGCCACGTTGCGGCGCTACATTCAAGGCGAGCCGCGGCGCTACATTTAAAGATGGCACGGCGCCTCATTTAAGGCGGGCCGCGGCGTTACATTGGACGCGACTGAAGTCGCGGCACTACATTAGCGGAGACTAAAGCGGGGCGCTGGCGTATGGGCAGTCAACGCTTGGATGCAGCGGGGAAGCCGACGTTAGCCCCGATGACTGTGAGGTGTGGCTGACACCAAAGTCGCGGCGCTACGTTCAGTGGGGAATGGGACGAATAAAAGGTCCATGGTTACACTACCCGAAAGTAAGGAATTGGAGCATCTGTAAGGAGATATTCGAACGATGGCGGCTTCGACGGTAACCAGCAAGGGCCAGACGACGATTCCTAAGGCGATTCGCAATCGGTTACAGCTGAAGACGGGCGACAGGATTGAATTTATTGAGGAAAACGGCAAAATCGTTATGATCCCGATGACGGTTCCCGTAGCGAAGCTGATCGGGATACTGCCAAAGCCTCGCCACCGAGTAAGCGTTGAAGACATGGCCCGTGCGATTCGTCGACGTGCCGGCTCGCGATCTACCAAGCGTTGATCGGCCTCGACACTAACGTACTCGTGCGCTTGCTGGTTCGCGACGATGCAAAGCAGGCCGTCGCTGCCCAAGCTCTGCTCGAGACTCGGTGTTCGCCTGAAGAGCCGGGGTTTATCAACTCAATCGTCCTTTGCGAACTGTTTTGGGTCTTGGAAACGGCGTATGAGTACGAGCGTCGCGACATCGCAAAAGCTATCGGCACGCTTCTGCGCGTCTCCGGCCTAACGATAGAGCGGGCAGATGCCGTCTGGGCGGCGCTGAAGGAGTACCAAGAGGCGGGAACCGATTTCGCCGATGGTCTCCTCTCGAGGATCAATATCGAAGCGGGCTGCGAATACACCATGACCTTCGATAGAGCCGCGACAAAATCAGCCGGGTTCCGACTCATTGATTCCCGATAGCTTTGTTGCTGGCCGAGCATCTCTCGCCGAGCGGATGCGCCTCCGACGGGCCGCGACTAAAGTCGCGGCGCTACATTTAAGGCCGGTCGCGGCGCTACATTTAAGTGGCTACATTAGGCGGCTTGGAGGAGCGGGGTCGTGCCCGAATAAACGTGCCGCTGCATTTAAAATTGATTAACGTAAGCGGTTGAAACGGCAGGTGAGCAGTGGGGCAGCAAGTCGATGTCGCGGTGTGGGGACAGGTGGCGCTGGCTCCCGGTGCGGAAATCACCCTGATCCACTATTGGACCTTCGATAACGGCACGTCGGTTTTCGATCCGGACCACTGGTATTGGATGAGTGCGATGCCCGACTACGATCCTTATCAAAGGCCCGATCGGCCGGTGCATGCGGTGGCCGTTGAAGCAACGGCCCAACGGGGCAATCAGCCAGGAGCGGCGGAGGCCGGTCTCGATAATCTTGAATATTGGGTGACGTGGCGGAATCCAGGTCAAGACGGGATCGCCTATTTTCGTCCAAAAGTGATTCAAGCGCCCAGCAAGTTTTAAGGTTGAGTCAGAGTGAAGCATCTCATCATCCACGATCATGAAGGCGCGATTCTCGCGATAGCGGAGCCCAAGGGCGTTGACGCACCGCACGGCACGAGCGCCCGTCTTGGGGTTGCGCTCACGGCGAAGCAACGCGTCGTCGAAATAGACCTAAGTGAAGCCAACCGCGGTATGTCATGGAGAGAAGTGATCGAAGGCATGGTCGTTGACGTGAGCGGAGCCGCCCCGATACTGCGGGCGAAGAGCGTAAACCCGGAAAAACGTCGCTCGTAAGGACCAACCTAGGGGTCCGTGGCTACATTGGCCTTTTGGGGCCGCGACTAAGGCCGCGGCGCTATATTAGATCGTTGATTTTCGCCACAACCTTTTCCAAGATCAGGTTCGGAACTCGAGAAACTCGCGATGCTTTACGAACCTGCCAGTCGATGCTCGATACTTGATCGGCAAGGATTGTTCCGGTGACTCCTGGCACCCTTTGAATGTCTACCTCAAAAGGGTACCCTTTAGTTTTGGAAGTGATCGGGCAGCAGATGCATCGCCCCACTTTGTCATTGTACTCCGCCGGAGATAAAACAAGAGCGGGTCTTCGACCAGCTTGTTCTCTTCCGGACCGAGGTGAGAAATCGACGCTGATAATGTCACCTCGATCAGGCACGTGTTGGGATGACGACCCTACCACAGCTCTCGTCCGACCGCTTTGCCAAAAAGTTCTTTCTCATCCGGCAGATTGTCCGGCGTAATGCGTTTTAGCATCTTTTGCAAGCGCGCCGTACGACCGCTCACCGGTGTTACGATAAGCAACCCACCGTCGACCATAATGTTGACGGCGGTATTCTTGGCGATCCCCAGGTCTTCGGAAACCGTTCTTGGAATTCGAAGCGCGAGGCTGTTACCCCAAGTCCGGATGGTCGTTTTCATTCGACTTCCCTCGTAGCCGTTTCAGAGAGTTTTAAATTTGGTGTGTGTCTACAATGAGGATACACGAGAGGGAGCGTTATGTCAACCAATTCTTACAGACCAGATAGTCGACCCTTGCCTCAAGCGTCGTAAGGCGGCTTCATGACGACAGCCGATGTGGCAGCGCTGTCGCAACGCGCTGAGGCGCTACGTAATCTTCATCGACGGGGCACGCCGCTCGTGCTCTTCAACGTGTGGGATCCGGTGAGCGCCCGCATCGTCGAGGAGATCGGTGCGCCGGCGATCGCGACCGGCAGCGCTGCGATGGCGTGGGCGCACGGCGTCGCCGATGGGGAGCGGATCTCGCGGCAAGAAATGCTGGATGCAGTCAAGCGAATCGTGAGTGCGGTGCGCGTGCCGGTGACGGCCGATCTGGAAGCGGCGTACGGGCAGACGATTTTGGACGCTTCACGGACAGCAGAAGCGGCTCTCGAAGCCGGCGCCGCCGGATTGAATTTCGAAGACGCCCGAGACGACGGCTCGCTCACCGATCTCGACCTGCAATGCGAGCGCATCGCGGCGATCTTGGAAGCGGGAAAGCGCCAGGGCGCTCGCTTGCTGATCAATGCGCGCACGGACGTGTTCTTGAAGCGGCTCGGCGCGGACGATGGTTGGCGTACGAGCGAAGCCGTGCGTCGCGGACAGGCTTTCTTGCAAGCCGGCGCGGATTGCGTCTTCGTTCCTGGCGTCAGCGATGAGTCGATCATCGCCGAATTGACGCAACGGATCGCCGGCCCGGTCAACATTCTGCTGACGGCAAAGGCGCCGACGATCTCGCGCCTGGCGCAGTTGGGTGTCGCTCGCATCAGCGTCGGCGGGGCGGGCTACGCGCATGCGCTTTGGGAAACGCGCCGCGCGGCGCGGGCGCTGCTCGTCGATCGCGATCATTCGTTTTTGCGCGATCGCATCGCGGGCGATGAGATCAACGAATTTTTTGCCCGATAGCGGAGCCGATGGACGGACGATGAGATACGGGGCCGCGACTAAAGCCGCGGCACTACATTAGCTCCGCTACGTTAGCCGCGCTACGCGGAGCTGTTAGTTGAATGTGTCCGAAAGAGCGGGGCATCGCTGGACCGAGTTAAAACGTCGTTAAGGGCGCGATAACGACCGTTTAATGCGGGCGCCATAGAATCAAGAAACGGCATGTGTTTGGATCTGCTCCCCTCGCCGAACCAGTACCGCATGCCACCAACGCTCCGACGTTTTCGAAGAAGTTCGCCACTATGGATATCGACTCGAGCTCTCGCGGCCTGGGAAGCTGTACTAAACGGGCATGCTGCCTTTCGTCATCTAACAGCGACGGGATGTTCGCCGCGATGAAACGTCGCGCTTCCCGGAAACCCTCCGACTCCATCGTCTCGCGCAGTTCGGTCAAAGCGATGATCTGGTTGCTGCCTCGCATGTGGTGCAATTGCACGACAGCAGCGATCGCTGTTGTCGCGATAACGACAAACGTTCCCACCGACGCCAGCGTATTCAACAACTCCAAAGGCATGCAACGCCCCTCCTTTTACTGCCGGCACGGACGGACCTAAAGGTCCGTGGCTGCATTTCCCTGCAAGACGGACCTAAAGGTTCCGTGACTGCGTACGCCATCTGCGCGGTCGCGGCCATAGGGTTGGCATCGGCCGACGCGAATCAAAGTGCCCGTTGAGCGCTGAATATATATCCGCCCTAGCTTCGCTCGGGACGTTCATCGTCATAGGGTTGACGGCGGCCGCCGCGATGGTTCAACTGCGACATATCCGCTCCGCGAACCAGCTGACCGGCCTTCTTCATTTCACGGGCAGGTTTGAAAGCGACAGTATGCAGGCCGCGAACAGGTTCGTCGAGGAGGACCTGCCGACGAAGATGGCCGACGAGGCTTACTCGCGGACAACCCGGATCGACGCACGCACCCGGAGCTGGTCGTGTGCGACTTCATCGAACAGAGCGGCTCGTACATAAAATACGGCATGCTTGACGCGGACCAATATCTCGACTTGTCGGGGGCGTACGTGTGGTCCATGTGGCAGCGGCTGCAAGATGTGGTCGCCATGCGACGCGTGGCCCGCAACAGCGATGAGATGTACGAGAACTTCGAGTACCTCGCGGCGCTGGTCAAACGGCGCGGGGCAAAAGCAAGCGAAGCTTTCCCGGCAACATTCCACGTCTCATGCCCGAACCACAATGGCGATCCCTCGGCGCACGTGACGGCAGTAGCGATCTGGGGATCTCGGCTGAGTCCGGCGGCACATCCGGCACCGCCCGCCAGCCGTCATAGAGAGCACACGGTAGTGCCCGGATCTTGTCCGAGGAGCGTTCAATGAGCCGATCAACAGCGTTCAAAGGGTTCGCCGTCGTCGAAATCAAGGCGTTGGAACTAGAACGCAAGAGCCCGCTTGCCGAGATGTACACTCTGAGCCCGTTCGTGTGGCGTGAAGGAGCCGGCGCTGAGTACAATCTTCTGGTCCGCGCAGTTCCGCACTCCGATATTCCGGCCGAGAAGATCGCGCGCGTTCATTACGGCGTCTCTTCGGACGGCTTGCACTTCAAGATGAGTGACCGACCGGCGATCGCGCCGGGACCCGGCGACGACGATAAGGACGGCTGCGAAGACCCAACGCTGGCGATCGTCGACGAAACGTACTACGTCTACTACACCGGCTGGAATGAGACCAGCAAGCGCGGTCAGCTTCTGCTTGCCAGCGGCCCGGCTCCGGAGAAGCTGCGCAAACGCGGCGTCGCTTTGCCCTGGACGCCGGAGGCCGAAAATCCGAAGGAAGCGACGATCGTCCAAGCTGGCGACGGTTCGTGGCGGCTTTTCTTCGAGTACGCGGCCGGAGGAGCATCGAAGATCGGCATTGCGTCGGCCCCGGCCGTCGGCGGCCCGTGGACGGTGCACGATCCGCTCTTCGATACGCGCAGCGATCGTTGGGATTCGTGGCATCTGAGCACTGGGCCGGTGCTTTCTTGCGACCCGCAACGCCCCATCATGTTCTACAACGGCGCCACCGAACAAGTCGAGTGGCGAATCGGCTGGATCGTGTTCGACGAACGTTTTACCCGGGTCGTCGCTCGCTGCGAGGAACCGATGATCGCTCCGCCGCCACGGGGGACGCCGGAAGACACGGACATCGCGTTCGCGGCCTCATCGGTGGAAGAGGGCGATGATATCTACCTCTATTACTCGATCGCCGACAAGGACATGTTCCGCGCGACGGTGAGGCGGGTCGGATAGCAATGGAAGAAGTTGACGCCCTCATCATCGGGAGCGGGCAGGGAGGCGTCCCGTTCGCGATCGACCTCGCAACAGAAGGCAAGAAAACTGTCCTGTTCGAGCGAGAATCGCTGGGCGGCAGCTGCGTCAACTATGGCTGCACGCCGTCGAAGGCTTTTTTAGCGGCTGCACATGCGGCCGGGCGAGCGCGCAAGGCCAAATCGTTGGGCATCGAGGCGAGCGTGCGGGTTGATTTTCCGGCCGTGATGGAGCGCGTCCGCAAAATCGTCGGCGATTTTAATTCGGGCGTCCAACAGCGTCTGGAAAAAGCCGGCGTTCGAATCGTCCGGGCGCAAGCGCGATTCACAGGCGAGCGCATCGTCCGCGCCGGCGGCGTGGAATGCACAGCTCCGCTGGTTGTGATCAACACCGGAACGTCGGCCTTGATCCCGGATATCCCCGGCCTCGTGGGAACGCCTTACCTAGACAACAAGTCGTTCTTCGGGATGCGCGATTTGCCCAAGCGCCTCCTCGTCTTGGGCGGCGGCTATATCGGGTTGGAGTTAGGTCATGGCATGGCGCGCTTGGGCAGCCACGTGACGATTTTCCATCGCGGCGAGCGCGTCTTGGACCGCGAAGAAGCCGACGTCAGCGAAGCGCTGCGACAATCGCTGGCAGAAGA
This sequence comes from Vulcanimicrobiota bacterium, assembly GCA_014304875.1. Taxonomy (GTDB): domain Bacteria; phylum Vulcanimicrobiota; class Vulcanimicrobiia; order Eremiobacterales; family Eremiobacteraceae; genus Mawsoniella; species Mawsoniella australis. The sequence goes on from JACRUD010000115.1 coordinate 17,784, forward strand.
CGGGGTCGAGTTCAAGCTACGTGCCAACGTCAGCGCCGTCTCGTATGCCGACGGCATTTTCAACCTGCAGTTGCAAGACGGGCAGACTGCCGAGGGCGAGGCGCTTTTGGTCGCGACCGGACGGCGGCCCAATACGGACGGGCTGGACGCGCAGGCTGGAAACGTCGCGCTGGACGAGCGCGGGTACGTCAAAGTCGACGAGCGCTTCCGCACCACCGGCAGCGGCGTCTATGCCATCGGCGACGTCGCCGGACAACCCGCGTTCACCCACGTCTCCTGGGAAGATTATCGCCGCCTCAAAGCGATCCTGAAGGGCGAAAGTCGCACCCGAGACGACCGCGTGCTCGGCTACGCGGTCTACACGGAACCGCAGGTCGGTCGAGCCGGGCTGACGCTGGACGAAGCAAACGCCAAGGGCTATCGGGCCCGGGCGCTGACCTATCCCATGAGTTCCGTCGCGCGCGCCATTGAATGGGGTGAAACCCAGGGCTTCTACCGTCTGGTGGTCGACGACGAGAGCGGCAAGATCCTAGGCGCGACGCTCGTCGGCTACGAGGCAGCAGAACTCGTCCACGTGTTCATCGCACATATGCAAGCCGGCTCGACGTGGCACTCGCTGGACGAATCGGTGCACATCCATCCGACGTACGCCGAAGCGTTTCCCAGCTTGGCTCGCTTGTTCGCGTGAGCGCGCCGGGTGAGTCGTCGAGCGACGCCCTAGTGGGCTCATCCGCCTTTATACCGACGGCTCGATCGCTTTTCTCTTCACCGACATCAAGGGCAGTACCCAGCGCTGGGAGGCGCACGCCGAGGCGATGCGCGCCGCAGTCGAACGCCACGATCGCATCATGCGTCAGGCGATCGAGAGCAACGGCGGTTACGTCTTCAAAAGGTGTCCGACGCGATCGCGTGCGCGGTCGGGATGCGCAGCGGGCGCTCGCCAAGGAATGCTTTTCGTCCGTGGATGGCTTGCGTGTGCGCATGGGCCGAGGAAGCGCTCAAGGTCTGAACCCGTGCGCGGTCGGGATGACGTTTCGGTGGCGCCGGATCAACTCTCATCGCGCAAAGAGGACCGCAGTTGCTCTTTGAGCTGGGGGCCATCTTGATGACCGTGGCTGGTGACGGCATGTTGAGAGGCCGCGAGCAGCACTTCTTCTTCATGTGCCCGAGATCTTGAGCGAGCAATTCTTCTCGCTCGGGAACTCCCGGCAATCGATGGACTTGCGGACTGAGGTATTCGGCATCGGGTTGTACCTCCTTGGCAGTAGAGCTGAGGTGGTTTGGGGGACCAATTCTAACCAAAGAGCGTCTCAAAACCTTCTCAAAGGGCCAAAACAAGAGAAAATCGACGCCATATTCCGGCGGAAGCTGACCCTCAGCCGTCAAGCGTTTATGGAAGCATTGAGGATGCGCAACCGAAGATGAGCGGCTAGGAGGCCGTGACCATCCACTGATTGCCAAACCGATCGCTGACAATCCCGAACATCCCGCCCCAGAACGCCTCGGAGAACGGCATTTCAATCTTGCCGCCATCGGCGAGGACCTTGCAAAGCCGCTCTCCTTCGGCGCGATCCGCGACGTTTAGGGAAAGCGATATGTTGCCCGCATCGGGATCGACGGCTTTTTGCTCGCGCCCATCGGACGCCATGAACGAGATTCCGGGAGCCGTGAATGAAGCGTGCATCACCTGCGACTGAGACTCTTTGGGCATGTCAGCGGCCATGGGCGTATCCGAAACCCGCATTATCTCATAGGTCCCTTTGAATATGGATTTATAAAATGCGAGCGCCTCTTCGCATCTCCCGTAGAAGAAAATGTACGGCGCTAAGCGCGTCGGCTCGTTTTTTGTTTGGGCCTGAGAGGGGTCTAACATCGATGCTCCTTTTTGGCGGTTCAGTCGTCAGCCGGCTGGGGAATAAGGACTTCGCTTTCGGATTCTCTTTCGCACAAGAAGCTTCCCGCGCGTCTATGGTGTCCGGAGAGGCCGCGGCAGATAGCTTGATTGAAGACGGCGAACTTCTTTGATTTCCGCTAGCAAGATGACCTCCGCGCAAGCTGATCCCGATAGTTGCGCCTCCCTTGCGAGCGTCAAAATCGCAACCCTGCCCTTTCCTCAGCAAACAACGGATGTGCTATAATGCAAAGTGCATACCGTCATCGTCCTAGAGCGTGCGCTTAGAGCGCTTTGGACATGGCGGGCGCCTCGGCTTTTCCACTTATCAACGCGCTTTTCCAAAGATGAAGCTGCTCCGCTCTCTTAAGGATGACGATGAAAGTACTGATCAAGACTGGCACGGCGTTCGCCCTGTGCTCGTTCGCGCTCTCCAGTCTTTTCGCAGTGGCTTCGGCGTCGCCCGTTCCCGGCTGGCGCGGTTACGCCCGGGATGCCCACCATGCGGCCGGCGCCCCAGCTGCGTCTCAGCCGATAAACGCAATTCATTGGCGGACCCCGGTGGATCTCAACCCGCAGTATGCGGGCGCTGAACTTCTGGCACACTACGGCTCGCCGGTGATCACCGCTTCCAACACGATCGTCGTGCCGGTAAAGACCGGGGCGACCGATGGCTTTCGTGTCGAAGCGCGCAAAGCCGCAACCGGCTCGCTCGTCTGGAGCTTTGCCAGCGACTACACGCTGCCGCCACACGATTGGACCCCCAGCTTCAACCCGTCGCTGACATATCAGAACCGCCTCTACTTTCCCGGCGCCGGCGGAAAGCTGTTCTATCGCGACAACCCCGATACGGCGCAACAAACCGTACGGGCTGCGGTCTTCTATGGTCTCAAAAACTACCTGGCCGCGAAAACGGTCTACGACGGCGCCGTCAGGATCAACACCCCGGTCACGACCGATAGTCAAGGAAACGTCTTTTTCGGTTTCGTCGTCTTAGGGTCGACGCCGCTCAACCTCCAGAGCGGACTAGCGCGCATCGGGGCCGACGGCCGCGGCAGTTGGATCTCTGCGTCATCCGCTGCCAGTGACGGCGCGGTGACGCAGGTAGGGATGAACTGCGCGCCCGCCGTCTCGTGGGACCTCAAGACCGTCTACGTCGCCGTAACCGGCAACAGCACCGGCTATCTGGTCGCTCTCGACGCCTCCACGTTGCAGACCAAGTCCGAAGTGGTTCTCAAAGATCCCGCGTCCGGTAATCTGGCCCACATTTCGGGCGACAGCACGGCGTCGCCGACGATCGGTTCGGACGGCGATGTCTACTACGGCGTTTTGGAATCTTCTTTCGGAGCGCATAACGACCGCGGCTGGCTGCTGCATTTCGACTCGACGTTGGCGCACGCGAAGATCCCCGGCTCGTTCGGCTGGGACGATACCGCGTCGCTGGTCCCCACCCGCATGGTGCCCTCGTACGGCGGCGGGTCGCCGTACCTGCTGATGACCAAGTACAACAACTACGCCGGAATCGGAACCGGGGATGGCCAGAACAAGATCGCTATCCTCGACCCTGACGCGACCGAAGCCGACCCCATCTCGGGCATTCCGGTGATGAAAGAGGTGATCACCAAGCTAGGCATCACGCCAGATGCGGGTCACCCGGGCGGCGTGCGCGAGTGGTGCATAAACACCGCCGTCGTCGACCGTTTCACGAGCGCCGTCCTGGCCAATAGCGAAGACGGCTATCTATACCGCTGGAACACGGCCGCGAACACTTTTTCGCAGCGAATCCAGCTCACCAGCGGCGTGGCGGAGTCGTACACGCCGACATTGATCGGTCCCGACGGCCAAGTGTACGCCATCAATAACGCGGTGCTGTTCGCTATCGGGCGATAGTTTCAAAGGCCGCGGCGGCGAGCTTGGCCAACGCTGTCGATGCCTCAACCGGCGTCATCATGGGCAGCACATCTGCCGCGGCCGCGCGGCCCATACCCAGCGGCACCATCACCTTTCTCTTCAGCGATATCGAGGGGTCGACCCAACATTGGGAGCGCCACCGTCAAGCGATGCAGGCGGCGCTGCGCCACCACGACGACCTGCTTCGGACGGCAATCGTCGCGCACGGAGGATACGTCTTCAAAACGGTCGGCGACGCGTTTTGCGCTTCGTTCAGCACGGCGCCGGACGCTATCTGCGCGGCGCTCGAGGCACAGCGAACGCTCGCGCATGAAGATTTTGCCGCCGTCGAAGGGCTGCTCGTGCGAATGGCCATCCATACGGGGCACGCCGACGAGCGCGAGGGCGACTATTTCGGACCGACGGTCAATCGGGTCGCGCGCCTTCTCTCCGCCGGTCATGGCGGACAGGTTCTGCTGTCGGGCTCCGCGGCGGACCTCGCGCGATCCGATCTGCCCGCGCAGACGTCTCTGCGCGATTTAGGCTCGCACCGGCTCAAGGATCTCGCGTATCCCGAGCACGTCTTCCAACTGGCGGGCGACGGATTGCGCGACATCTTCCCGTCGCTGCGCTCGCTCGACGCCCTTCCCAATAATCTGCCGATCCAGCTGACCAGCTTCCTCGGCCGTGACGACGACATCCGCGAAGTCGAGAAGATGCTGGAACGATCGCGCTTGGTCATGTTACAAGGCTCCGGCGGCGTCGGAAAGACGCGACTGGCCCTGCAAGTGGGTGCGCGATTACTCGATCGTTTTCCCGACGGCGTGTGGTTCGTGGAAATGGCGCCGCTAACGGATCCACAGCTCGTCGCGAGCACGGTGGCAACCACCTTCGGCCTGACGGAGCAGAAAGGCCGACCAATCGGCGAGACGCTGGTCGAGGCGTTGAAAGGCAAGACGCTGCTGCTCGTGCTCGACAATTGCGAGCACCTCGTCGCCGAAGCCGCACGGCTGGCAGAGCATCTGCTCCGCTCCTGTCCCTCGTTGCGCATCCTGGCGACGAGCCGCGAACCGCTGGGCATAGGCGGCGAAGCGGCTCTGCGGGTGCCGTCGCTTGCAGCTCCGGGTGCGCACACGAACATCGCGGCAAGCGAGGCCGCGCGGTTTCCCGCGGTCGCTCTGTTCGTCGAGCGCGCCGCCGCCGTAAACGATCAGTTCGTGCTGACCGACGCCAACGCGCCCGCAGTGATGGAGATCTGCCGGCGCCTCGACGGCATCGCACTGGCGCTGGAGCTGGCCGCTTCGCGCGTCAAGGTGCTCAGCCCCGAACAGCTGCTGCTGCGCTTGAACGAGCGCTTTCGCATACTCACCGGCGGAAGCCGCACGGCGCTGCCGCGCCAGCAGACCATGCGGGCGCTCATCGACTGGAGCTACGAGCTTCTCTCCGAGAACGAGAAGACGGTGTTCCGGCGGGTCGCGATCTTCGCGGGCGGCTGGACGTTGGAAGCGGCGACCGACATCTGCGCTGACGAAAGCATCGAGAGCTGGGATGTGCTGGACGTGCTCTCAGCGCTTATCACGAAGTCGCTGGTGGCCGCCGACATCGGCCCGACGACGCAACGCTACCGCTTGCTTGAGTCGACGCGCGATTATGCGCTCGAGCGGCTTGCCCAAAGCGGCGAAGGCGACCGCATCAGCCGGCGTCATGCCGAAGTCTTTCTCGCCGTCGCCGTCAAGGCGGACGCCATGCGCACGACGACCGCAGACGAAAGCTGGCTCGCCCCGCTGGAGTGCGATATCGACAATTTGCGCTCCGTCTTGGGCTGGACGCTCGGCAGTGAAACAACGCTCGAGCTGGCCGCGGCTCTAACCGTCGCGTTGGATTTTTTCTGGCGCGACGAGGGGCTGCAGAGCGAAGCAGAGCGCTGGCACGAGCTCGTGTTCGCCAAGGCCAGCGACAGGCTGCCCGCTGCGCTCGGCGCCAAACTGTGGCTGTGTCGCGCGCGCATCAAGAGCATCCACGGATCGGCGGATGAGGTGCAGGAAGCCGCCTCTAAAGCGCTTGCGCTGCACGAGCGGGCCGGCGATATGGCGGGTGTCGGCGAATCGCTGCGCTGGCTTGAATACAGTCTGTCGATGCTGGAACGTCCGGACGAAGCATTTGCGTGCTTGGGGCGGGCGCTGGACACGTATCGCGCGCTCGGAGATAAGGGCTCTCTCGCGCGCTGCCTGTCCGACCATGGGCTGTCGCTCGCGAGGCGCGGAGATGAAGCGAGCGGTCGCCGGGAATTGACCGAAGCTTTGGGGATCGCGAGAGCGGCCGGCGACCAGCGCCTGATCGCATACGTCGAGACGCGCTTTGCCACCCACGAGCGGGAGGCCGACAACATCGTCGTGGCGGTGGAGCACTTGCGTAACGCGCTGGAATACCGTCTCACGCTCAAAAACAAACAGGGCGCCGTGCTGGACCTCATCAAGCTGTCCGAGTACGAAGAAGCTTTAGGGCATCTCGAGCAGGCGGCTCATGCAGCGCGCGAGGCGGTGCGGCTGGCCAAAGCGAGCGAGTACAGCAACGCATTGGTCATCGGCATCGAACGGCTCGCGTTGCTCAATGCCAAAGCAGGACATGCCGAACGTGCCGCCCGGTTGCTGGGATATACGCGAAGCCAGGGCACTGCCGTGTCGGAATCCCCGCGAACTCACGGTGACGCCGTGCTCGCCGGACTTCGCGATGTACTCGAAGAGAGCCAACTGCGCGGGCTGCTGACGCAAGGAGCGGCGCTGGGGCAAGATCAGGCGATCGAGGAGGCGTTGCTGTAGCGGCGGAGGTGTTCTTCGGTGACGACGGGCCGCGACTAAAGTCGCGGCACTACATTAAGCCTCCAATATGTTTGCGGCGGCGACGACGGCGGGGCCGCGACTAAAGCCGCGGCACTACATTAAGCCGCCAACATGTTTGCGCCGGCGACGACGGGGCCGCGACTAAAGGCGCGGCACTACATTGGCGGATTTCGCAGCTCATAACATCGTGCAACCCATGTCGCAAGCGCAAGCCCTCAAGATACTGACGCCGGCCCAGTCTGAATGATATCGGGTCGTCAGGCGCGCTCGACGGCCGAAAGCGCCAGCGGTTCTGACGGCGCTTCGGTCGCCGGTCGCAGCAGGCGTTCGAACCACATGACGTCTCGCCACGCGCCCTGCTTGAAGCCGACGGCGTGAAACACGCCGACGACAGTAAATCCGACGTTTCGGTGAAGATCGCAGCTCGGTTCGTTCGGCAGCGTTACGCCCGCGAATGCCGCATGATACCCTTGGGCGGCTAGGATTTGGAAAAGATCCGTATAGAGCCGACGCGCCGCCCCTTGACGGCGAGCCGTCGGGGCGACGTAGGCGCTGACCTCGACCGACCATCGGTATCCAAAGCGAGATCGATGCGCCGACGCATAGGCGTATCCCACGACGCCTCCGTCACGCTCCAACAGGAGCCATGGGAAGAAATCGTCAGCCGTAGTAATCCGGTGCCGCATCTCGCTCGGGCCGGGAGGGATGTACTCGAACGAGATGTGCGTCTCGGCGACGATGGGATCGTAGATGGCGGCCAGCGCTTGCGCGTCGGCCGGCGTACATCGTCTGATGAGCTCGCTGGGCATGAGGGCTGCTTCTTTCCAGATGGCGATAAATCTCTCCATAGCAGGCGTTTTTCGTAAAAGGTGACGGCGAAACACAACCCGTAGGCCTCGGCATGGACGAAAAAGTCAATCTGCTCGAACGTGAAATCGTGCGCCTGCGCGTCTGCATCCTCGCTCTAATGCTGCTGCTTCCGCTGGCTCTGGTGGGAGCGGGAACGCGCGAGTGGCAAAACGCTTCATTCAACCAGATCACCGTCCGCCGGCTCAATCTCGTCGATGAGAACGGTGCGTTGCGGCTCGCGATCTCGAACGCCCAAAACTTCCCGCCGCCGATGATGCACGGCAAACCCTTTGGTGTCGGCATGCGCAGCGGGGGTGGCAGCCCGTCGTTTGTGTTCTACAACGCGGATGGCGACGAGCAGGGCGGATTTCGTTGGGGCGGCGGTGGATCGTCCGGCGGAAAATTCGACCAGTTTATGTCGTTGTCCGAAGATCAGTTCAGACAAAACGACGACTTGATGCTGTCGTTCAACGATAGTAACGAGGACCGCACTGCAGGTTTAACGGGAGATGAGCAACCCGATACAACTCCACTTGATCTCTTGACTCACCAGTTGAACACAGCCGTTTTGGCCGGCAAAACTGACGCCGAGAAGGCCGCGATTCGGCAGCAGTTCGTCAACGAGCACTTTACGGGCAGGCATCAATTCTTTGTCGGGTATAACCCCGGCGGCTCGATGTTGAAGCTGTATGACAAGACGGGCCATCTGCGCATTCTTTTAGCCGTCGACGCAAAGACCGGCGAGCCGACGCTAGAGTTCTTGGATGCGACCGGCAACGTCACTTCCCATCAGGGTCCCATCTTGCGCTGAAGCCACGGAGCGCGCGAATTGGCTGCCTGAAAGGATCGCCGATGGACGTCGCCGAGCGCGAGGTGATCGCCAGAGACGCAGTTCTCGTGCGCGGCGTCGGTCTGCGCAGCGCGGTCGCCATCAACGTCATCTCGATCATCGGCATCGGGCCGCTCATCACGATACCACTGGTGTTAGGCTCTTTGCACGGGCCGCTTTCGCTCATGGGTTGGATACTCGGCGCGTTGCTCGCGCTGTGCGACGGGCTGGTGTGGGCAGAGCTCGGCTCGCTGTATCCCGGTTCGGGCGGGACCTACGGCTATTTGCGTAACGTCTTCGGACGCCACCGCGCCGGGCGGCTACTGGCTTTTCTCTTTGTCTGGCAGACGATATTCGTCGCTCCGCTCAACCAAGCGACCGGTTACATCGGGTTCGCGAACTACACGGGCTATCTATTCCCACAGATGGCCGCGTCGCCGTGGATGACGAAAGCTCTGGCGGTCGGCGTAGGAATCGTCACCTTGATCGCGCTTTACCGCGGCATCACGACTATTTCGCGCATCGGTCTCGTTCTGGGTTTGGCGGCGGTCCTCACGCTGTTATGCGTCATCGCCGCCTCGTACGTGCATTTCTCACCGACCCGGGCTCTAACGCTGCCACCGCACGACTCGTTCTGGTTAGGCCTGCGCGCCGGTCTCGGACAAGCGCTTATAATCGCGATGTACGACTATCTCGGTTACAACCAATCGAGCTGCATCGGCGGCGAAGTCATCGACCCGGCGCGCACGATCCCCCGCTCCATCATGATTTCTATAGGCCTGGTCGCGACCTTGTACGTGGTCATGCAATTCGGCGTGCTGGGAGCGATACCGTGGCAATCGGTCATCCCGAAAGCCGATGGAAGCTTACCGCCGCTGGGTCAACACATCGCCTCGGCCATCGTCGAACATTCCTTCGGCGGCCCGGCAGCGATCGGAGTCACCATCTTGATCCTGGTGACAGCCTTCGCTTCGGTGTACGGAAACCTGCTCGGTTACTCGCGCGTGCCATTTGCCGCCGCGGCCGACGGCGTGTTCCTCCGTCCGTTCGCGCACGTCCATCCCAAGCAGCGCTTCCCCGACGTCTCGCTGGTCGTGATGGGACTGATCGCTCTGGTCGCCTGCCTTTTTCCGCTCGATCAGGTCATCAATGCGCTCACGACCGGCATCGTGCTGATCCAATCGATCGCACAAATCGCCGCGCTTGCGACGATCCGATGGCGCGGGATCAGGGCACCTTACCGCATGTGGCTGTACCCTATTCCGGCTGTGATCGCGTTCATCGGCTGGATGTACCTTTTCGCAAGCGCCGGCGTTCACGCCATCGTGTTCGGTATCGCGACTTTGCTTGCCGGCGCGGCGGTTTTCGCCGCGCGCGCTGCGCGAGCGAGAGAGTGGCCGTTTACGCGCTCGCGGAGCGCGTAGGAAGAATCAAAAATAGCGCGGAGCTGGAGGGCGCTCGATCGGGACCGCCGGTCCTGCTGCTGCACGGCCATCCACGCACACATACGACTTGGGAATGGGTCGCGCCCTTGCTTGCAGCGCAGTTCACCGTCATCTGTCCGGATCTACGCGGTTACGGCGAGTCCTCCGAGGCCTCACGGAGTTCGCGATGGTCCCAGTTGCACTCTTGTTCCGTAGGCGCTCCCGTCTCCAAGTAAAGCGTCGCAATCAACTGGACCGTGAAAGGGAAAACCGTGATGAATAGGCCCATTTCAAATGCCGTGAACGAACGTTGGCGGACTCGCTATGGGCCATGGGCGGTCGTGACCGGCGCTTCGTCCGGCATCGGTCGTGCGATGGCAGTACGACTCGCTACGATGGGACTCAATCTCGTCGTCGTAGCGCGCAACCGGGAAACCTTGGAGACGCTTTCGAACGACTTGCGCGCTCGCCATGAGGTCGATGTGCGCCTTATTGCCGCCGACTTAGCGCACGATGACGCGCTGGACGCGATTGCACGTGCGACCGAGGATCTCGATGTCGGTTTGTTGGTCGCAGCGGCCGGATTTGGAACCTCGGGGCGCTTCGTCGATGCGCAATTCGAGCGCGAGGCGGACGTTCTCGCGGTCAACTGTCGAGCTGTGTTGGGCCTAAGCTTGCACTTCGCGCGCCGGCTCATTGCGCGCGGCAGGGGAGGCCTGGTTCTCATGAGCTCGATCGTCGCCTTCCAAGGCGTTCCGTATTCGGCCAACTATGCCGCTACTAAGGCGTATATTCAGTCGCTCGCGGAAGCGCTGCATGTTGAGCTCGGCCCACTAGGTGTCGACGTCGTGGCCTCGGCGCCGGGTCCCACCGGCAGCGGATTCGCGGCGCGTGCCGACATGCGCATGGGGAGGACGGTTCACCCGGATACCGTCGCACGCGAAACCCTAGCCGCGCTCGGGCGACGCGCGACCGTCCTGCCCGGTATTCTGTCAAAGGCGCTGACCTTCTCCCTCTATCCGTTGCCACGGTTTGCGCGTGTACGCATCATGGGATCGATCATGCGCGGCATGACGAAACATCAGGACAAGCAAACCGCCGCCTTGGTCTCGAGTTCGGAGACGTAGTCCCGAAACGAACCCTTTTCTGCACGACATGAGTCATTCAACCTTTGTGTGACGCGCTGCAACGCCCTGGAGTTCCCTAACCGTTCAGATGACCTGAGCCGGCTACACGGAACTGCGACTTAGCCGCGATAATGTTGCGGGCTGTGCCGTAGCATCGCCACCCCGCTTCGAGCATAATCCGCGCTGAAGCGGATTAGTTCGAGACGAATTGAGCCAACGCGTTGATTACGGCATCGACAAAAGTTTCGCCACCCCCGTGGCCCGCATCGTTGATCACGCACAGCTGACTTGTCACCCAACTCTTGGACAGGTGCCAGGCGGTCTCAAGAGGGCTGCTGACGTCGTAGCGTCCATGGATGAGAACGCCGGGTATGCCATTCAATATTGCAGCGTCGAGAATCAGTTGGTTCTCCGCGAGAAAACCAGCGTGACTCCAGTAGTGCGTGACCAGCCGGGCGAAGCCGAGTCGAAATTCCGGATCATCGAAACGTAGGCTCGGCCTGTGATCCGGAGTAAGCGAGACGTGAGTATCTTCCCAGGCACACTACTCCCGTGCTGCATTCTCCCGTATTAACGGATTAGGATCGAACAGCAACGTCGCGTAAGCATCGACTAACGGCAGGTGCCGTAACGTATCAGGCACCGCTGCGGCGAATCGTTCCCACTCTTGTGGGAAAATGCGACCGACGTCGTGTGTCAACCAGCGGACTTCCCGGGCGGACGTGGTCGTCACCAGAGCCAGTACAAGCGCATTTACTCGCTGAGGATGTGCTTGGGCGTAGGCGAGCCCCAGAGTGGTTCCCCAAGACATGCCTAGAACCGTCCAGCTTTTAATCCCTTGGTGCTGACGGAGCTGCTCAATGTCGGCGATAAGGTGAGCAGTAGTGTTGGTGCTCAGATCAGCGTTTGGCCCACTGGCCAATGGCCGGCTGCGTCCGGATCCTCGCTGGTCGAAGAGCACTACCCGGTACGCACTGGGATCGAAAAAGCGGCGCTGACCCGGTGTGCAGCCTGAACCGGGTCCGCCATGCAAATAAATCGCTGGTTTGCCGTTGCGGTTACCGCAGCACTCCCAGTACACTCGGTGGCCGTCCGTCACGTCGAGCATGCCGGTGTCATACGGCTCGATCGCTGGAAATCTGCCCTGCATCACGCTACGGATTACACGTCGCGCCAGCGTTTTCGTGCCGAGCTCCCGTCCCAAAAACAACCCTTTTGGAACGCATAACCGGCGGCCATGGAAATGTCGACGCCCTTGCATTTTCGATCGTAATGATGGGCCGGCGATGTTTCAGCGACAACGTGCGCGTTAGGTACTTGATATACGGTAGCCGGCTCGGGCGGGCGCGAGCTCCCTCGGCAGCGCGGTAGCGAATCGTAGATCGACGAGCCTTGACTGACGGTCGAGTAGCACTTATAATCGTGCTGCACGATAAGCTGTGCAAGGTTGTTGGCCCATGAAGACAAACATTACCCTGAAGCTTGACACGGATCTCCTGCGCGACGCTCGCGTGCTCGCAGCCGAAGAAGGCAGCTCGGTTTCAGCCTTTCTGAGCGAACGGCTGGAAGCGCTTGTACGCGAGCGAAAATCCTTTGAGAAGGCGAGGCGAAGGGCACTGGCGCGACTCCGCAGGGGTCTGGATTTGCAGTGGACTGCCGCTCGCTCTCGGGACGAGTTGCATGAGCGATAAACGCTTTATCGACACCAATATTTTGGTGTACGCCCACGATGCGACCGCCGGCGCGAAGCACGAGCGCGCTCGCGCGCTCGTCGAGTCGCTCTGGGAAGACCGCTCCGGCGTTCTGAGCACGCAGGTTCTGCAAGAACTCCGCATCAATCTTCGCCGCAAGGCGAACCGGCCCCTTAGCCTACGGATCGTTCGCGAAATCGTCGCGGACTATCTCGCATGGGAGGTTCAAGTCAACACTGGCCAGGCGGTTCTCGAAGCACTCCAGATAGAGGAACGTTACGGGATCTCGTTTTGGGATGCCCTCATCGTCGCGGCGGCCGCGAGCGCGGGAGCGTCGGTCCTGTACTCGGAGGATCTGTCCGACGGACAGCGTTACGGCGACGTTCGCGTGGTGAATCCGCTCCGTTAGCCTTCCGGCTTGGTGCGCCGACGCGTCGGTCCCCAAAAC
>JACRUD010000187.1 GCA_014304875.1 Vulcanimicrobiota bacterium
CAACGCGGCCGGACCGCCGACAAGCGCGAGGTCGGAGGGCGCGAAGGTCACGGCCGCGATGCCCCCCAGGAAGCGGCCGTACGGAACGGCTCGACCATCGCGGAAGAAGCGCTTGCGGGAGCCCTCGCCGACGCTCGCGATGATGCAGGCCAGCCGAGCATCCCCGGTCTTCGTCCGCACGCGCGCCGATACGTTCGCGGCGGGAGCGCCGGCGCGCACCATGTCGACTTCACGCGACGTACGAAACGATTTGCCGGTCGCGAGCAGAGCAAAAGCCTCAAGCAGGTTGGACTTCCCCTGCGCGTTGCGACCGATGAGGATGGACGTCCCGGCGGGCGGTTCGAACTCGACGGCGGCGTAGTTGCGGAAATTCGCCAGCTCAATCGAGAGAACGCGCAACCGAACTACTGACGCAGCGGCATCAGGATGTAGAACTGACGGCTTGCGTTCTCGCCGCCGGCCGGTCGTAAGGCGGTCGGATTGAGCGCGCCGACGAACTCCAGGCTGACCGTTTCGGCGTTGATATGGTTCAATATCTCCACCAAGTACTTCGCGTTGAAGGCGATCGTCAGCGGATCGCCGGTCCGCTCGACATCTAGTTCTTCGTACGCGTTGCCGGCGGTGTCGGACGTAGCGGTGATCACGAGGCTCGTGCCGTCCATCGCCAGTTTGACCATGCTGGCCCGGTCGCCGGCCACGACTTCGGCGCGGCGCAGGCTCGCCAGCAGCCGCGCCGTCGCAGCCACCACCTTGCGTTCGAAATCTTTGGGAATGACTTGACTATAGTTGGGATACTGTCCGTCGACCAGTCGAGCCACGACCTTCACGTCGCCCGCCTTGAAGACCAGCTGATTGGCCTGACCTCCGAGAACCGTCGCTTCGATCGTGCCCGACGCGCCGATGCGCACCACTTCGGCCAGCGCCCTGGCCGGCACGATGAGCCGCGCCGGGGCGGCCGCCGGCTCCGACAGAGCGACTTCGTAACGCGCCAGCCGGTAGCCGTCGGTGGCGACCAGAGTCAGTGTCTGCCCCTCGATCTCAAGCAGCGTCCCCATCAAGACAGCACCGCGCGCCTCTTCGTTGCTGGCCGCAAAGGTCACCGAATTGACCGCGTCGCGAAAAGCCTTCGCGTCGATCCGGAAACTGTCGCCCTCCTTGCCGTCGGGTAAGGGCGGATACTCCTCGGGCGGGAGCGCGAAAAATTCGTAGTTGGATCGGTCGCATTTCAAAGCTGCCCGGGTCGGCGTGCCGTGCATCTCCAAGGCCGATGCCGGCAAGTTGGCGAGATAGCCCGAAAACAAGCGGGCCGGCACGGTGCACGTCCCTTCCTCTTCGATGTCGGCCGAGAATCCGTTTTCCAGCGTCAGCTCCAAATCGGTCGCGCGCACCGCGACCCGGCCGTCTTTCGCCGACAGCAGGACATTGCCCAAGATCGGCATCGTCGAGTGGGCGTTGACGACTTTGCTGGCAGCGGTCACCGCACCGGCTATATCTTTGCTGTTACAGGTGAACTTCATGGGCGTGCGTCTCGGCTTCGTGCGTCTGATCTATCCACCGCCACTGCTGCTCCGTTCGTCACTAGATAGTTATAAGATAAAGTCGCCGTATCGTTAGTAGTACAGTGGATGACGTGTAGGGACCTTGCCCGCCTGCAACGGCGGGGGTTTGCGGCCGCCGTGTCATGTGGACAAGCGCGTCGTGCGGTGCACAAGCGGTTCGCCGCCCACCAGTCGCATGCGCCGCGGCGCAGAAGTGTCCACTTCAATGCCCAGGTCATCCACCCGGCTTTCGCAGCCCATCATCCGTCCTGGGTGATGGTCGTGAGAACGGATTTCACCCTGCTGCGGAAGCCCGGGTCGCGTTCCATTTGAGCTTTGACCTTATTGCGGGCGTACATGATGGTCGTGTGATCCTTCTTGCCGAATTCGCGGGCGATCTGAGGCAACGACGCGTCGGTCAGGTCGCAGGCTAGATACATCGCGATTTGGCGCGGCACCGTCAACCGCTGATCGCGGCGCTGGCCCTCTAATTCTTTGAGGGTGATGCCGCTGAAGCGCGATACCTTCTCCTTGATGAGCGAGATCGTGACTTTGCGAAGAGGCAGCTGCATGATCTCGTTGCGCAGAACTTCCGTGGCCAATTCGACGGTGACGGGCTTTTTGTACAGCGACGCGTACGCCGTCAGCTTGATCAGCGCGCCCTCGAGCTGGCGTATGTTCGACGGGATGATCTTTGCGATGTAGGACGTCACTTCGTGCGGCACGTCCATGCCGTCGCTCTCCGCCTTCTTGCGCAAAATCGCCTCTCGCGTTTCCAGGTCGGGGGACTGGATGTCGGTCAGCAGCCCCATCTCGAAGCGGGAGCGCAGGCGGTTCTCCAAGGTCTGAATGTCTTTGGGCGGTCTATCGCTCGAGATGACCAGCTGCTTTGAGGCTTCGTGCAGAGTATTGAAGGTGTGGAAGAACTCTTCTTGGGTCTGCTCTTTTCCCTCCAAAAATTGGATGTCGTCGATCAGCAGCACGTCGACCGTCCGGTACCGATTGCGGAACTCCACAGTTTGATTGTTCTTGATGGCCGTGATGAATTCGTTGGTGAAGGTTTCGGAGGAGACGTACACGACCCGGGCGCCCGATTGCGCTTGCAGGGCGCGATGGCCGATGGCGTGCATGAGGTGCGTCTTGCCGAGGCCGACGGCCCCGTAGATGAATAGCGGGTTGTAGGCGCGAGCGGGCGCGTCGGCCACCGCTTGCGCGGCGGCATGTGCGAAGCGGTTGGTCCCTCCAACGACGAATTGCTCGAACGTGTAGCGTAGATTGAGCCCTTGGCGGAGGTCGTGGTACTGGGCGAAGACGGCGCCGGGCCGCTCCGCCTCCTTGTCAGCGCGCGGCGCCGGGCGAGGCGGCGCGAGGTCTGGCGCCTGATCGGCCGGCGCCGAATCGTCGACGACGAACCGCACGTTGATCGGCGAGCCCAAAACTTCGGCAAGCGAGCCGACGATCGTACCTTTGAGGCGATTTTCCGCCCAGTCTTTGGCGAACGTGTTCCAGACGGTGAGTGTGATCTCGTCGGTCGTCAGCCGCTGCATGCGCATCGGCTTGATCCACATCTCGAAAATCGGCTTTGTCAACTTGTTTTCCAAAGATTCCAAGCAGCTCTGCCAGAGGTAATCTTCGTTCCTCCCGGCGATCGTCGCTGTGTCCATCCCGCCAACCTCGGTTCAAAAGAAATGCGGTCCGCGTCGTAGTCCGGACCGAATGGGCGTCGCGGTTTTGCGGGCCTAAACAACGATTCCTTCAGCACTTTTTGGTATTTCTTATGCACATATCCACAGCGCAAATGTCGGGACTGTGGAGCATCGTTTGTAACGTTTGGGGCAAGCCTTGAACCGTAAGGTGCGGGGCGAGACGCTTGCCGGGCGACGGTCGTGTCCGGCAAGCCGAAAACGCTTCGGAAAGTTTATTTGGGCGGCTCGATCCCTCGCGCCAGCCCGCATGGTTGCGGGGATTGCGGGCGCTGCAACGTTATGCACAATATTATACACACATGTGCATAAAGCCGAGCCGCCTTGCCGTCGCCGCTAAGCCGTTGCAGGCGGGGACTACGTTTTATCGCCGTCGTAGCGCGGCGCCGCCAACCAATCTATGCACCGCTGCGTGCACCGCTTCGCAAAGGCGAGGTGGCGCAAAGGGCCGCGACGAATGCGGGCGGGAGCCGTCGCAGCTATAAGCTCGGACCGAAAGGCCGATGTGAAGGTCGTTTATCCCGGGCACAGGAGAGCATAAGCCTCGTGAAGCGCACGTATCAACCTCATAACCGGCGCCGCAAGCGCACCCACGGCTTCCGCGCTCGGATGGCGACGAAGAACGGCCGTCGCGTTCTCGCCGCGCGACGGCGAAAAAGCCGCAAGCGGCTCACCCCCGACTAAGAGGGTCGCGGTCGGTGCGGTGCTTTCGCAGTTTGCGAGGCCGCAAAGCTTTTACGACCGTCATGGGCCGCGGCCACCGGGCCTCCTCGCCGACGCTGTCGCTTTTCGCTCTGACGCACCGGCGCGACGCCGCGAACGTGCCGGAAGTCGGCATCGTCATCACCAAGAAAGTCGGCAAAGCGGTGACGCGCAACCAGCTGCGCCGTCGTTGCAAGGCGATCTTGGAGGGCTCTCCACAGAGCTTGGCGCCCAAGCGCTACGTGTTGCATTGCCGGCCGAAGGCGGCGGCCCTATCCTTCGCCGAACTAAGGCGCCAGCTCATGGACGTCCTGGCCCGAGTCGCTTCTTAGCGCGTGAGCGTGCTCGTGTGGGCAATTCGCGCGTACCAGCGAACCGTTTCCAGGCGGCTGCCGCCCGCCTGCCGCTTTTCGCCTAGCTGCTCGGAATACGGGGCGCAGGCGATCGAGCGGTATGGCGCCGTTCGCGGGCTGCGATTGCTCGCGCGGCGTTTACTGCGCTGCGGGCCCTGGCATCCGGGGGGCTTTGATCCGCTCCCCGGTCAGAAAAGCCGCCCTAGCCGCTGCTCCAGCGGCTGAAAGGAAGCCGAAACCCCCTTGCATCTGTCGCTTCTCTTGGCGGTCGTCAATCCGATCGATATCATCGGCAACTGGCTTGCCGGCCTCATCAACCTCATCAACGGGGTCACCCACAACTACGGCTGGTCGATGCTGGCTTTGGCCGTCATCGTCCGCGTGGGTCTGGCTCCTTTGTACCTGAAGCAGATAAAATCCGGTAGAGAGATGCAGGCCCTTCAGCCATACGTCAAGCGGCTGCAAGCCAAGCACAAGGGCGATCCGAAAAAGCTTCAGGAAGAGCAGATGGCGCTCTTTCGGGAGCACGGCGTCAATCCGTTGGGCGGCTGTTTACCGCTGCTCGCCATGCTGCCGGTTATGTGGGGCGTGTACCACGCGATTGCGCTGAACAACGATCATTTCAAAAATGCCCACTGGCTGTGGATCGGCTCGCCGCTTTCCCAGAGATTTCCGCAGTGGATGGCGCACGACTTATTCTCTTCCGACAAGATCCTGTTGCTGGCGTACGTCGTGTCAATGTATTTCTACACGCTCGTGACGCCGACCGCATCTGCCGACCCGCAACAAAAGCAGATGATGAAGATGCAGGCCATCATCATGCCGGTTGTTTTGCTCTTCATCGGCAAATCGTGGTCGGCGGCGTTCGTGCTTTACTGGTTCGGGTTCAACATCTTGACTCTACTGCAGCAGTGGTACGTGATGCGCATGCCGTCGCGCATTCCGGCGCCCCCTCCGGAAACGCCGGCCACGCTGGCTGGCTACCCGTCAGCGTGTCCGCAATGCAAGCGCCCGCTTACCGTTGCAAAAGGCAAGTGCGAGGCGTGCGGCGCAAAGGTGCGCAAGCTCGCAGCGGTGCAGAGCGGGGCGGCCATAAACGGCGCGGCGCGGGCCGGCGCGACCGTGTCGGCGCGGAACGCCGGGAAGAAAACGGGCAGAGGGGCGCAGGAAAGCCGATGAACGGATTCGAGTCGCAATCTTTTCGCCAGGGGGCGCCCGGCCGGCGGGCGGCGCGGCCAGAAAACCGTCTTGGCGCAGATCAGCGCTCGAGATCGAGCCGGCCCGTCGGACGCGATTTGGATCGACCCGACGCCGACCAACGGGCGCGCCGGCCGGAGTGCCCGCCGGATCTGCGCCCGACCCTCAAGGATGCTCTGGCGTTTCTGGCTGGACTGATCCGCGGCTTCGGATTGCCGGCCCGGCTGTCGTTCGGGGGCGCCGAACCCGCTCGAGACGGAACGCAGATCACGATCGACATCCGTTCCTTGCGCCGGTCCGCGCAAGGGACCGCGCACGACTGGCACCAGCGCGGCGACGATCAGCGCGAAGACGAACTCGCGATATTGATAGGAAAGCACGGCGCGACTTTGGACGCGCGCTCGGCCATCACCAACGCCGCTATGCGCAACGACGACTGCCGCGACGTGTTTTTTTCGGTCGACATAGAGGGCTATCGCGCGCGCCGCGCCGCGACGCTGCGATCAATCGCCCAACGCTGCGCCGAGCGGGTGTTGCGCGAAGGCCACGCCTTGGAATTGGAACCGATGCCGGCGTCCGAACGGCGCATCATTCACATGGCGCTCGCGAATAGCCGGGATCTCGCGACCGAAAGCACCGGCTTCGGCAGCGAGCGCAGGGTCGTGATTCTTCCCCGAAAGGCGCGCGTCAGGCCGCATTACTCAGACTAAAGGCGCGAAGTCTTCGTTTCGACAACAGCATGGGCGCAAGAGCCCTTGGCGAACCGTGCTTGGGCGGCTATGAACTCAAGG
>JACRUD010000003.1 GCA_014304875.1 Vulcanimicrobiota bacterium
GAGGGCATGTCCGTGTGGCGGACGACCCAAAAGCGAGCTCGCTGCACGCCGTCGTCGGAAAGGCCCGTCGCCGCGACGAAATCGTGCTGAAGGGTCCGCGCCAGGGAGCGGCTATCGGACCGCCAGTAATATGTCGTCGCGCCGTGCGGGGCGCTCGATGAAGCTGAGGCGTTGGCATGGATGCTGATGAACAGCCGGGCTCCGCCCGCGTTGGCTATGTCGCAGCGGGCCTGCAATTCTTGGCGATCCGGGCCCTTAGGGTCCCCGACTTCGTAGTCCCCGTCACGCGTCAGAACGACGTGCCAGCCGAGCTTGCGCAACCCTTGTTGCACCCGCTTGGACACTTCGAGAGTCACATGGCTCTCGACCAGACCGTTCGGAATCGGAATCGCCCCGGGGTCGTTGCCGCCATGGCCCGGGTCGATGACGATGAAGTCGCCGCGCGTGGCCGCATGACGCGCGGTTGGAAGCGTCCGGGATACCGAAGGCATCGCAAACGACCCGTTGCCGGATGTCGGTGCGCCGTCGGCAGGCGGCGCGCTTTGGATGTCAACCGCCAGCGTGTTGGGAGACACGTCGACCGGCCCAACCCGCACGTCGATAGCCTGCGTCGGAACGATCGAAATGCGCACGACGTGCTCGGGCACGATCTCGTGCTGGCTCACTTTGATGCTCTTGATAAACGACAGCTTCGACATCAGGACTTGCGCTGGTCCGATCAGAATCGCGCGGTCTACATCGACCCAGTAGCGATTGTCCGGGTCGGCAAGGCGGTGCCAGGAATACGTCACCGGCCCGCTGACGGTGAAGGTTAGTCTGGTTCCGGTCGCGGTCTCCAAAAGGCCGATGTTGGAAATTTTTTGATCGCCGGCGTTGGGGCTTTGGGGGCCGGGGCCAGGCGACTGCGAGAAGGCCGGCAACGGACTCGGCGAGGACGACTGGCCGTCGTCCGTCGCACTGGACGAGTCCGTCGGCTCCGCAGCCGGTTCGGCCGTCGGCTGGACGGTCGACCGCGCCGTCGGCTCCGCGGAAGACTGCACCTTAGCCGGAACCAATCGGGCGCTCCCTAGGTCCTGAACACGCCGCGAAGGCGCCCGCTTGACGAGAGCGTTCTTATCGCGGCTTAAGATAATGTCAGCGCTCACCCGGTCGGACCCTCTGTGCGCCGCGAACTCGACTTTTGGGTTCAGCTTCAGCGTTAGAGCCGTCGTGGGATAGCCGGGCGGGCCGCTCGCCCACAGCGTCGCGCGTGTCACCTGACCGCCTGACACGGGAAGCACTCCCGAGACCTCGCTTGCGAAACCTCGAAACGCAAGCGTCAGCAGCCGCTTGCGCGCATCGTATCGGCTTTGCCAGTCGAGCGGCGCAGACGCCGTCAGCGAAATGATGGTGCGCCGCCGATCTGCGGAGTGACGTAGCGACACGATTTGCGGAACGAAGACGTAGCCGCCGCGAAAACCCCTGACGCCCAAGCCCAGCGCCTTGCCCAAGGATTCAAGTGGCAGATACACGGTCGAGGCGCGGCTGAAGGGTGCAAAGGGAATTCCGGTTGGCGATCCGTCGACGGAAACGGCGTTGCTTCCCAGCGTGAATGTGACAAGTCTGCCATCGGCTCGGGTAATAGCGACGAAGCTCGTCCCCGGTTGCCACTGTGCCCGAGCCCCGACGGCCTCGAGCATAGCCACGGTTCCGGGATCGTCGACCGCAGCCACCGGATCGCCGTAGGCGAGGCCTAGTTGTGCGAAGGGGATCTGCCGGCCGGCAACCCAGACTTGAGCGCTGGTCAGCTGAAAAGGCGCTTGGCCACCGTTCGCGGACCGCCCGACGGCGGCCGAGGCTGCCGGAGCGGTGCCAGCCAGGCACAGCAACGCGCAGGCGGCGGCACACCAACAACGCGCCCGACGAGCGATCACTGAGCGAAGGTCTCTCGTGTCAGCGGTTCGTCAAGTTCGAAGCCGCCGCCCGGCAGAACCGCCGAGCGGTGCCCATCGATGAGCACTTGCACGTTCTTGACGGCCGGTAAATCAGTCAGAGTGTAGGTCAACGACTTAAAGAGCGCGATTTCATCGCTCGCGCCGATGCGAAGCGGCCGAGTCAAGGGGCCTTTGAGGTCGACGATTGCCGTCCCGCCGGATTGAGTGACAACCGCCCGGGTGCCGGCGGGAAATAGAACTAGCGCATCCTGGCCTGCAGCCGGTCCCGACAGCAATTGATCGACCGCATAGTTTTCCAACGCGCTGCCAGACATAGCAGCGTCAGCCGTATACTTCATCGGCACGAGCGCACCGCTGCCTGCTTTACAGTAATATAGGGTGATTTGACGCGGCATCGCCACCTGGGCACGGCGGCTGCAACCGGCGGACAGAACGACGATGCAAGTCGCGATCGCCGTCCAGAAGCACATCCAGCGTGACATCGACTGGATAGAGGCTTCCCCCCGAAGGACAAAATTGGTGGAGGCGACCGGAGTTGAACCGGTGTCCGAGAAGACCCCCACGAAAGCATCTACAGGCTTAGCTCGGGCTTTGTTGTCGCGGCCGCGTACTCTCCCGAGCGAGATTACCGCTTCCGCCAACCTCGGTTTGATTCCCGAACGCATCGAGATATCTGCGCTCGGTATCCATCTTATGTGACGTTTGCAGGCCCGTGATGGAGCCGTTGCCCTGCAACCGTGCTAGCCTAGATTAGGCTGCGAGTGCGTATTCGCTGTTTGCGTTTATACGTTGTCCGATCGTTTAAGGAGGGCTCGGAACTCCGCCTGCTTCCTTCGCCTGGGCACAACCCGTCGAAACCGTGACGCCCCCATGCGAGCCCAATCATACAATATCGGGCTTCCATTTACAAGAACGGCCGTTCGTCGCTGATGGTTCCCCTTGCCTCGGCTAGCGAACGCGCCGAACCGAGCGCTCTCGCTCGGGGACCAGGAGCGAGATTATCCAAGAAATGACCGACATCGCGATCGCGCCCCAAAAGGCGGCCCAATAGTTCGGAACGATGAATCCGGGCACCAGCCTGAGCACCGCGTAGAAGATGATTCCGTTGATGACTAGGGTGAATAACCCTAGGCTCAGGATTTCGAGCGGGCAGCTGAGCGTGACCAATATCGGACGGACGATGGCGTTTGCCAAGCCCAGCACCGCCCCACCGATCAAGGCCGCCTCGATTCCGTTGACGTGGATGTTCATGAACTGCAGGTAAGACAACGCCAAGAGCGCTACGGCATTCACGATGACCCGGAGCAAAAACCTCATGGCGCCTCATTCATAACGCCGAAGGAGGCGCCCTTTATGAGATCCCCACCATTGGAAAGCGTATGTAGCCACGGACCTTTAGGTCCATCCGCCTAACGGCCGGCTCAATCGCGTCCTTGAACTGCCAGATCGATCGTCGGGTCTTGCAGCGAATCGTGAATGGATCGAGCGAGAGCTGGGCTTATACCGGGGACGGTCTCCAACTGAGAAACGGACGCCCGCCGCACGGCGGATGCGGATCCGAACTTCTCCACAAGAGTCTTGCGACGAGCCGGACCGACGCCGCGAAGATCGTCCAACGCCGAAGCGACTTGGCCTTTCCCGCGCAGCGTCCGGTGATACGTCACCGCGAAGCGATGGGCCTCGTCGCGAATGCGCTGGATTAGGTGCAAGGCGGGAGAGTTGCGGGCGAAAAGCACCGGCTCTGCCTCGTCGGGCAAATACACCTCTTCGAACTGTTTGGCGAGTGCGACGACCGGCAGGGCGACGAGATCCATTTCCCGCAAAACATCGCCGATCGCGCTTAGCTGACCGCGGCCGCCGTCGATGAGCAACAAGCTCGGGCGTCGGGCGAACTTTTTTTCGCGCCCGGGCATCGCGCCGCCGGCAGCTTGGTTCGGGTCCAGATAGCGCAACCTGCGACGCAGCATCTGCGCCATGTTGGCGAAGTCATCGTTTTTTTCGGCGCCTTGGATCTTGAAGCGACGGTACTCGGACTTACTGGGGCAGCCGTCTTCGAACACGACCATGGACCCGACGACGTTGGTCCCTTGGACGTGCGAGATGTCGAAACACTCGATGCGCTGCGGCAAAGCCGGTAAGTTCAGGCCGGCCGCGAGCTCCTCGAGCGCCAAGGCCGCGCGCTCCGCTGCCACCGAGGTTTTGCTGAGAAAGTCGGCCAGATGCTGTTCGGCGTTGCGTTTGACCTTGCGCATGTAGTCGGCGCGTTGACCGCGCCACGGCACGACGATGCGCACGCGGTTCCCACGCATGCCGGAGAGAGCCCGTTCGTTTTCGGGGGCATCGGCGATGGCTGTCTCCACCATGATCTCTTTGGGGATGCGCGCACCCTGGGCATAGAATTGAGCGAGGAACTGGGAGAATATGTGGCCCGGATCGCGTCCCTGCGTTCCCTCGACGATGAAATGCTCTTGGCCGATCAACTTTCCGCCGCGCACGAAGAATATCTCGACGGCCGACACTCCTTGACCGTGGGCCCCCGCGATGAGATCCATGTCGATCTGGCTGCGCCACACGACTTCCTGACGCGCCATGACCCGCTTGAGGTCGGCGATGCGATCGCGCAGGCGACCGGCGTGTTCGAAGGCAAGGCCCTCGGACGCTTGCCGCATCTGGCCTTCCAAGCGGCGGACGAGCACGTCATGTCGCCCCTCCAAGAAGAGCAGCACGTCGCCGACGATGGCGTTGTACTCTTGTTCGGTCTGCAAGAAGGCACACGGCGCCATGCAACGCTTGATGTGGTACTGAAGGCAAGGTCGCCGGTACTTGATTCCGATGTCCTGTTTGCAGGTCCGTAATGGGAAGACGCGGCGGATCAGTTCGATGGAATCGCGTAACACTCCGGCGTTCGTAAACGGACCGTAGTAGCGGCCACCGTCCTGCACGACGGTGCGCGTAAAAATGACCCGAGGGAACGGCTCACCTAAGGTCACCTTGAGAAATGGGTACTTCTTGTCGTCCTTGAGGCGTACGTTGAAGGGCGGTTTATGCTGTTTGATGAGATTGCATTCCAACAGCAGAGCCTCGACCTCGTTCTTGACGATGATCGTCCGGATCTCGACGACACGTTCTACCATCGCGTCGGTGCGCCACTGGTGAACGCGGCTGGATTGGAAGTAGGAACGCACCCGCGAACGCAAGTCGACGGCTTTGCCGACGTAGAGCACCTGTCTGCCGGCGTCGATCATCTGGTAGACGCCGGGCTCGGCCGGCAGCCGCTCGAGTTGATCTTCCAACGCCTGGGCCGGACCATCTGCCCTGGAAGCGGGTGGGATGTTCACGATGCGGTGTTCCTTCGACGTCGCCGACATCACGCCTTACTGCCGGTTCCGGCGCAGGACCATCTTCTCGGGCCAGCGGCCGGACGCCAAACGCGCCTAAGTCGTGGCGGCGGGCTTTAGGCGCGACTCCGTTCGGCGCGGAAGTGCGACCATATCCATAAGACGACGGCGGCCAAAAGCATCGCGAGCAGAATCAAGGAGAACGGCCGCAAGTAAACGGCCAGCACGTCCCAATTCCTGCCCAAGGTATATCCCAGCGACCCAAAGGCGATGCACCAGATTATCGAACCAAGCGCCGTGTATCCGAGGAAGATTCCGACCGGCATTTCTGCCATGCCCGCCGGAAACGAACCGAAGGCCCGAATGCCCGGCAGCAATTTGCAGATCAACACCGCCCGCGACCCGAACCGCGCGAACCATCGCTCGGCACGTTCGATCTCGCGATGCCGTACGAACACGTACCGGCCGTACTTCAAGAGAAACGGCCGTCCGCCGTAGTATCCGATCGCGTACGCTAGCAGCGCGCCACCCATGTCGCCGGCGGTCCCCGCGGCGATAGCCGCGGGCAAAGTCAAGGCGTGAGCCGAGGCCAGATACCCGGCGAAAGAAAGCACGACCTCGCTGGGCAGCGGCACGCCCACCGCTTGGCCGAACATGCCCAGAAAAATTCCGGCGTACCCGAGCTTTTGCACCAATGCCAGCACGAACAGGGTCACGGTATGGAACAAGTGCACGCTATGTCCGCCCGGTGGACGCCGCGCCGACGGCCAGGTCGGCGAGCACGCGCGCCGCTATGCCCCGGCCTTCCGTGATCATGGCCTGCAACAGATCGATGGGGGCGATTAACGTGGACCGACCTTTGTTCGACGCCGCGATGTCGATTATGCGTTTCACGCGCTCCGTGACGATAATGCCGTTCCAGGTGTGCTCGAACGTCACCGCC